>NZ_JBAQQF010000052.1:0-14825 GCF_049295055.1 Psychrobacter sp. | reverse complement strand
AGGTCATGCCGTCATCTATACTTTTGAGAACTTGTCTACGAAAATCTAGTGAGTAAGTCATGGTCTTTATAATAACAATTAGATTTGATAATTAGTTTATAACACTTTTAAGTGGGATTGACTATATGTAGTCCGTTTTTTAATGCGTGGTTGGCTTATCGGTAGCTTACTTATTAACATCACTGTTATTTTTTACTATTGTTAAGGAATCAATTATGAATATTAATATTGGTAGTACTGATCGCATGCTCCGTGTTATTGCCGGTGTCATCATTATTGCGGTTGGTGTTTATTATCAAAGCTGGTGGGGAGTCGTCGGCTTGGTTCCGCTATTAACGGGCTTATTTCGTTTCTGCCCACTCTATAAAATGTTGGGTACCAATACCTGTAAGCTTTAAATCTTAAAATTTATAATATTAATTCTGTTTAATGCTAAAGTCATAAAAGGGTCAATAGTGCAAAGTGCTATTAGCCCTTTTAAAATAGATTCTGTTAAGATATAAGTCATATCATGAGTGAAAAAAGCGACAAAAGCATCACTATGCTCGCGTAGCCAAGCAGTCAATTACGTACCAGTTACTAGGCTAAATGCAGCGTCGAATGACGGTAAATGGAGAAAGCTATGAATCCGTATGAGCGCTACATATTGCCAAAAATGATTGATCTTGCCTGTGGCACGGGCGGGGTGATGAAGGCGCGATCGAGAGTCGTACCGCAAGCAATAGGCGACGTCCTAGAAATTGGTATCGGTAGCGGTCTTAACTTACCGTTTTACGATCCCAAAAAGGTTTCTTCTATTGTCGGTGTCGATCCAGCTGCCCAAATGCAAGCTCTAGCACGTCAGCGAGCGGCCGCTATTAATATTTCTGTTGAGATGGTGGCAGTGGATGTTAAAGGTATTCATGCCGAGACAGCTCGCTTTGATACCATTGTGATGACTTTTACCCTGTGTAGCATCATTAACCCGTTATCGGCGCTTCAGGAAATGAGGCGACTACTCAAGCCTGAAGGCCGACTGCTATTCTGTGAACATGGTCTAGCTCCAGATCCTTCGGTCGAACGTTGGCAACACCGATTAACGCCTTTGTGGAAGCCCATGACGGGTGGCTGTCACCTAAATCGCGATATTCCAGCGCTCATCAAAGTGAGCGGTTTTATTATCGGAGAACTGAGCACAGGGTATTTATCTGGTCCACGGCTGATGACTTATATATACAGCGGTTGGGCGCACTAACCATTATACAGATCAACTATTAAACAAACCTATCAAATAAACGCGACTATCATCGTCATTATAGGAGTAATATTATGAGTGAAGAGAAAAAGGACTATCATGTCGTCTGTCCACATTGCCAAACGACCAATCGCGTGCCAGCTGAACGACTCAATGCAGCGCCAAATTGTGGCAAATGTGCTAAACCTCTATTGACTGGAACGCCGCATGAACTGAATGCGCAAACGGTTAATAAGGTCATTCAAAAAAATGATGTACTGACTGTGGTAGATTTTTGGGCAAGTTGGTGTCAGCCTTGCCTTATGATGGTGCCTGAATTTAAAACGGCCGCCAGTCAGCTACCACAAGTAGTATTTGCTAAAATACAGACAGATAAATATGAGCAAGCGGCTGCGCCATATAATATTCGCAGTTTACCGACGATGGTCGCCTTTAGAAACGGTAAAGAAGTTGCACGTCAGTCAGGTGCGTTACCAAGCAACCAAATTGTACAGTGGGTGCAAAGTCTCAAATAATTTTAAGAAATATAAGTATATTTTCATAAAATTAATTAACTTAGAGTAAGCAATAAAAAGCCAATACGTTTATCGCGTATTGGCTTTTTTCAAACTAAAGGTTTATGGGTTAAAGCAATTGCGCTATCGGCTTATTCACCATAAATCTTAATACCATTGGCAAAGCTACAACGCTGGATACGCGCTGATTGGATAATAGCATCACGTTCTCCGTACAGACGCGATAACTTAGCATCGCGAGCTTTAGTGTTGTTACTCTGACCGACGCCAAAGCTGATATTAGGCGAGATGCCCCAACGACCTGCGGATATCCCAACACCGACCCCTGATGCGGATAAGGTAGATTGCTCGTTACGTGCAGCGTTCACATAATTATTGACACGAATATATTCTTGATTCAATGCTTGGCAATCGTAGTTTTGATAGGTGCTAGGCGGTACATATTGCGGGGTAATATTACCCGTAGTGGCACAGCCTGAGAGAGCAAAAATGCCAACTGTTGCCAGTAGGGTTGCTGCAGTAAGCGTTTTCATAATGACTCCATTAGGCTAAGTTATCGTATTGGTATTTATTTAAGATAGCAAAAATAACGTAATTAAGATATTGAAAAACATAGCAATTATTTAATATTTTGCAACCGAAATATTATCGGAGCACCATAACTATTGGTGCGCAATTTATGCTAAACGGTTATCAAAATAAATTGCCCGGCTTAGCAAAGGCAAGTACTACAATGCCCACATAAGCCGCAGCAGCAATAAGAATACCGGTTTTTCTTTGGCTAGGTGTTGCACTGTTATTAAAGGCTTTGATACTGGCGCTGATCGCTGCTACAAATAAAACCATTTTTGCAATGACCCATTGTACAGGTGCATTAGCATTGAGCAGTTGAAACAGCATCCATGCGCCTGAAAGTAACACTAGCGCATAAACGATATGATTGGATATTTTAATGACGCGTGGCGTCTGTTTGTTAGTGCTTAAAATCAAATAGCTTTGGTATAAAAATAACACAATAACGATTACTGCCATCAACATGTGTAAATGCTTCATAAAACAACGTTCCTTTTACCGTTACAGCTCGCAAGCTTAAATAAGAGATTGATGATAGAAGTAATCACTACGTTATATTTTTTCCAGCGCATAACGGGCTTTCAGGGTTTTGACCCTGCCACTCTGCCGGTGTATAGGCATGGATAGCCAACGCATGTATTTGACCACCTTGTGAAGTCAGTAACGAATTCGCCCGATCGTATATTAGCTGATGGCGCGCGACTAAGCGCTTGCCTTCAAAGGTATCGCTAACAATGATGAGTTTAAAGTGACTTTCTTTACCGTCAAAATAACCGGCATGATTCATTGATTCATTAACCAATTCCATATGCTGTGGTTGTAACTCTTGTAGCTGATGACTGAGGGCGTCAGCGGTAGGTGTCGTAGTCATAACAATCCTTATATGCTTGTACTAAATATAGTTTTATACCAAATATAGTATTCGGCTTAGTCAATTTTAATTGACGAATTGCGCCCATTATAGCAGACCTTCATCTCTAAGCTATCTTATGCAGCGCAGAACTAGCTTAGTATTAAACTATCTATTCAAAGCATAAAAAAGCAGAGCGCAATATAAAATCTGCGCTCTGCTTTTGTTACTTACTATTATTTACTTTAATCAAGTTTAATGATTAGACATCAGCCATTAACGACGTGCTTTTTGGTATAAAGGCATGACTTTTGGCAGCAAAGATTGTATTTGTGCAATACGGTTACCGCTGGTTGGGTGAGTGCTTAAAAACTGTGGTGGCTCACCTTGGCTGGCGCGTTGCATTTTTTGCCATAGAGTAACAGCAGCTTGCGGATTGTAGCCAGCGCGCGCCATTAGTTCAAGACCGATTTGATCGGCCTCAGCTTCTTGGGTACGACTATGAGGACGGCTTAGACCTAAGTCTCCAGCGACGTTTGCAAGCTGAGCTTGACCTTGTGATAGACCGAAAATACTCGCAGCGACACCGATACCGGTTTGAGTCGCGTACTGACGTGATAGGCGTTCACGTGAATGCTCACGTAAGGCATGAGACATCTCATGACCCATAATCGCAGCGATCTCATCATCACTTAAATTAAGACGGTCGACAATGCCGGTATAAAACATGATTTTACCACCTGGCATAACAAACGCATTCAATTCGTTAGATTTAATCGTGTGTACTTCCCATGGCCATTTTGCCGCATCAGGGCGATAGACGCCAACTTGACCGACCAAACGATTAGAGATTTTTTTCAGGCGATTCAGCTGAGCGGTGTTGGTATCAAGCAAACGTTTCGCTCGTGCTTCTTGTATGGTTTTATTATAACTCTGGGCTGAGAGCTGTAATACTTGCTCGCTTGATACGAGTAGCAGCTGCTGACGATCAACGCCAACGGCACCCGTACTGGTCGTGCTAGTACAACCTGTCAAAGTCAGTGCTGACAATGAAGCCGCCATAACGGTGGTAATAAGTAGCTTTTTCATAATAAACATCCTCGCTGTAAATAGAAAAAATAAAGTTAAACAAAACCAGTATTAATGAAGTAGATGAAAGGATAGCTTATTATTAAAGTTTTACCATCGTCTACCAATCTACCGAAACAGTAAAATTCTACCTGAACTGTTGTTAGGCGTAAGTATAATAATGTTAACCATCTAAAACCAATAGAGTAAAAGTAACAATAGAAGGTAGGATTGTAAGTGCTATGAAATGGTAAAAAAGGAACGTGCTTTTAATGGTTTCAACCACATAAGTTAGTATTCTCTTAAAAGTTAATGGCTTGATACCTATTACAATAGAACAAGTTTTAATAGATAGGAAAAGAATAAGGGATTAGAGAGTTATTTATGAAAATAATTGCTCTGATAGGTTTTACGAAAATAAACTATGAAATCAATTGTCTATAGAGATTATCGTTGAGATAGCAGATTAAAAACAGCGACATTGATTGGAAGATTGAAAAAAACTATTGACATGCACAGAATATTTGCTAAAATAGCCAGCCTATCGAGACGTAGTAGTAAGTAACTTACGAATTGATTTATGCGGGAATAGCTCAGTGGTAGAGCATAACCTTGCCAAGGTTGGGGTCGAGAGTTCGAATCTCTTTTCCCGCTCCAAATATGGCTTGTAAAAGCACTAAAGCTTCACTTCTTATCATAAGAAGTGAAGCTTTTTTTATGTCTGAAATTTGAGTTAATAATCAGTTAGCAGCATATGTAGCTAATGACAATGCCTATAGTGGCATGATAGTCGGTCAAATATAAATCATTACAAAAAGTGTCTGAACTTAGCACATTGAAATAGACTATCCCGCGCATAATTATTTCTAGTCAGCGTTTAGATTACAATCACGTTGAAAATGGTCGTATTGGCACCTTCTTAATCATAAGATTAACGCATGTATTAGCCATCTATTTTTAGCAGCTATCTATTTATACTATTTAATAGTGCTGTAAACGAGCTGAGCACACCTATATTAAGGAATTATTATGCAAGAATTTCAACATAAAGCATTTAACGAACTGTTCGATTTATCAGGTAAAGTTGCCATTGTGACGGGCGGCGCCAACGGTATTGGTAAAGCCACAGCGCTACGTTTGGCAGAAGCGGGTGCTAACATTGCCATTGCTGATTTAAAACTTGAAGATGCACAAGCAGCGGTAAAAGATATTGAGGCGCTTGGGGTAAAAGCGCTTGCCGTAGAGTGTAATATTTTAAAAGATGATGATTTGGTCACTATGGTAGACAAAGTTATCGCTGAGTTTGGCACTGTTAACATCTTAATCAATAATGCGGGCGGCGGTGGCGGCGGTCGTGAAAACCCGTCCACAGCATCGGTCGACGACATTCGACGTGATTTTGAATTAAACGTTTTTAGTGGCTGGCGCTTAAGCCAATTGTGCGCGCCGCATATGAAAGAGTCAGGGTATGGCTCGATTGTATTCACGACTTCGATGTCGAGTATCAATAAAAGCCCAAATATGAGTGGCTATGCAGGCTCAAAAGCGGCTGTCAATCATATGGTGGCAAACTTAGCGCATGACTTTGGTCCTGAAGTGCGCGTTAATGCGGTCGGTCCTGGTGCCACACGTACGGATGCGTTGAAAACGGTACTAACACCAGAGATTGAAAAGAAAATGCTCGCAAATACGCCTATTAAACGTTTGGGCGAGGCTGATGATATCGCTGGTGCTATGTTGTATTTTGCGGCACCGATATCGACTTGGGTCAGTGGTCAAACCATCTTTGTGAATGGTGGCGGTGTACAGACATTGGATTAAATATAAAATAGCGCTTATTAAAATATAGGTTATTTTTTTGTTAAAAACCAGTAGTATGTAATTACTCATAAAAAAGCAGCACTTAATATCTGATTAAGTGCTACTTTTTTATGAAATAGTATTTTCAATACTAATCTAATTAAGCACTGATTTAATTAAGTACTGATTTAAAAATAATCCCAGTTCCTACTATCTGATTTAACTATTATCCGCTAGCTTTTCTACTACGCCCCATGAGGCTATTTGCAACCCACGCTGGACCAATGAGTAAAAACTGTAAATCTTCAAAAAAAGAGGGTTTTTTACCTTCAATCTTATGACCGATAAACTGTCCAATCCAAGCAACTACGAAAATAGCTGCCCAAATCTTAAAGCCCCAAGGTAATAAGGTCATTACTGAAAGACAGATGAGAATAAACATACCCATGGCTAAGAACAACGGCGTTGATAAGCGCATATAAAATAATAATACCAAAGCACTCATTACCAAGGTAAACCACACTGACAGTGACATACCCATACCTAACAGGCTGACAAAAATAGTGGGGACGCATAACCAATGGATTTTTTTATTGACAAGGTTTTGATGGCTGACAGAATACTCACTGAGCCACTGCTCAAGTGTACGTTTAGACATCCGCTTTTGCTGAGAACGAGACATACTAACCTCCCTGTTAGTAAATAAATAGTTGATAGTAGATAAATGAAACAATCTACTGCCGACTACCAGTTGTAGCACTAATTTGAGCAGTCTGCCATTTTATCTGTTAGACCGCACAGTCAAACCCTCTTATATTGTCTGTCTTATAAGTCGCTTTATAACTATTAATTATTGCGCAGGCTTTGGTAATTCTACAGAATTTTGCTCACTGCGATACCATTCATACAGACCAACAAACGAGTTTACTTGGTAGACCATCGTCTGGATAGCAAAGATATAATTACCCGACATGAGGTTTACGGTCAACCAGACGAAGTTAGATAGAATCCATAACCACCAATTAAATGAATAGCGCAGAATCATTGCGGCTTGAGCAGTGATAGAGAGTACAAAAGCGATGACGTTAATCCAGAAGAAAGAGATAAAGCCTAAAAACTTACTATTGTCATCTTCAACGACAGCGTAGCCATAGTTTGCTAATAAATCATTTACTGTGGGAAACAGTGCCAAACCGATGATTATAAAGGCAATCGTCAGTATCCAAATCCATCTGCTGGCAGATTTGGGTACCATATCACCATCAGCATCCGTATGCTTTGACCAATAAAAAAGCCCATAAAGATGACTGAAAAAGTTAAACAGCGGTGCCAGCATCAGACCAACGGCGCCTGACGTTGCTTGCACGACAAACTCCCCTGCGGTAGCCGCCATTCCAAAGCCATTGCCCAGAATGTTTTTGCGGAACGATAATGACACCACACAAATTAATCCGATAAATGACACGGCTAAATAAAACCAATCAAGGGTACTGTGCTCAGTGGTTAGCCAAAAGCCTGCTGATAACGCAATTACACCGCAAATGAACCAAGTTACAATCCATTGTATCGCCCATTTTCCAGTGATGTTATCTAGTAGCTGAATGCGCATCGTTTTTTTCCTAAAGATGAGATGAATAGTGGTCATCAGTCGTAGTATTGTTATTAATAAAGCACTCACTAAAAGTACTGACTGAAAATATTATTATAAATGTATAGTTTTTTACATTTTGCTTTTTATTGATATGTTTCTTATTGATATAGTTTAAGACTCTTTACCATAAATATATTGATCGATAAATAACAACGCTTGCTTGTAACGAGCATCATAATCGGGCTGATCAATCACATGCGGTTCAATATGATGACGGGCAAAAATATCTAATAGTCGCTGCTCAAAACGCCCGCGTGCGTCAGGATCACCTAATGAGCGCATCCCATCGTCGACCCACGGCACATTGTTATCGAGCATAATGGTATGGTCTAAGCGAAACTCATCAATACAGGCTGCTACAAAAGGATGCGTACGACCTTCATACTCTTCACAGAAAGCTTGGGTAGTCACAAAGTCGGTATCAACAATGGTGACGGGCGCGGTTGCTACGCTTGCGGCATCGCGAATGGCTTGGGCATGATGTAGAGCAATGGGTCCGTAGTCACTATATTGTAGCCCAATCTCACTACCGCCTAGATCTGTACCGACATAAAGCCGTCCCATCTCAAGCGCGAAGCTGGCACCGTAATAATTGGCAAGCTTATGTACCAATGTGGTTTTACCTGAGCTTTCACCACCGACGATTGCGATTGTCTTGGTATAGTCAGCACGTGCTTGCGGATGAATCGCTGACCAATGTGCGACTGGATTGCAAGCGATGGCATAAGAATCAAACTCAGGCTGTAGCGGGGTCGTGACTACCTGCATGATTAGCTGCTTACAAACATCAGACTGTGCTAACGGGTGATTTTCTGCGACAAATAATACCGTCTCAGCTGGCAAGGTTAGCGCTTCTGTCAAACGTTGTAACTTAGCATTACTAGCAGCCACATCAATGCTAACGTCAGCAAAATTTTCATGCAACGGTAGCTCAATTTCATCCGTGGTATGAATATGAATAAAAGGTAAGTCAGCACAAGCCATTTGTAACCAACGCGCTTTATCTTGCAAGGTGATTTTGAAGTTTGGATGCGGCGATGGATGCGCCATGATGACGATGTGAAGGGTTTTTGCTTGTCCTGCTGCGTCCAATATGCTGCGCATTTGCCCTAAATGTAGAGGTTCAAAATGTCCAATCATCAATCCTGACTCGTACATAACGTTCATAGCCTTCCTTAGTTTTTTATTTTATTGATGCTTTAATGCGCTGAGTGTTATTTCTAGAATATCTAAAACTTAGATTATTTATCAGCATGGTATAAAGGTTTATAGCGATTTACAGGTAGGTTATTGTAAATAAAATTTATTTTATAAATGGCTTATTCGATTAAAATCAAATCAAAACAAGATAGTTATCAATCTATCATTATGCTAAATAATTTCGTGATTTTAAAAATTGAGTTAGGAGATACATCCAATTTATTTGACTATAAACATTTGAAATTGTAACAAATCATGTAATATTAGAGAAACAAAGCTAAGTTTGAAACAATTTGAAATAACTATTTAAAATCAGCTATTTACGATGAGTTTTGACAGATTACGGTAAGCTTGAGTAGCATAAACTCACAAAGTACGTCTATATACTCAACAGATAGAATATAAATGATTGCTATACTTATTGGTAAGTTAAGAAGACAAAAAAAGCTACAAAATCGGTTAGAAATGTCAGTGATAAAAATAGAAGTAAAATAAATAATTGTAAGAGAGGTATTTGATTTGGCTAAGTTAGCAAAATTACATCGGTCACAGAATAATAAAATGATAGCGGGCGTAATGGGCGGCATTGCAGAATATGTCGGTTGGTCACCTACATGGGTGAGATTGCTATTCTTCATTGTCTCATCATTGAGTGCAGCGGTGCCGGGTATTTTAATCTACATTATCTTATGGATAATTATGCCGAAAGCGAGCAGTCAGTCTTATCAGTAAAGCAAAGATTCATAGTAGTCATAAAGCAAAGAAGTTAAATAAGAAACAGCGGTTCCCCAAAAAACAAAAAGCCTGACCAATCAGGATATCCAAGACATACTTTTCCTCCTGCCCAAATGCTTACGCATTTGGGTATTTTTTTATTTATAGTGTTGACTGCCCTTACTAGCAGAATTTACTAATAAATAGGCTAGGTAGTTGGTTTTTTCTACTCGTAATATAAATTTAGTTGATGTAAATATAGATAAAATAGTCAATTTTTAGTAAGGTGAGCAGGCAAATAGAATCGTTGCCAAATAGGCGATACGAGTGCTATCAAAGATTGATCTATTCATACTCATTCACAGTGGTTTTATTATGACGCTTCAAACTATGATCCCCCAAGCGACAACCCCAATGATAAAAGACAAAGAGCAGCAGCCGATGACTTTTCAAGATTTAATCATGACGCTGCAAAACTACTGGGCCTCAAAGGGCTGCGTCGTGTTGCAGCCTTATGATATGGAAGTCGGTGCAGGTACGTTTCACACCGCGACTTTTCTACGTTCACTAGGCCCTGAGCGCTGGAATGCCGCTTATGTGCAGCCGTCACGTCGTCCAACAGATGGTCGCTACGGTGACAACCCAAACCGCTTGCAACATTATTATCAGTTTCAAGTGGTACTTAAGCCAAATCCACCCAATATCCAAGAGCTATATTTAGGCTCACTTGAGGCGATTGGCATTGATCCACTGGTTCATGATGTGCGTTTTGTTGAAGATAACTGGGAGTCGCCTACGCTTGGTGCGTGGGGACTTGGTTGGGAGATTTGGCTAAACGGTATGGAAGTGACGCAGTTTACCTATTTCCAACAAGTAGGCGGGCTTGAGTGCTTCCCTGTGACCGGTGAGATTACCTATGGTCTTGAGCGCTTGGCAATGTATGTACAAGGCGTCGATAGCGTTTATGATTTGGTTTGGGCAGATGGTGAATTTGGTCGTGTTACTTATGGTGATGTCTTTCATCAAAATGAAGTTGAGCAGTCTACCTATAACTTTGAGCACGCCGATGTGCCAATGATGGGTCAGATGTTTGATTTTTATGAGCAGCAAGCGGATAAGTTGGTCGAAGCAGGTCTACCGCTACCAGCTTACGAGATGGTGCTAAAAGCTTCGCATGCCTTTAACTTACTTGATGCACGCGGTGCGATCTCAGTAACCGAACGTCAGCGTTTTATTTTGCGTGTGCGTACGCTGGCACGTAAAGTCGCATTGGGTTATGTGGAAGCACGTGCAAAATTAGGCTTTCCATTAGCCGATGAAGCTCATCGTCAAGCAGCACTTGAGAAGTATTTGCCAAAAGAAGACACTATAACTGAAAGTACAGACAAAGACCCATCTATTAATAACGATAAATAGGAGCATCCCATGAGTACTATTCTATTTGAATTGGGGTGTGAAGAGCTACCTCCAAAAAGCCTAAAGCTCTTACGCGATGCATTGCAAGAAAGCTTCATTATACAATCAGCTGTAGCTAACATTACCTTTGATAGCATCAAAGCTTTTGCGGCACCACGTCGTTTAGCGCTTCGGATCGAAGGTATTAGCGATAAGCAACCAGATCGTACTGAAGAAAAACGAGGCCCTGCGATTAAAGCCGCATTTGACGCTGATGGTAATCCAACGCGTGCAGCGATGGGCTTTGCAAAGGGTTTGGGTATTGAAGCCAGCGAGCTAACGACCATTAACACCGATAAAGGTGATTATGTCGGCTATGTACAAACCATTCAGGGTCAAGCAACGACTGAGCTGCTACCTGCTATTTTTCAAACCGCACTTGATAACCTGCCAATTGCTAAGCGTATGCGTTCAGGTACGAGTCGCAATGAATTTGTGCGTCCGGTACAGTGGGTAGTATTGATGCAAGATAGCGCCGTTATTGATGCCACTATTCAAGGTCATCAGACTGGAAATCAAACGCGCGGTCATCGCTTCCACAGCCCTGATTACCATACTATTGCGCATGCCAACGATTATGAGCAATTGCTCGAGGGTTTAAAAGTGGTGGCGGATTTCGATAAGCGCCAAGCATTTATTAACAATCAAGTTCAAGCGTTAGCAGCTGAAGTCAATGCTGACGCTATTGTGCCGCAGAGTTTGCTAGACGAAGTCACCGCCTTGGTTGATTTTCCGATTGCGCTACGGGCAAGCTTTGAGCCGCGCTTTTTACAAGTGCCACAAGAAGCGCTTATTTCTACCATGCAAGCGGATCAAAAGTATTTTTGCCTCACTGATAAAGCAGGCAAACTGCAGCCTTACTTTATTTTTATTACCAATATTGAATCTAAAGATCCCAATCAGATTATTGAAGGTAATGAAAAAGTCGTGCGTCCACGTTTGGCTGATGCAGAGTTTTTCTTCTTACAAGATCAGAAGCAGCCATTGTTTGCTTTGACAGAAAGTCTCAAAAATCGTGTATTCCAAGATAAGCTGGGTACGATTTGGGAAAAATCTGAACGTATTGCCAAGCTTGCCGCTTTTATCGCTGCGTTAATGCAACAGCAAGGACAGCAGATTGATATCGATGAGACAGTACGTGCAGCGATATTATCCAAAGCCGATTTAGCAAGTTCACTGGTGGGTGAGTATCCTGAGCTGCAAGGTATCGCTGGTACCTATTATGCCCGTCTAAATAATGAACCTGAAGCGGTAGCGGCAAGTTTAGAAGAGCAGTATTTGCCCAAATTTAGCGGTGATGTATTACCGAAAACGCCGATTGGTATCTGCTTAGCGTTGGCAGATCGCTTGGATACGTTAGTGGGTATTTTTGCTATTGACCAAGCACCCACTGGTTCAAAAGATCCTTTTAGCTTACGTCGTTCGGCGATTGGTATTTTGCGTATTTTGATTGAAAAGCAGTTGCCAATTAACTTGGTTGCCTTAGTTGAGCAAGCCATTAAAAACTATAGCACTGCTGACGGTAGCAAGATTACCAAGATGGGCGATACGTTTACTAAAGTCATAGCGTTTTTAAATTCACGCTATCGGGCGATGTATACCGAGCAAGGCGTCAGTGTCGATACTATTCAGGCGGTACAAGCCATCAATCCGCACATGCCGCTTGATTTTGATCAACGTATTCGCGCCGTACAAACCTTTAGTGAGTTGCCACAAGCTGAAAAGCTTGCCGATTCGAATAAGCGTGTTGCTAATATTTTAGCCAAATCTGAGGGCGCAGTGGCTGATCAAGTTGACGCGTCGCTATTGACTGAAGATGCTGAAAAATCGTTATATGAGGCTGTGCAAAAAGCGCAGTCGAATGTGACGCCGTTACTTGAAACGGCGAACTATACGCAAATCTTGCAAACCTTGGTCAGCTTAGATGAACCATTAACGCAGTTTTTTGCTGACGTGATGGTTAATAGTGAAGAGGCGGCGCTCAAAGCCAATCGCTTGGCATTACTTAAACAAGTACGTGCTTTGTTTTTGACAGTGGCGGATATCAGTGAGCTACAGTTATAATATGGTCAGTATAACAGCTTAACAAGCTATCTTTTAAAATGAAAACTGGCTCACTATGGCCAGTTTTTTATGCAGTTATTTTAAATGGTTAGAAGTTTTATAGACTTATAAGCAATCAAAGATGATAAGGTTTTTTGCTTATACGATTTTGCTTATATCGTTATTTACAGTAAAATTATGCTATTAGCGCGTATTGAGCGATAGCTATTTTACTGGTTTATTCTCATTAACTAATAATGCTTTAATCCATACTCGAAGGAGCACTGCCGTGTTAGCTGTTATCATTGTAATCATCATTATCTGGATAGTAATGTGGGGATTCTATAAGTTTATGTACCCACGCGCGCCCAAAAGCATGATGCCAAAAAAAGGCGATGTGATCACACTGCATCAGTGCGATTTTTGTGGCAATAGCTTGGCTGAATATCGCGGTGTACTTGAGACCAATCCAAGCTTAGCTGTAGATAGTGAGAGCAGTAACAGTAGCAATGCTGAAGGTAATAAAGCGCTATTCTTTTGCAATTATGAGCATCAAGCGGACTTTCATGCGGGAAGGGTTTATAAGTAAGCAGTATAAATAAGTATTTTGCTATTTGTATTTAAAAGAAGCGCTTAGCTTTAATGGGCTAAGCGCTTTTATGTTGAATATATCAGTATTAACTCAATAGCAGTATTGATCTATAAGATAGAATGGGCGTCTTTCATCACTTTATTCAGCAAAGCCTCCGATTGCTTATCTTGCTGTAAGCGGTCTTCGTCGCTTCTTTGATTGACATGAATTTTTTCATGTAAATTTAAGCAGCATAGAACCAATAGGCTCTCTTGGCTAAGGCTTGGCGCATCTCTTTTTAAATTTAGCGCATAGTCATTGATATAAGAGACGGCAGCATATAGTTCTTCCTGCTCGTGTACTGGGCAATAGATCGGATAGTTCACACCAGCAATCGCAATATCGACTTTTTTAATTTGTGGCTCAGGTGCACTATTGATTTTAGTAACAGGTCTAGTAGTGTCGCTTTGTGTGTTTGAATTATTTGAAACGGCGTTCTGTGCTTTAAGCTCAGTGGTTTGTGCTTGGTTTTTTTCTACTTGGCTATTTTCTACTTTGCTTTCTTGCGGCTGTTTTTCTATAGATTTGGACTGGTTATCGGTCATGATAAATCCTACAATGTCTGGTCAGTAAAGTGGGTCATATCAGATATGACAGTGAGTATCGTGCTGGCTTTATAGGCAAAAACGATGCTGAATTGCTATTGATTTAAGCTATTACTAACCTTCTGCTTGATCGATACGGGTTAAGCGTTGTAATACCACCTGTGTACGCTCAGCTGCCAATTCGTTTTTCTTTTTCAAATCGCTATTTTGCTGTTTAATGTCGCTATTTTGCTGTTTTAATTCATTATTATTTTGCTGCAGTTCGCTATTTTGTTGTTGCAATTGATTGATCTGCTTTTGCAGTTTGTCTTGCTCTTCACCAATCATGTGGTGCGCTTCTGCTAGGTTTTGATAGCGCTTATCGAGATCAGTTAATTGTTTTTTAGCGGCATCGCGTTCTGTATAGCTGCTATCAAGTTTAGTTTTTAATGCGACAAGTTCTTTTGGATCGGTAATCGGTTGTTGCTTGAGGCTGCTAAGTTCAGCACTGACAAGCTGATACTGTTTTTTGATGTCGAGTATCATTTTTTCTAATATTCTAAGTTG
>NZ_JBAQQF010000051.1:0-37160 GCF_049295055.1 Psychrobacter sp. | reverse complement strand
CTGTAACACCGAGGAGTATGCAGTATTTAGCGTACACCTCTGCTGTTATAGTGTCCGTAGCCAATACAGTTGCGGTTAGGACATCACTGCTTACTGGACGAGAATAGTGAGGGTGCATTAAATGATGTTGCCAACGACCGTCATGCCACCAGCGACGATAGTCTTGCCCAGACGTAGCAACGGCGCCAGAGCTAATAGCAAGGATTGCGACGTCTTCTTTGTATTGAACGTGCTCACTATTAGCAAAATAAGGTTTAGCAATAGCAACGCCCCAAGTAATTGGTTTATCTATTTGGTCTCTTGGAACGCCAATCGCGATATCTCCGCCCATATCTACTAAGCAAGGAAGTTGCCAGTCATGAACCTGGCTAATATGCTCAGCCAGTTGCATGGCGCACCAGCCTTTGACATAGCCATTCAGATCTAGTGCCATGCCAGTTGGAAGATATACTTGATGCTGTCCGTCAGCTAACCGGCGAAGCTGGATACGTTCTATTTGTTGATTGGCGTGGTTTAATTTAAAGTCGTTCGTTATAGATGCATCCTGCAAATTTATACTGGTATTTAAGTTAATATTTGAGAATGCATTTGAGCTAATCTTTGATGAGCTAGCCTTTGAACCAGTAATGGGTACGTATGGCTCAGACATTTTGGGTAAAGTCTCAAACGAATGCTGATAACCAGCTGCCCAAAGCTCTTTAAGTAAAGTCGGTGTTACCAAGCCTTGAGTCTTTGAGACAAAGTGAATAGCGTACTGTAAAACCTCGAATAACTCTGGGCTTACCTCAGTCCATTGGTCGGTATGGCTATTCAATCCCATCAGCTCACTGGTGTTATCAAAGCGACTAAAGATTTTTTCCCAATGGGCTAAGCGTTGCTGAATATCGCTCGTCAGAAAATCGACTTGTTGGTTTATTACCATCTGTGAATACTGCGGGCTCAGCCTTGTGATATTTAAGCTGACTTGAATATGACAACCCATGGCAAATAGTTTAATCGTTGCCAGCTCAGTTCTATTTTTATCGGGCATATTGGTTTGCATTTGCTGTCTCCCTTACCACAAACTTAAATTCAATCAGCGTTAATTTTTTCTTCATTTATTGAGAAGAACGTGTACGGGCGACCACCCTTATTGCCTGGGCAGGAGCTACTTCATTGACCTGTCGCAGCTGACTGATATCAACAATTGGTATTGGCTCAACAGTCATCTCACTATTCTGAGGAACAGTAGCGCTCAACACAGCAGTGTCCATAGCTGGCGCGTCTGCCTCTTGATTGAGTAATACTAGCCATCCCGCCATGGTGCCTGCAATCGAGACGATCATAATGCTGCTCTTAAGAGCGGCAAAAGGATCTACTTTTTTAGCAGTTTTATTAGCGGCCGTATTAAGGACTTTGGCCTGATGTGATTTGGTATTAGTCATCATAGCTATTCTCATCAAAGCCACCCTCATCATGTTGCTGATAGCTGGTAGCGATTAAACGGCCACTCTCTTTATAACGTTTGTCGTCGTGTTTTTTACTATCGTGTTTATCATCTTTATGTTTGTCACCATATTCATCATCATCATGATGTTTATCTTTAGAGTCATGATCGTCATTCTCAACGTAATCGTTGTTGGTAGCGACTGGATTAAGAACAGTACCAAGATTGGCATCAATATAAGTAGCGCCACTGTCTAATAGCACTTCATAAGCGGCTGTGCCGTTATAGTTGATGAGCTCTGGCGTCGCCTGCAATATCGCATCAGGCGTATCTTGTTTGGCAAGCGCGGTTGCCTGCGCGGCTGTGAGTGCAGCAAGAGAAGAAGGCTGAGTAGATAGAGATTGCGCTTGAGGATTTGCAGCTGCTTTAAAAGGCGATAAAGAAGAGGCGGCATCCATGTTTTGACTGATAGGATTTGCTACCGATAGGACGTTATCAGCGTTAGGCGACTGAGTAGATAAGGCGATGATGCCGCCAAAGAATACTAATGAAGTTGCACCGACTGCCAATAATAAGGGTTTTAATAGAGGTAGGCTCATAAGATGTACTCCGTATATGTTATTAGGGAATACAACTAGCATACGAGGTGAATATTAACTCAAGCTTAAGACAGCACTATTTAGTTTTTTAACCGTTACGATAAAACCTGTTTCTAGCTCGGAGCGGTTAGCAAAATCTAACGTGAGACCGTGAAGCTCTGCTATTCGATTGGCGATTGATAGTCCGAGACCACTACCTAATTGGCTTTGACCTGCTGGACGATAAAAGCGTTCGCTTAACCGAGTGAGTTGTTCTGGCTCTACACCTAAGCCATTATCAACCACGCTAATGGCGTTGCTATCCAGCTGCAGCTCAATCAATGAGCCTTCGGGACAATAGCGAATGGCGTTGTCTAACAGGTTGCGGATTAACAGTTTAAATAAAATGGGATTGATAAGAATGGGTAAAATATCAGCAGGATTATCACATTTCACGGTACGTTTTAATTGAATGTGCTTTTCACGAGCAAGACGATTGACATCACTGAGAACGATATCTGTCAGTAGCAGCCAATCTGGAGTTTCTAATTGCTCAGGGGGCAATTGTTGTTGCGGCTCTATTTTGGCTAAAATCAGCAGTTGGTCGACTAAATGAGTGGCACGTTCAATACCATTACTAATTTTCTGGGCATGATAAAACAGCTGATTATCATCTTCTATTCCGGACAACTGTAATATCTGCTGCTGCAACAAATCTGCTTGTAGCTTTAATGCCGCAAGCGGACTTCGTAGCTCATGCGAGGCATCAGCGGTAAAACGTTGCTCACGTGCTAGGGTATCCGCGACTTTTACAAATAAAGTATTTAAGGCGGTCACCAAAGGCTGAATCTCTTTCGGTACGTGTGCTGTGATGGGGCTATCGTCTTGCGGCTGACGCTGCTCAAGTTCACCACTAATTTGAGTTAACGGCATAAACCCGCGCCGAATCAATAAAACTACCAAAGCCATAAAGGCAAATAGCCCAATTAACATCGGCAGTACTTGTACCGACATGGCATTAACAATCATCTCTTGGCGAGAATCAAGATTTTGACCGACGGCAATCACCCGACCTTCATGCTCATCGTCATGGTCGTCATGCACATAAAACAAACGCCAGCGCTTACTAAAAGGGTTGAGGCGCTGATAGGCAGAATCCTGTTCTTCTAAAAACCCACTTTTATCTGGCAAAAAAGCAAATGACTGGCCATTTTCATCAGCCATCAATAGCCGTCCTTTTTTATCCCAAATGGCAAAACCCATATAATCATCTTCAGCTTCACCAAGATCACCTGATAGTTGCTTACTGTCTAAATTATATATTTTGGCAGTATGCTTGTTTTTACTTTTCTTTCTACTGCCATCTTCATCTTTCTGATAGCTGTCTTCATTTTCTTTAGGAGTAACACCTATTAAGTAACGGGCAACTTGGGTAATCTGGGTGTCATTCATCTCATTGATTTCGTGCCATAGCCGCCATGCAATAAAGCTGGAGGTAATTACCCAGAGCAAGGGTAGACCAATTAGTAGAGAGGTTAATAACCGTTGCTGGATACTTTTCATAGGCTCACAGATTAGGAAGCGAAATTTTAGAGGACAAGATGGATAAGCTAAACCTAGTCATACGAATGACTAGTGATGACTGTAGGCTGGATTGAGATAATAGCCGATACCACGTTTGGTTAAGATAAAATCATTGCCCAGTTTTTTACGTAAATGATGAATATGTACTTCAATCGCGTTGCTTTCGATGTCTTGTTGCCAGCCATATAGTTTGTCTTCTAAACTTGCTCGGCTGTGGATTTGTTTAGGATGGGTCAGCATTTGCTCTAATATTGCCACTTCCTTGACGGTTAATTCAACGATTTGACCTTGATAAACGACTTGCTGATTGTGAGGCTGGTAGGACACTTCACCATAACGAATTTCAGGCTGACTGCGCCCTTGACTGCGTCGCATCAATGCTTGCAAACGGGCAATAACTTCATCTAAGGCAAACGGCTTGACCAAATAATCATCAGCGCCGGCATTGAGTCCAGCAACACGATTGGCAATCGCATCACGAGCAGTAATAATTAATACCGGTGTACCTATCTGTTTGGCTCGCCAGTTTTGTAGTACGGTCATGCCGTCACCTTTTGGCAAGGTTAAATCAAGCAGTACCGCATCAAACATACCGTCTTGCAGCGCCATTTCACCTTGCTTGGCATCACCAAACCAATCGACCATCATGCCATGACTTTTTAAGCCGAGAATAATGCCTTCAGCGATCGTGCTATCGTCCTCTATTAATAATATACGTGCCATATCTATTCCAACTCTATGTTTATTGCATCGTATTTGGTTATTACTTAGTATCTGGTTATTGCATAGTCTCTAGTTGCTAAATAGTGTCTTGATCATCTATCACCGTTTTCTTGCCAGTGATCATCGATTTAATAAGATTCTGACGTTGCCAATAACTCATGGCAATGGCAGCGATGATATGTAGAGGAACAAGCAGGTATAAACTGTTGGCTAGTAACTCGTGCACTTCTTCGAGTAGGTCGGCATTACCAAAAATCTCTGCTTCCATCAAATAACCGGTTATGCCTAATCCTATAATCACTGCCCATAGAGATAGCATCATAATGGCTGCTAATGGGTTATGACCAAGATGCTGCTCATCAACACGGCGAACACTTAAAGCTGATAAGTGACGTTTAAGTCGTGTCGGTGTTGGGAAGAAGTTCGTAAAGCGCGCATAGCGTGTCCCTACTAAACCCCAAAGTAAGCGCAGAACCACTAATCCTACCACGGTATAGCCGACATAGATGTGAAGATCGCTGCCTTCTTCGGTAAAGAGTAGATTGGCAATAATACCAGTCGCGACTGTCCAGTGGGTGACTCTTACCAAAATATCCCAAACTTTCACCTGTCTGGTTTTAGGAATATCTGGCGAGTTTATGATAGAGTCGTCGACCACATTAATCATGTCTTTTTGGCTCATGGTTGTTGCTCCCTTAATAAAATGTTTGTTTTTTAACAATGTCGTAAGCAGACCAGAGGTAACATCATCTGTCTTACCGTTATTACAACAAACAAAGCTTAAGGTGAGCTTAGGAAACTAAAAAAACCAGACACTAAAGCAGTGGCTGGTATATCATTACATTTATAGAGAGTCCGATTTTATTATGCTGGAAATTTTCTTGTTAGCTTTAGCATTAGCAGCAGACGCGTTTGCTGCTTCAATTGGTCTTGGCGCTACGCATCAGGGTGATCCTAAAGCACAGTTTCTAAAAATAGCATTACTGGTTGGTTTCTATTTTGGTGTTGCTCAGGGAGTAATGCCGCTGATTGGTTATGCGCTGGGTTCTACCATGCTTGGCTGGTTGGCTGAAGGGTCTTCTTGGATTGCTTTTATCATACTGGTAGCGCTTGGTATTAAGATGCTTTATGAATCGCGTTCTGTTAACGATGATGACATGCGGGTTCATTTAAGCCACCGAACATTACTGTCGTTAGCCATAGCTACCAGTATTGATGCCATGGCCGCAGGCTTTACGTTAAACCTGTTGTCAGTCAACGCTTATCTGGCATGTCTGATTATTGCACTCACTACAGGAGTTTTAAGTGTTTTAGGCGCTTATATAGGACGTCGGTCAGGAACGTGGCTTGGTAGTTGGGCAGAAGCTTTGGGCGGCTTAGTACTGATAGCTATCGGAATAAACATGGTGCTATAACGTATATGTAGAGCTACTTCTCACGAGTGTAACTGTAATTTATTTTTATCGTTAGATTTAATACTTCTACCTTCATTGGTAGCCGCTCTTTTAAAAAAAGGCTTGCAAGCGCGCAAGCTATCGTCAAATTCCATTGGTATAAAAAAGCTCACTAATATGAACATCTAATCGGTTGTACTCAAATGTTAGTTAATAATCACCACAGTTAATGCACAAGCCTCAGAAATAGTCAGATGTTATAGAGGATTTTAACAGCCTGTGGTCTTTGATCTTAATAAAGAAAAATAGTCAGATTTATAAAGCCAGTTCATACGACAGAGCTTATGTTAAAAGAGTTTACTTAAAAATGATCAAGATAGACTTACTAAAAACTCACTTCGATGTTTTTCTATTTTACTTAGGTATCGTTCGTAATATTAGATTTTGAGGTGTTGTAAATAGGCTTAAGTAACAATTCGCTATCCAAAAAGCGAAAGAGGACTCCATCCGAGCTAGGATGGAGGTGGATTTCGCATATCTTGTTAGCCTTGCTGATTTTGAATGTACTGCTTAATAATCTCTAATGGTGCGCCACCACAAGACCCTGCAAAATAGGAACGTGACCAAAGAACCGGCTTGGAGTAAGCGGCTCTCAAGTCAGTAAAATCACCCCTCATGCGCCTACTGGTGACTGACTTTAAGTTATTCACGAGTTTGCTTAATTGCACCGTTGGCGGGTATTGGATCAGCATGTGAACATGATCAGCCTCACCATTGCATTCTTTCAATTCAGCGTCAAAGCTCTTACATATCTCAGCCACGCATTCTTTGAAATAAGCATGATGCACCTCACCAAGTATCTTTCTACGATATTTAGTAATAAAAACCAAATGAACATGAAGATTAAAGGCGGAATGGCGGTTTTTATATATCTCAGTCATTGCAATAATCGCTCTTAAATGCTAATATTTACAGTATATTATCAAATACACACTCATTAATAAAGAAAGTATTTATGAAGATCAACAAAGCGTATAAGTTTAGGCTTGAGCCTAATGTAGAGCAGGAGATTATTCTAAATAATCTTGTCGGCTCTGCGCGTTTTGTTTGGAATCAAATGCTAGCAATGTCGTTTGAGATGTTTGCTAAAAACGAGTTTATCAACGCAACCAACCTCGTTAACAAGATTATGGATGTAAAGAAAAACCCTGATTTTTCTTTCTTAAAAACCAGCTCTAATGCAGTGTCTTTACAGCAGAAAATACGTGATCTTGCATCAGCTTGGTCACGATTTTTTGACCCCAAAGCTCACGCCAGGCTCAAAGAGAATAAGAAAAAGTCTAAAAAACCCAAGTTTTTCAAGCTCGCTGACGGCACTGACGTTCAATTACGGCCACTTATGCCGCACTTTAAGCGAAAATCCGATGGGCGAGACTCAATTAGATTGGTTCAGTTTGATAAGTATTGCCGTATTGAGGGCAATCGAGTGAAACTGCCTAACGGTGTGGGCTTTGTAAAGTTTAGAAAGTCGCAAGATGTTATTGGCGCGATTAAAAACGTCACCATCAGCAAGAAATCAGGGCATTGGTACGTGTCGTTTGGCACTGAGCATGAGGTTGAAAATCCTCGTCACTCTGCAACCTCAGCACTAGGATTGGATTTAGGTATTACTAAATTTATCACCACCTCAAACGGTGAGTATATCAACCCAAAAAATAGCTTTAAAACCAATCAAGTCAAACTTGCCAAGCTACAGCGTCAATTAAGCAGAAAAGTTTTATTTAGTCAAAACTGGAAAAAGCAAAACCGTAAGATTCAAAAATTACACCATCATATTGCCAATGTTCGCCATGACTACCTACATAAAATCACAACCGCACTCAGCAAAAGCCACGCTATGATTGCCTGTGAAGATTTAAAAGTAGCCAATATGTCAAGATCAGCAAGCGGTACGCTAGAAAATAAAGGGCGCAATGTCAAAGCCAAATCAGGATTAAACAAATCAATCCTCGATCAAGGATGGGGTATGGCGCTTGATATGCTTGAATATAAGCAGCAATGGCAGGGCGGTCTACTGGTTAAAGTCAACCCACGATATACCAGCCAAACCTGCTTTAAATGCAAGCACAAAGCTCAAGAAAATAGGCAAACTCAGGCAAAGTTTGAGTGCGTCAAATGCGGTTATGTTGCGAACGCAGATTTTAATGCGGCAAGCAACATACTAGCGGCAGGATATGCCGTTTTGTCTGTGGAGGGAGGATGCGGTAAAGGTCGCCTGTTGAAACAGAAAGCTTGCGACAGCCTTGAGGAAGTCGCCTAAGAGCGTTTGCTTTTAGAATCCCACACTTGAGCTTGGCGAAAATGGCGGGAGTATGTCAACACGGATATCATCGAATAAGGAATAGTCAGGGGTGACTTCATTATTCTTAATCACACTCATATCACCTGTCGTTTCCATAATTACCGCAAACACTTCCTTTTTTGATTTCAGACCGTTCTTACGTAGTACCTCTTGAACATCGCTGGTACTGAGATTTGCCTCTTTTAAATTGTCCAAAAAATATTCACCGTGAGCCATTAAAATGATGGGTTGATTATCAATTAACGCTTTTATAGGTTTAAATTTTCGTCTAACCAGTGAGATGAATGCTTGTAAAATAAATAGTACGCCGACGGCTAGCAATCCTTGTAGCAAAGACGGAGAGTCAGACAATATCGTTGATGCTAAAATAATGCCAATACCGACTGTCATCGCAAAATCATAGCTTGAAAGCTTAGAAAAACTTCGCAGCCCCATCAATCGAGTAAAGAGCATCAAGACAAGATAGAATCCTAGCGCCGATAAAGTGATACCAAGTATTTGCTGCCAATCGATTGCAAACCACGCTTGCCATTCCATAATATTCCCTGTTACTCATTCATTATTGATAGCTATTATATTTTTTATTTGATGACATCAGTTAAAGGCTAACATTAGAAATGCCACATCTGTACTAAAAAATGAAGCTTTGTAGTTTAATTTTATTAACACAGCATGTGATGTCGATAGGCTATCTGATCTTGTCTAAATTTTATTAGAATAAGTGCTTGATAGGTGTGTTTACATTAAGATACTGAATAAAAAATCGTACTGGATTAGTATTAAGCGTCAATATCTCCTAAACAATAATATAAAGAGGGCTATAAACCATGTCAAATAATGCTTCTAATAACAACAACATAGATAGTGAATCAGCAGAAACCCTTAAGAACAATGCTGTAACTTCCGTAGAAGTTGTAAAAGGTGATCATGTGATTTCTGAAGACGACAAGTCTAGTAAAGACGACAAGTCTAGTAAAGAAGACAAATCTAATAAAGATGACAAATCTAATAAAGAAGACAAGTCTAATAAAGAAGACAAGTCTGATAAAGATGACAAGTCTGATAAAGATGACAAGTCTGATAAAGATGATAAATTTGGTGCGACGATAACCAATATCTATCAATGGGCAACGAAGCTTAAAGACGAGTTTACAGCTGACAAAGACAGTAAGTCTGATTCTGATAAAGAAGGAAAATCTGATAAAGATGACAAAGATGAAAAGCACAGTGCGACGATCGCTCATATCTATCAATGGGCAACAAAGCTTAAAGATGATTTTACAGCTGAAGCCTCTAATATGACGCATGACGTATCTGAAAAAGCGCTTGCTATGATGCTTAAGAGACTTCTTGATACCAAAACGGCCGAGTTAGAAGCCTTTGATAAGAAGGTAGCAGATTCTAAAGGCTCAGTAGATAATGCAGAAGAAGAACGTAGTAAGATTGCTGTAAAGAAAGAACAATACCAAGGTATGATCGATCAACTAGAAGTTTAGTAAGCAATTTAGGTAATTAGTAGCATTAATCCAGTGTTAGGCGCTTATAACAAGCGTTTAACATTGGGTTTTTTATTGTCTTTTATTTTGTTAAATGAATGAGTCAAATAAGATGCTGGTTTTCTAGATTTCGCTGCAATGCTTTTATTATATATCTTTTAAACTGCACACCTGCTCAATCCCATGCTAGTGAAATTATTTTATACGATAAAAGAGCAGAGCAGGCGTAATCAATGTACAACGGGTGTGCCTTCGGTACTAAAAGCAAAACCTTTATTACTAAAATTACCGATCATAACTGCTTCAATGACTGGTCTGACGGTTTCATCAATACCTTCGACTTCAATAATAAAGTTTGCGCCTGAGCCGCCTTTATCTTCTTCTTTTTCGACGATATAATTCAACGTTGCCATGGCAGGTAGCTCAATAGGGCCTTTTAAATAGGACTTTACAAGCTCGCCATGGGTACCGTAATAATCTATTTTATTAATATACAGCGAATTTTTTAAGGTTGTGTTACGCACGCTTAAGGTCGCTGATAATAAGACCTTACGGTTATCCCTATCGGTATAAATATCTGAATAAATCGGCACATAAAAGGTTTGTTTGTATTTAAATTGGCTGTGATCAACGTTTTTTGAAGTTTTTTCAAGCTCCTTAATCGGGTCTGCATGCTTCTCTGAAAACATGACATTTGGGTCTTGCTTAGACTCATCACAGCCGCTAAGCAGTAGTAAGCCAGCAATACATAGTACGGATATGCGACATTTATTCATAACGTTACCCTCTATTGATTAGTGTACTTTAACCCCAACACTACGCAAAAACTGATTGATATGTTTGTTGGCACCATAGACTACTAGCACATCTTTATCCTGTAGCACTTGATCAGGCTTCGCCAAACCTTGAATGTGGGGCTTACTCTGGCGACGACCAAAGCTATCTTCATAATGCTCGTAGCACATGGTACTCAGTAGCTTGATATTAAATCTAGCTTCCAGCTGTAGCGCCCCAACCATTTGACCAATCAAGGTCGACGGAATATTAATCTCAACAATACTAAAGTTATCAGTCAACTCAAAAGAGTCAACGAAATAGCGTAATGAGAGCCGTTTCGCCCAGCGCATCGCTGATTCTTTTTCAGGATGAAAAATATCATCAACCCCAATCGCTTGCAGCACCTTTTCATGTAATGGATTGATACTACGACTGATTAAACGCTTAGCTTTTAAGGTTTTAAACAGGGCGGTTGCCATAATATTAGCGCCTTCATTTTCCCCAATCGCTACTACTACTATATCAGTATCCATAATGGGTAGGCCATTAACCGTATATTCATCGGTGGCATCCATACAAATAGTATGGGTAATCACTTCTTTATAAGCTTCAACCTTTTGCATACTACTATCGATAGCAATCACTTCATGCCCTTGGCTAGTAAGCGCTATGCCCAAGGAAGAACCAAAACTTCCTAAACCCGCAATGATATATTTCATAACTTTCCTTTAATAATGACGCTTTAATGACGTTTTAAATACTCAATAATAAATCCAATACACTTTAGTTAATCGTAATCTCTTCAGTCGGATAACGGTAGTTACGTTGATATCTATTTTTGAGTAGCGCAATAAAGATCGTCAACATACCCACGCGGCCAACGAACATAATTACCGAGACTACAAGCTTATTAAATGTGGATAGATCAGCGGTCAAATTTAAGCTCAACCCAACGGTACTGTAAGCAGAAAAACATTCAAAAATTACTTTAATCAAATCAAGTTCAGGCTGATTGTAACTGATCAGCGTTACGCCCGTACCAATGACTAATAACGACAGCCACATAATCGAGAATGCCCGACGAATAGAGATATCAGCAATTTCACGTTGGAATACTTCAACTTTGGTCTGACCGCGCGCTAAACTCAAGGTGTTTAACAACGCAATGGCAAAAGTACTGGTCTTGATACCACCACCTGTCGAGTTTGGCGAGGCACCAATCCACATCAAAAAAATGGTCAGCATGATAGTTGGGAACGCCAGCGCATCCATATCGGCAATGTTAAATCCCGCCGTTCGCGGTGTGGCCGCCGTAAACAGCCCCGTGATGACTTTGCCATAAAAGCTACTATGCTCAGCAAGTATGCCATTATATTCAAATATCATGACCCCAATTAGTCCTACCAATAATAAAGCGCCAGAGGTAATCAAAGTGATACGGCTATTAATACTAAGTAGCCATGGCTGATAACCATAACGCTGATCATTACGATGAAGGATACTGCGATAGAGCGTCCTTTGGGTACGGTGACGCAGGTAGCGCAGTAGATTAACGACTATGATAAAGCCCATGCCACCAAATAAAAAGGTGGTACTAATGATTAGCTGTAAAGGATAGTTAAAGCGTAGCGACTCATCATATAAGCCGGCACTAAAGGTAGAGAATCCCGCATTACAGAAAGCAGAGATGGCATGAAAGGCTGAAAAGAAGAGTCTCTCTGAGACACTCATCCCTGGCAAATCATAGATGCTAATATAAATCAGGATAGCAGCCAGCGCTTCAACGCCAAAGGTCACATATAAAATGGACTTAAGGGTAGTGATCATATCGCCCATTCTTCGTGAGAAGTTCATCTCACTCATACTGAGCTGAGTCTCATAACTGACGCCGCCCTTAAAAAAATAGCTAAAGTACGTCACGAAAGTCAGGATGCCAAGGCCGCCAATTTGGATTAACCCTATAATAATCACTTGCCCAAAAGTAGTGAAGCGGGTTGCCGTATCCACCACAATCAGGCCTGTTACACAGACGGCACTGGTAGCGGTAAATAGCGCATCAATAAAGGATATAGGCTCATTAGTGGCATTGGGCATCATAAGCAACAATGCACCGATTAATACTACTGACAGAAAGCTTAAGATAAAAAATTGACCAGGATTTAAAAAAGTACGATTAAGACTGAAGTTATTGTCAGATATTTCACGAATGAAAGTGACAAACACGGCAATTTTAATGGAAATAAACCCATCAACCGGCATCGATAGCCCTGAGCGCACTAATGCGATGAAATGTACCGCCAGTAAAATAAAAATCGCCACACTGGTTAGTAGATCAAAAACGGCCACTTTATTGACAGACAGTCGCATCTTTGCGCGCACATAGCGCGCAACCGTGGCGACAAATCCTAGTAAAATGATGGTTAAATAAAACAGATGAAAAATATGCTGTAGCCAAGTTGAGAGTGTAAAGCCACTATCAATGAGAGCAACCCCAACTCCGATTAGACTAATAAAAATAGTGAGCTTATTTAATAACCGATACGGTAGGGCTGGATGCATAGCCTAATTCCATGAAAGGAGTAACGGTAACACTTATACACTTTTTTATCGTCATTCACTAAGGTTGGTTTTAAATAATCGTAACCAATCATGACAACATTTATTAAAGTGTTTCATTAAATAATGTGAGTGTTAGTGAAGATATAAACGATAAAAGTAAAAGTATACTTAAGTTGGTAAATGCACTTGCTTTTTAACTAATGAGCAGCGAGAAATGCAGCAACTGCGTAAGTAGGTTCAAGGAACGCATAAAAGGAATTAAAGGAAAGGTTACAATTGGAGGAAAAATGTTACATTTAAGGTCGTGAAGATATAAATATACTATCTTTGCTTTGGCTATCGCACGCCTCTATAGCTCAACATATTTTTAAAATACCCCCATAAAAATTAATTAAGGAAAGATTATGCATATCACTGCTAATTTCGATGCCGGTAATATTGAGGTTATTAATTTAGACGATAAAAAAAACATCCAACTGGCCATTCGTCCAGATGTTGGCGGCGAGTTTTTCCAGTGGTTTAACTTTCGTATAACAGGTGAAGTTGGCGAGCAATATGTGCTCAATATCCTGAATGCTGGAGAAGCAGCATTCCCTGCAGGGTGGGAGAGCTACCAAGCGGTTGCGTCGTACGACCGTGACTATTGGTTCCGTCTGCCCACCTCATATCAAGACGGCAAACTCACCATAACAGCAGATATGGAATGTGAAACCATTCAAATTGCTTTTTTTGCCCCTTACAGCTATGAGCGTCATCAAGATTTATTAGCCGCGGTACAAATGCACCCGTTGGTGACGTTAGAGCATTTAGGAGAGACCCTTGATAAGCGCGATTTAACTTTAGTCAAAATTAGCGATGGCGATAGCGATGCTAATAAAAGCAAACGCAATATTTGGATCACTGCGCGTCAGCATCCCGGTGAGACGATGGCTGAATGGTTGGTAGATGGGCTACTGCATAGCTTGTTAGATGGTGATAATGCCACGGGTAAATTATTATTAGATAAAGCCAATTTCTATATTGTGCCTAATATGAATCCAGATGGTAGCGTGCGCGGTCATCTGCGTACCAATGCAGTTGGGACTAACCTAAACCGTGCCTGGTCAAATCCAAGTTTAGAGACCAGCCCTGAAGTGTTCCATGTCATCAATAAAATGGAAGCGACCGGTGTTGACCTATTTTATGATGTGCACGGTGATGAAGAGATACCTTTTGTCTTCCTTGCCGGCTCTCAAGGTACGCCAAGTTATAACGACCGCCTCGCGCGTCTACGCGATAGATTTTCAGAAGTGTTAAAGCTGGCCAGTGCTGACTTCCAGACTGAAGAGGGTTATGACGTTGATGCACCAGGTACCGCGAATATGACGCTTGCCACTCACTGGGTTGCCGAACGTTTTGACTGCTTGGCCAATACTTTAGAGATGCCGTTTATAGACAACAACAATGTCCCCGACGCGGATACAGGTTGGTCACCTGAGCGCTCTATGAAATTAGGCGAAGCCTCGTTAGTCGCCATGCTTGCTGTGGTTGATGACTTACGTTAGACGTTAATTAATAATTTGGTGTTAGTTAATGATTTAGTCCTGTTTCTTGTAGCAGTTCTTGAACATCATTTTTTATAACAGGCCATAAGAAAAATATTGAAAATCCTATCGCTTAATGGTGATAGGATTTTTTAATTATACGACAGGATATTTGTTTGTAAACCCGCTAAAAAAACCATTATGCTTGCTAATCTAAAGTAATAAATGCCTGTTTTAACTAAGTACCTGCCTTACCTAAAGGCTTCTCTTTATGCCAAATCAGCTCAACCGCAACTGGCCAACTGTGCTTATCGAAATCCAGTATTGAGCGTATTACCCAAGTAAAAAAACCTTTTATGCTATTTTTTATATAACGTAAAATTTTTTTAGGTCTTAATTGATTCAATATTTCACTTATTTTTTATTACGACATGAATGCATCTGTTTCAATTATCTCTTGTACAAAAAGAGCGAACTCATCAATAAGATGACTCGTTTCGCGCCCAAGACCTTGATGGACACTCATTAAATGAGTAAAACCATGTGGTACGCCAAGGATGGTATGAGTGTGAACATTGATACCATAACCTTGTAGCTGTTTGGCATAGACCAATGCTTCGTCTCGTAAAATATCCAATTCGGCAGCCACGATATAGCTCGGACACATTTTTGTATTATCACCACACATGGGCGAGATAAGGGCGTGCGGTTGCGTTAAAGAGCTGTCTTGTAGATAAGCGGCATGAAACACTGCAACATCATCATAGGTCAGCATTAATCCTTCACCGTACAACTTCCAGCTTGGATAGTCGGTTCCGATATCGGTTATCGGATATAACAATAGTTGCGCCAGCGGGCGGGGTAAATTTTGTAGCTGCTGGAAAACATCAAGGGTGAAGTCATCAAGCGTATTCATATATTGCTTTTTATCAGAGGGTTGCCTAACAGTGGCGTTGCTCACCTGCTGCGCGACCAGTGCAGCAAGACCACCGCCTGAGCTATCACCTGCTAGAACAATACGAGAGGATGATGCGCCAAGGGTATGCGCATATTTAGTCAACCAAGTATAAGCTTCAAGACAGTCTCTAATAGCGATAGGCGCAGGGTATTCCGGTGCGAGACGATAGTCAACGCTGACCACTGCCCAGCTAGTTTGCGCACAAACGACATGACAAAACTCATGATCTGTATTGACGTCACCGACACAGAATCCGCCACCATGAAAAAACAACATCACTATTTTTTCAGGGTTATCGCCATTTTTTTTATGATTTTGAGTGATATTAGATTCTGCTTGATAACAGCGAATAATCATATCACCACCATCAGCGTTGGCAATCACCTTGTCTTGCCAGCTTACCGAATTGCCAGTTTCTTTATTCTTCCTATTTTTATTTTTAGAATGATCGTCAGCATTTATTTGCTACCATACGCTTGGAGATTGCATAGCGACCATCTCGGTTGCAAATTTTTGCCGTAACTTTATTAATTGGGTGGTTTTTATAGGTGGCTTAAGCTTATGGTTCAAGCCGATAATGAGTCTCATATGTGCATCAGCGTGAGGGTACTGCTCAGTTGTAGGTGCTTTTATATAGTGATTGAGTCGCTCCAAAATTGGCGTAGGCAAGTCGCCCAATCCCTTTAGAAAATAATGTAGAGCGTGTCGCTGATTGGCATGGTTAAGCGCAGTGATTTCTACTGTTTTTATTGCTTTTGTTAGTAATGAATTTAGTAAGGGATTTAGCGATGCATTTAATGATAGTATCGGCAACAATTTCATAATTTCCCTCACTTAAGCAAAATTAGTATTGGCTTTTATCTTATCGTCAGCCTTTTATGGACAACACACAATATATTTAAAGTAATTAGATCGGTATAGTAGATTCAACTGCGTTTTAAATAATATCCATATCTAATCAATTTGAATATAGCTAGAATTAAGAAGCTTACTGTTGCTTCTATAACACTAGCGTAGCTGATATATAAGAGTCTGAATGCTAGATGACAGCAAGAAATGTCTGCGTATTATCTAAGTTCGTCTTATTAAGTTGGATGTGTGCTTTTCATAGGGAGAGTGTTAGTCATGCCTACATTTAAAACGTCTATTATTTATAACGTGTTAATTCTGAGCTTATCGTTTGGATTAACGTTACCAGCTGTTAGTGCAGACTTTGCAACGACTCAGGCGATTGCGGAGCAAGGAAATGCTGACTCTCAATACCGCCTTGGTTTTAAATACTATATAGGCAAAGGCGTTGAGCAAGATTATTTCAAGGCATTCGAATGGTATTCAAAGGCTGCTAATCAAGGTAATGCTGAAGCTCAAAATAATCTTGGCGAATTATATGATAAAGGCAAAGGTGTTGAGCAGGATTCAGCTAAAGCTTTTGAGTGGTATCTAAAAGCAGCAGAGCAAGGTGATGCTAAGGGGCAGTTCAATGTTGGTGCTCTTTATCACAAAGGTGAAGGGATCGAGCAGAGTGATAGCAAAGCCATAGAATGGTACTTAAAATCTGCCTCTCAAGGGAATAAGGGCGCTAAAAATAACTTAAAGATCCTAAATCTTAATAAAGAAAACAGACCTCAAAACTCAGCTAAAACGATTGAATGGCTCAACAAAGCCGCCAACGAAGGTAGTGCAGACGCACAGTTTGAGCTTGGCGTTCTCTATCACGAAGGCGATGGAGTAACACAAGATTATAGCAAAGCAGTTGAATGGCTCACCAAAGCGGCCAATCAGGGACAAGCAAAGGCTCAGTATGTTCTTGGAGCGATGTATTACTTTGGCAGAGGGGTTGAGCAAGATTATACCAAGGCTAGGCAGTGGTGGCAGCAATCCGCTGAGCAAGGCTATGACGAAGCTCAGTACAACCTTGGAGTCATGTACAGTCATGGCGAAGGCGTTGCTCAAAGTTATAATAAAGCGTTTGAATGGTATCAAAAAGCGGCCAAACAAGGACAAGTCGATGCGCAAAATAATCTTGGGGTCATGTATGAAAATGGCAGCGGCATTGCCAAGGATTATGCTAAAGCGTTTACGTGGTATGAAAAGTCTGCTGCTCAAGGGTTATCTGAAGCCCAGTATAATCTGGCCTGGATGTTTGAGAATGGCTATGGTGTAAAGCAAGATTATAAGCAAGCGTTTAACTGGTATCAAAAAGCGGCTAAGCAAGGTGATGTCATGGCAGCATATGTGATTGGCACGATGTATAACTATGGCAGAGGGGTAGCGCAAGATAAATCTCAAGCCGATATATGGTTGAATAAAGCTTGTGGGAATAGAGTAGAAATGAGCTGCAATCAGTAACCGCTGCTTTATAGATAAGAGTTAATAAAGTGTTGAGCAATCCGCTGTAAGTAGGCAAAAGATTTATCATTATAAGTATTTTTGTTATAAGTATCTTTATTATTAAGGATAAGCCATGGCTGACTCTAGGCTGAAAACGATTGTTATCCATACAATGATGATTTTAGCTTTATGGTTTGTACTAGCTGTGCCAGTCATAGCCGCAGACTTTGCAACCACTAAGCTTAAAGCGGAACAAGGGTATGCTGATGCCCAGTATCGCCTTGCGCTAATGTACGACTACGGCGAGGAAGTAGAGCAAGATTATGCCCAAGCCTTTAAGTGGTACCAAAAGTCTGCTAATCAAGGATATGCAAACGCGCAATATAATCTTGGTTGGATGTATAAAAACGCGCATGGTATGCCAGAAGATAATGCAAAGGCGGTTGAGTGGTATCTAAAAGCTGCTAACCAAGGTTATGCGTCGGCTCAAGCCACCCTTGGATCGATGTACTATAGTGGTAAAGGGGTTACTCAAAGTTATGCTAAAGCCCTTGAGTGGTATTCGAAGGCTGCCAACCAAGGAGAAGCAGTCGGTCAGTATAATATGGGAATAAGCTATTACCAAGGGGTGGCCTTACTTCAAAACTATGAGAAGGCTGTTGAATGGTATCAAAAAGCTGCGGAGCAAGGTTTTTCAGACGCACAATATAATTTAGGTCTTATGTTTGAGGAAGGGGAAGGGGTCAGTCAAGATTATAACAAGGCACTGAAGTGGTACCAAGACGCTGCAGATCAAGATGATGCCGATGCTCAGTATCGCCTTGGGGTCATGTATGAAGCAGGAAAAGGCGTTGCTAAGGATAAAATCGAAGCACAAGAGTGGTATCAAATCGCTTGTAATAACGATTATGCAAAAGGCTGCAAAGCTTATGATAGGCTAAATGTGAAAGAACTGCGCCGTCATTAAGGTTTTTAATCAAGATATATCCCGTCCAAAATAGGTAACAGACATCTGCAGCAGTATATATCTAGCCTGCCTAACAGCAAGGTACTCTTTTCCATTGACCATCTACACGTTTAAGCGTGTCGTCTTTAAAGCGCGCCAGTTGCTTATGCGGATAACGTGTCGCGTAGCCTAAAACTGTCTCCAACGTTTTATTACGCACAAACTTTTTACTCTGTGGATCATAGAGCCAGTAAATATATTTTTCACTGTGATCGCCTTCTGCGGTGTTCAATACCAGATCAAAATAGCCGTCGTAGTTCATGTCTACGTATCTGGTACTGTACGCAGATGCTTCAAACCCCGTTAACTTCTGCACTACTTTTTTGGTATCTTTATTAATGACATCCACTTGAGTAATGGTAGAGCGATACCAAAGATCATTGTCAACGCCATAATATTTAAAGACAAACTGTGGGTAGGTTTTAATAGGAATCGCTGGGGTAAAAGTGGTTTTTTTGATTGTCGCTTCGCCCTCAGAATAGTGGGTGACTGTTCCTACCAAAGTATTATTACGCAGATTTAGCGTGCCATCGATGGCATATTCTGGCGGAGCCTCTAGACCAATCTCTGGATCATATGATTTTAAGGTGATATTTAATCCTTTCTGAAAACCCTCAACCGAAACACCGCCCTCTTTGTTTAAATAAAATAACGTGCCATGCGGGTTCCATATCCCTGAATATATCGTTAATAAGAAATTTCCATCATCTGAGCGCCAATCACGCTCGGCATAAGTGGTGACATCCGTGATTAGCTTGACAGGTTTTTTTATAGCGGATTTACTGGTCGAAGTTGCCTTTGTGGGGGTAGCTGCTTGTGTGCTAGGCACAGTACTCGCTAGTAAACCTAGCAAGATTATGCTGACTAGATAGCGTTTGGAGCGGTTATCTTGGCGATTTGATCGAAGGTGTGGCATATCCTATCTCCCTATAGTGCGTTTGTGAACCGCCCCGAGTATATCGGAGGTTGATTTATTTGAGTCAGGCAGCGATGCCTGACAGGATTAAATTATCATAATACCGCTTTTTAAATTCAAAAGGCGATACATAACCAATCATGCTATGCAGTCGTATTTTATTAAACCTGAGAAGCGTTAAAAATCGATTAATTATCGATTTAGCTTCGCAAGACGAGAGCTGTGCTCGAAATGCCACCTATTTAAGGGTTGCCAGTTCAACATCATTAACTCCAGTCCAGTTTTTCTTTAGATATTCAATCACCTCAGACTTATAAAGCCCGTTGACCGTTTTAGCCAATGCATTATCGTACGAATCACCAGTCGTGCTAACAGAAGCGATAACGCCAGAGTCAGTCATTTTATCGGTGTAGCGAATGGATAAATACTGAACCCATCTATCACTATGATGAATCACGTTTTTGAGCTTGTTTCTATCTATTATTGCTTGATTTAACGCTGCCATCACCATATCCGTGTTCATACGCTTTGATACTTTCCAGCCGGCGATAGCGCGAGCAAACACATCAATAACAAAAGCGGTATAGACCCAGCTACTAATCATCTTGATATAGATGAAGTCAGCAATCCTGAGAAGCACTGCTTTGCAAGGATTGGGACGATGGGCGCTAAAGTTACGATTGACAAAGTCATCAGCCCATAACTGATCGTCTCGGCTGTTAGTGATTATCTTACCTTTACCACGCTAAAACTCTTGCAATCCTTGATTCTTCATTAACCGTCCTACGATACAGCGAGCCACATGAGCGCCATCCGCTTTCATCTGCTGCCAGAATTTTCGCGCACCATAGTGGCATTTGCTATCTGTCCAAATACGTTTAATCTCGTTGATATAAAAGTCGTCATGCTAACTGCGCAGTGAGCGCTTTTCTGGATTATTAACTAAATATTTCTCACGGTAATAGGTTGATGAGGCAATCGGTAGAGCTCTACAGATGGCTACGGCCCCGTACTGGTGTTTATTGTGGTCAATAAACTCAACCATTACTTGTGTGTGCGGTCGAGCTCCGCCTGGGCGAAAAAAGCCGCCGCCTTGCGTATAATCTCATTGGCTTGCTTAAGCTCTTTAATACGTTGCTCTTAGCTTTGCGCTTGTACAAAAGCTGGTATGCTTTTCTCAACATGCTTCTTGTACCATGACCATAGCGTTTCAGGACTGCAACCAATATTTGGCGCTATAGCTTGAATAGCCGACCATGTAGAGGGATAGTCGCTCGCTGCTTCAATCAACATGCGAACGACGCGTTCTTTGAACTCGGGGGTGTAGTTTCGTATTCTCTAAGATTGTTGAGCCTCCGGCAATACCGGGGCGGTTCAGTTAAAAGCTATAATTAATTACAAGTCATTGTGATGATGTCATTAGTTTGTCACATCAAAAACCTAGTATAGCGAGTTATAAATTCTTAAGTATAAAACAGCGGGGAAAATGATGTTCGCCACAAAAAAGCAAAGTGATATAAAAGTTAGTCAGCAAAGTTTTGACGCCATCATGATGTTAGCAATCACTACGGTCGCAGATGATATTGGTAGTGCACCTATCGCTGATACGCCCTTATTTGATGAGGCGCACGAAGCTTATTGTGCCCAGCTTTTGCAGAGTATCATTGGATGGCAAGAAGAGAACAATCAAGACCGATTATTTGATAGCAATGCTGCCCAAAGTTACGATTATGCTAAGCGTGAGGCATTGATAAAGGTTGCAGAGACAAAGCTCTATAATGCATTGCATAAGAACGATTGTATTAGTAAGGAGATGATGTAGTGGTATGTTAATCAACTTAATAAACTATAAAAAAATAAAGCAAGGAAGAGCGTGTTTGTCTAGGTGTTACGATATGACTTAACCCACGCCGCACTGTAGTGTTGTATTTTCTATACTGGCATGAGTTGTAACTAAGTATAGCTAAGCGAGTCCTAAACGAAAGATAACTCTCCGGTTCTTTCGTTTTTTTATGTCTAACGAAGACCATCGCTTTGATATTTACAATGCTTATCGTTGATAATGCTATATCCTAAAAACTATGATATTTCTATCTGAGAAGTAAGGATTGTGTTATCAGTATTTTTGTTGTTTATGAGTAAAAATCAAGCCATACACTCTGATTTAGTTAGAGTGGATACATTCTAAGCTTTTAAAAAGTGACTCTTAATCTTAGTCATTAAGGGCTTTTTTATTGTTATTTATTGGTTTGGCAAGACGTTATCAGTTGAATATGCCACAAGGTGCGACTGGGGTGTGAACCATTAGCCAAGACTCCACGAGCTACGATATGAAAAGCCCAACGGCTGACCGTACGGTGCAATTGACCGTTATTCAGGTAAGGTTTTGGCAGATATCCGCTACAATGATTACAATGCCTTTGGCAAATGCATGGCAGCAGGTGCCGCCATACACATGGGGATACTTGGTGTATGAAGCGTGTTAGCCAACGTTTTGTTTTGCCTATCGATTATTGCCATTTGTATGAGCGGTTATGTCATGTGGTGGCAACGCCGCCCTCGTAATAGCAGTGATATGGTTGGATTAAATCCACCAGCGCGTGATCTCCGTTTTTCTGTATGGTGGCTGCTTGCCATTCCTTTACTTGTCGTGGCCATCATTTTCCCAACGGCAATCATTGCTAGTGTCGTCATTGGATTATTAGACTTTTTGTTAATATCTCGCTTTTCATTTTTGCAAAAGCTATTGAAACAAATGATTAGATTTCATCAAGCCAATTAATAATGATTGTGAAAAAATGAGGCGACGTCTTATAGAATCGCTCCTTTCTTTTGCCACCATTAGGTGCCTCATGCTAGTCAAATTCAGTTCAACATAGATATGGCATCAGCACTGGCACGCTGTCGCTGTTCCTCGTTTAATTCTGTCAGTTTGCCTTGTTTCATTAGTAATAAGCGGTCAGCATGCTCAAAATAACCGTCATCATGGCTGATAATAAATAAGGTTTTACCCATCGCTTTTAATTCAGGGATTAACGTTTGATAGAACACTCGGCGAAAAGCAGGATCTTGATCAGCGGCCCATTCATCCAGTAATAAAATGTCCTTTTGTTCGGCTACTGAGAGTAACATCGCCAACCGTTTGCGCTGTCCCTGCGATAATTTGTCTGTTGATAAATGGCCATCGGTGACACTGATTTTATCTTGTAAGTTTAGTTTATGCAGCCAAGACGTCACTAGCGTCATGTCAGGGTCATTACCTCGACTGCCTACCAGCTGTTTAAACAGATGCTGATCGCTAAAAATAGCAGAAAATAGCTGCCTATAATCAACATTATTTACTTCTGAAATGGTTTGTTGATCAACTCTCACAAACCCTGTGGTAGGGGTAAAAATCCCTGTAATTATCTTCGCTAAAGTAGACTTACCGCTACCATTAGCCCCTATCAAAAAGACCACGTCGCCACGGTTAAGAGTAAGATTAATATTACTTAATATGTCAGTAGAGGAACCACGATTTTCAGCCGCTAAGCCTTTTGAATCATTGTTAGTATCACCGTAGCGATAGCCAATATCTGTCAGCGATATGGATTGCCAGTCTTTTATAGCAGCATCAGTAATGAACTCTGGTTTATAGTCACTGAGTGCTAAAGAGTGGATTTTATCTAAGGCGACTTGGGCCGTTTGTAAGGTCGGATAAGCACCTACGGCATGGAGTAGTGGGGATTGCATAAATAAAATAGTTAAGGAAAAAGTGGTCGCGACGCCCATTGATATATCAAGCTGACTTGATACGGCAAATACTAGGCCAATCGCTGCAAACATCATGATATTAGACCAATTCACGGCGGATAGATGGAACGTATCTGCTTTAATAATACGCGCTTGGTAGGATTTGGCATGACTTAAAAAATCATCTTTGTAGAGTTTTTCGGCGCGATGATGATTTAGCGCCAGCTCTTTACGTCCTTCTATTATTGACTGATAATCTTGATATAAATCGTCGTTAATTTCTCTTAATGTTGTCAGATGATGATAGACATGCTTGACCAAAATGGTGCTTATCCAAATCGTCATCGCAATCCAAAACATGATGATAAGCAGTAATGGCAATGATAGCCAGCCTAGATAAAGGGCGACCCCAATAGATAAAATAATCCCTTGAACCAATTCCGGCATCCTTACAAAGGCAACTGTAATAGATTGAATGTCTGATGAGAGACTGGCTAATAACCGCGCGCTCCCCAAATGGTCTATCTGAGGCACCTTAGTGTCGATAATTTGTTTAACTAGCTTGGTTCTGAGCTCATAAACAAATTTGTGACCTAAACGGGTTAAGGCATATTGTGATATGAACGTAGTGATTAGCAGCAGCAGCACTAATACTGTAAAATAGCCTAAACTCACCCATGATAAGGTGTTGAAAACGGGCTGACTGATAAAGGTGTGGTTAATATAAGCAATGATGCCAACACTGACTGCTGCATTCACTAGGTTAAGCAAGATGACTTTGAGAAAGGGCAGGCGATATTGAACCCAAATCAGATGATATAAAGAAGATGAGGTACGAGAAGACATAAGAGCTCAATAATAGAATAAATTTCACGTATCTGTTTTACGTATCTTTAAAAGCATAAAAGGGAGTAGGTAGGTCCTAATCCCTTTTATTCAAATGTCATAAACAGACTTTAACGAATGTGCTTTAACGAATGTACTTTAATGAATGTACTTTAATGAATTCGGCTTAAAAGTCGAAAGTGGCTGATACTTTTAAGGCAGTGGGTTCGCCAGCATTTAGATAACCATAGCCTGGCAGACCACCAACAGATTGCCAATAATCTTCACCCGTCACGTTGGTGACCACACCTTTTAGCGTCACGTCTTGTCCTGCTAGCATAGTCCGATAGCGGGCACCTATATCTAATGTGGTATAACCGTCGACTTTTAAAGTATTCGTGGCATCTGCGTAACGTGCGCCCGTGTGAATAATATCGCCAGTTACCGTTAATCCTGAGAGTGCGGCGACATCATATTCTAGGTTGACGTTGCTTTGCAGTTTAGGAATACCGATGACTCTATTACCATCTAACGCGACATCACCTGTGTCGTTCTGTTGGGCATTTAAGTAGCTCACGCCAGCGATGAGGCGCATGTTTTCACTAGGACTACCAAATACCGATAACTCAGCCCCTTGGTGGCGATTCTCACCAGCGGCTACAAAGGTGTTGCTGTCATTAACGTAAGCACGCGGCTCGTCTGTACGGAATAAAGCAAAACTACTGCCAATAATGCCATTGTCATACTTAACACCGACTTCGGTTTGCTTGCTCACATAAGGGTCTAAACTTTGACCACCATTGCTTATGGTGCCATCATTATTGCTTAGAGGAGCCGTTGCCCCTGGAGCTAAGCTTTCAATATAGTTACCATAAACAGACCAGTCTATACTTGGCTGATAAACAAGACCGACACTAGGTGTCCATTCATTTTTATCATATTCGGTAGTTTTGGCCTGAGTATTAAAATCGTAACTGGTCGTTTTTATATTTTGATGACGCACGCCTAAGGTGGCTTTTAGCTTGTCATCTAACATAGATATGGTGTCAGCTAGGGCAAAACTTTGAAATTGCTTTTCATTCGTTAATTTTGGATCATCTAAGTGACCACCAAAAAATGCCGTATCTGACCAGCTGTTATCAGGATAATCAGTAGGGCGATATAAATTAGTGGCGAGTTGGTTACCAAAATCAAAACCGTAGGCGCCTTTTTCTTCTTGGTCATACAGGTCGGTGGAGACTACCCAGTTATGAGCGGTGTTACCGAACTTCAATTGCCCGCGTACGCCCAGCTCAGCACTTTGGACGCTATCTTCACGGGTGTTATCAAAGCGATAAGTAGAGCCAGTACCATCAGTATTTGTTACCGTCAGGCCCGCTAAAGAGTTGGCTTCCTCTCCACGCCTAATACCGTAAGCGCCGTAAGCTGTGATGTTGTCACTAAAATCGTACTCCGCTCTAAGAGTACCAAATAGGTCTTCTTCATTTGAGTAAGTCCAAGGCTGCGCCCAGTTTTTTGATCCGTCTGGTGCATCTGGTACTCTTGCAACACCATCAAGAGTCACATTAGGCCGAGTTTCTTTGAGTTTGTTGTTTTGCCAGCCCAAATCTGCTGATAATCGATATTGGTCACCTCTATAATCTAAACCAAGTGCTGCTAGACCTAAGGTTGATGACTCGTCATCGATAGCACTATCACCGTCTTGATAGGCGGCGTTAAATCGTACGCCAAAAGAATCATCAGTACCAAAACGGTCACTAACGTCTACGGCAACTTTGCCTTGATCGCCTGCGCCATAACCCACAGTCAGTTGACGAAGCGGGTCATTAGACGCGCGTTTCGGCAACAGATTAATAGTACCACCTGCGGTACCGCCACCTGGCGATGCGCCATTAAGCATGGCAGATGCACCGCGCTGAACTTCAACACGTTCGAACAATTCAGTGGCGATATATTGCCTAGGTAATATACCGTACAAACCGTTAAACATCGTATCATCTGATGTGGTCACAAATCCGCGTATGATATAAGCTTCTTGAAAGTTACCAAAACCTCTTGCAACACGCACTGTTGGGTCCTTTTTGAGAAGGTCGCCGACACTTTGTGCTTGTTGATTGGTGATATATTCATTGGTATATGACGTGGTAGAGAACGGAGTATCCATAATATCTTGATTGCCCAATAGCCCCACACGGCTCCCTGTAGCAACTTGCCCGCCCTCATAAGCTGATGGTAACCCGTCAGCAGAGGCATCTGCACTGCTAGTAACCACAATAGTATCAAGAACAACACTCGGCTCCGTGGACTGCTTATCCGTATTTAGATCTGTTTGTGCCCATGCTGTTTGGCTAACAGCAAATAGAACAACAGAAGTGGATAAGCAGGATAGACTCAACGATTTCACTGAAAGGGGATGACGAGCTCTGCTCAATGGTTTAAGGCAAAATAGAGCAGCATATAAGCGAGACAGTTGCATGGATGTTACCGATATGTAAGTTAAATGACTATTATAATGATAATCATTTTCATTACAATAGTACTGCTACATTAATTTAAAATATTTTTTTAAAATCTTAATTTTTAAAAATCGTAAGCCATTACTTTGATCTGTCACTGCGATGTCTCAAAATTATTAAGACATCACCCAGACCGACTTATACTGGTCAGGCTCTGATACGCCGCATCAGATATAAGAAATAAGCGCCACCGATAATAGCAGCAATGGTGCCCGCCGGTATCTCGTAAGGGAATATGATATAACGACCGATCCAGTCAGCGAGTACCATTAGACCTGCGCCTAAAATAGCCGCCAGTTGCAATTGGCGCTTAAGTTGAACGGCTCCTAAGGTAGTGGCAAGGTGCGGAATCATCAGACCCACAAAGCTAAGTGGTCCCACTGCCAACGTCGATATCGTGCTAAGCGCTGCTACGAGAATTAATATCAAACTTTGAAAGAGTCTCAATGGCACCCCAAGCTCGCGCGCCACGCCGCTCCCTAAACTTAATATCTCTAATGGTTTTATAAGCATAAAACTCAATAAAAAAAGTACCAACGCAAATATGACAAGCAGCCATGCAGTCTCAGGATTTGCAAGATAAGTAGAGCCGGATAGCCAGCTCAGAACGGCTTGGAGTCTTTGGTCACCAGAGATTTTTACGAGACTTAATAGACCGCCCATCAAAGCGGCAATGGCAACACCAATCAACAGTAAATAAGCCGAATTTACTCTACGGGCCAGCCAAAGGATTAGACTAAGTACGATAGAGGCGCCCAATAATCCTGACAACACAATACCGATATAGCCAAATTGAGGCAGGAAAACAAATGCCAATACCACACCTATCGCTGAACCTGAGCTAATACCCAAGACTTCAGGGCTGGCCATAGGATTGCGAGTTAGCGTTTGTAGTAGTACGCCAGCAGTGGCTAACATCACTCCGGTTGCGGCAGCACTTAAGGTACGCGGTAATCTGAAATCAATAATTAAGTCCCATACGGCACTTAGTTGCCAGCCATTTGCAGTTGCAGTAAAGACCAATATGCCTACTACTAGCAGTACCAAGGCCACACCCCAGCGAATCAAATGAACATTACGGCGTTCAGAGATAAGGGATGGCATAACCTCATCGGCATGTTGGCGGCTTTGGGTGACTATTAGCCATATGACCAATGGCGCACCGAGCAGTGCCGTCATCGCATCAGCAGGAATATTTAAGCTCAGATAATGTTGTAGTAGCGTTGTCGCATTACTAGTAATCCATAATAAAAGTGCGCCAAAACCATAACCTAATAGCAGACGATAACCAATACGCCTGACAGAAAACACGTTAACAAGCGTGGCGGCACCCAAACCAATAAAACCTATAGGGCCTACACGGCTAACCACAAGGGCAGTCAGTATCGCCACTAGTCCTATTACTAATCCACGAATGACATTAACAGGGACGCCCAAACTCTTTGCTTGTCGATCGTCTAAGCTCATTATTTCTAAGGGCTTTAACAGAGGTATTAAGCTGACAAAAGCGGCCACACTAGCGACTGTTAATAGGACAGATACTTGCCAATTATTCTGAGTGAGGCTGCCCGCCGCCCACACCATGACATTTAAGGCTTCTTCAGAGTAGTAGATTAATAATAGGGCGGCAATAGCACCCAAGAGAATATTGGTGACTAAGCCTCCCAGCACTAATACCAAAGGGTTCATACGACTAGGAGCGGCTAAAATGAATACAATCGCCATACTACTGAGCGCCCCGATAAAAGCGACCCAAAAGCTTCCTCCTAGACTCAAACTAGGCAGAAACAAAGTGATAATCAGCAACGCCATGTTTGCGCCACTACCTACTGCTAATGTCGTGTCTGAGGCAAGGGTATTTTTCACCAACTGTTGCAACAGCACACTCACTAGCCCTAAGAGACCACCGGCAGTTGAGGCTACCAACATAGTCGGTACTATTTGTAGCTGGGCGCTCATGTCCTTAAGGGACAAGTCAAATGACGGTGTAAACAGTTCGATGAAAGACAGTTGCCATAGCTGATGTATCACTGCGTAGCTGCTGACTATTACCAGCATTAACAAAAGGATAACCATAATATAGATGCGGTTAGCAGACGAAAAATTATTTTTAATCATCATAGATCGGTATCGCCTACAAAACTGGCAGTCGTTAAGCGTTCAGCTAAGACGGTCATGGAAGCAATACCACCATTAATCCATGTGGGGGGTAGCAAGGTAAGACAACGTCCTTCGTTAGCGTGTTGACGGTCTTTATCAAAGGAATAACCGAGTCGCTGCCATACTAAGCTATCTTTCAATTTCAGCTTCAGAAGGTCGCTGATGGGTTCAACAACAACGAGGCAAGTGTCGTTATCAAGTTGTGCCAAATCTCCTAGCATAACAGGCGCAAAGCCCCATTGATTCCCGTCTCCCAATGTTATTAAGTCTAGTCCCATTTCAGCTAAAGCCGGTGCAAATAAGCTATTTTGTGAATACATGCGTAAATTATCAGTATCGGCAAACTGTACGACAGCCAATTTTCTAATATGAGGATAACGCGTGCGGAAAATCTGTCCTGCTTGTTTTATCTCATTTTTACTTCTGTCTAAATAGGTCTGTGCTGCTTGAGGTTGACCAATATACTCTCCCAATTTTAGCGTGGGTTCTATAAAATCTTTCCAAGTAGCGATTTTATTAGAACTATCAAGCGCAATAGAATGAATAGGTAAATCGCCGTACATAGGACGCAGATGTTCATAAAATGAGCTGTCTATCACCATATCTAAATCTAGCTGAGAGAACATCTCAGGATTGGGTTGATAGCGTGTGCCCACATCTTTTGTGATGGCAGGTATGGTCGGTTTGCCCACCCATTCTCTATATATAGATTTATCACCCATAGCAATGGGCGGGTAACCCATACCAGTTAGCGTCGCGGCAATGCCCCAATCGGGTGTCATTACTTTAGGTAAAGCTGGGCTGTTTTGGTTAGATGATGGAATCGGTGTAGCATCAGATGACTGGCAACTACTTAATAGTAAACATGAAATCAGTGCCGTAGAGATAAACATGAAAGAGATCAAAAAGCATCTTTGCGTCTGATAGTACCTCATATAACGGCTACTTTATGGCTAGTGACAGGGTGGGTTAATAGCGTGAAGTCTACCCCAAATATTGAATGGAGCACCTCTTGTTGCATGGTACTTGCGACATCGCCCATATGGCACAGCTTGCCTTGTTTTAAGGCAATGAACTCATCACAGAACCTTGCTGCTAGATTGAGGTCATGCAAGATAATGACCACACCTAAGCCTTGTTCATCAACCAATTGACGAATTAGCTTTAAAACTTCAACTTGATAAACCACATCGAGTGCCGCTAACGGTTCATCCAATAGTAAGTATTCGGTCTGCTGTGCCAAGCACATGGCTAACCACACGCGTGCGCGTTCACCGCCAGACAAGGTAGACACTTGGCGGTATCTAAAGGCTTGGACTTGGGTGAGCTTGATTGCATTATCGACATGCTCATGATCTTGTGCAGTGGGTTTTTGTAGCCATTTTTGATGGGGGTATCGACCGAGCATCACCAGCTCATAGACCGTAAACGCACCCGCGTCAGGCAAGTTTTGTGGCAAGTAGGCAAGATTCTGCGCTAAAGCTTTAGCAGAAAAATCTCGTAGATTGTGCTCATTAATATGGACGTCACCTTGCGTCGGTGTCATCTCTCCTGCCATCGCTTTGATAAGGCTCGACTTACCAGAACCATTATGACCAATTAAGGCATATAGCTTTCTCGGTTCAATCTTAAAAGAAGTGGGATGCAGCAATACTTTCTTTTGACGGGTTAAGCCTAAATCGTTGATGTACATCATAGTCAATGGTCTAAAATAAAGGGGCTATTCTAAAGAATAAGCATTCAATAATGCAAATGATTTTTATTTTCATTTGTTGATAGGGGTGCGATGCTCTCATTAAGTGCTCTCATTAAGTGCTATTATTAAGTGCTATTATTAAGTGCTATTATTAAGTGCTTGAGTATTGTCTCGCTATTATTGAGCGCGCCAATATACTTTTAACACCATATCCTGACGTGATAAACCCAGCGTTGACTTTAACTGCTGCCTCAATGACTTGGTATTGGTTGCTTCGAGTGCGCCCCATACTTTAGCAATAGTGACTGGTAGGCTTGCTAGTTTGGCGTTTAACACCTCCATTATTTGTTCTGTGAGGTCAACTGTCGGCTTATTTATAATATGATGTAAATTTTCTGCCATGAAATCTTTATCACGGCGTAATTGCTCACTTAAATCGAGATTATGGATATAGCTCATATCGTCTGCATCGTTGGTAATCACAATAACAAGGGGCGGCAAGGGGTTTTGCCAGTTCTCTAGCAGATTGGCCACAGTCGGTAAGGACGTTTCATCACAGATGAGCAAACATTGACCTTCAGTGAGGTGTTCTATCTTTTCGGGATATTCGCGCACACTTTTTATTTGCATACCACTGTCCAAAGCGTGTGCCCAGTTACCTCCTGCGGTATTGCCATGAATATAAACGTCTATCCACGCTCGAACTGGCGAGTTATTGGACTCTTGCCATGCTTTTCTTAACGTATAGTAACGCTGTAAAATTTTATCGCTATCGCTATCGCTGTCATCTGAGTCGTTTTGTTTGACAGATACTGAGTTTAAAGCTGAATCTAGCTCAAATAAATAACCATAACCGGCATGGTTAAGAGGTGCATTATCAGGAGCGGTGACCACCAAACGGTACATATTAGGACTGGCATAATACCCATCAAGCACAGTAAAGAGCTGCTGTTGCAGTTTTATCGTACGCTTACCGAGCTTTTTAGCTGCTGCTTGCAGCAAGATTATATATTGCTCTTGCAACGAGATTGATTCACTAATAGGGTCAGTAAAAGCAATGAAGTATTGTCTACTGGGATAAGATAAACCTCCATCGTTTATCTTATTGTTAGTGCTGTTATTTTGAAGGGCGTTGACGTCATTGTTGTTATTAATCGTCGTTATTTCTAATAGCATGCCATCGAGATATAGTTCTGCTATCGATGTTATAGCGTCATCGCTGATTGACGTAGTCGTGAATGCATTGATAAACATAGCCAGTTCATCTTGATGCTCTTCATTGACATGATGAATAAATTGGGCTTTATCGGCAGAAACTAGCGGGATTTTATCGGTATTGTCTTGAGCAAAAGGTTGAGCCATAAAGTCTTAATCCAATCTATACAGGTTATAACGGTCATGTGCTTGCCACGACGTTTAAAAACTTAACTATAGGCAACGTTAGTTAGATGATTAAGTAATGTAGCTACTAAAATATAGAAGTAAGCTAGAACTAGGCTATACACAAACAATGATATTGAGAACTATTACTATTTACGTTATTATTACGTTATTTAGATTTTATGTCAACCTTTCTATATCTATTATCAATTAGAAAAGGCAGCGCTCAGGTTGTATGTAGCTGGAGTCAAATACTTTTACACTAAGGAGTTTTTAGGCTATATATTGAAATTGAGTATAATGAGGAGCGCCTAACAAAGCACTGCTTTGTAGAGACGCAAGGCAAGAGCTATGCTCGCAGTGACACTAGGATTCAAAAGGTTTTGGGCTATAAATCGCCAAGACAGGTGTGGTCTGACTTTTACCGTTAGGCTGCGTAACTAAAACCTCTCAAATTTGACTGTACAGATGTGACGACAGAGGTTATTTTCAAATTACAATACAAATCCGTAAATTTACCCTACGTCAGTAAAATATTTATTCGCTTATTTGTATCAGTACCAGTAAAATGCGAGACAGTTTTCTATACGAGTTTATGAGTAACCAATGATACGTTTAACTGAAATTAAATTGCCATTAAATCATGCACCTGAAGATCTAACGACTGCTATAACGACAAAACTTAAAATTTCTGCTGAGCAAATGGCGTCATTTGTGATGTTTAAACGTGGTTATGATGCTCGTAATAAAAGAAATATCCAATTAATTTATACACTAGATATCATACTGACCGACTCGGATTTAGCCCATGATTTACTGGTTCAATTTGCGTCAGACAATCATGTTAAAGCAACACCAGATACCAGCTACAACTATGTAGGTGAAGCGCCAGAGAATTTAACCGAACGTCCTGTTGTTATTGGCTTTGGTCCTTGTGGTTTATTGGCAGGACTCACCCTTGCCCAAATGGGTTTTAAACCCATTATCATTGAACGTGGTAATGAAGTAAGACAACGCACCAAAGACACTTTTGGCTTTTGGCGTCAGCGTAAATTAAACACGGAATCAAACGTACAGTTCGGTGAAGGTGGAGCGGGTACCTTTTCCGACGGTAAATTATATAGCCAAGTGAAAGATCCAAATCATTATGGTCGTAAAGTCATGACCGAGTTTGTTAAAGCGGGCGCACCAGAGGAAATTTTATTTGTTAGTAAACCGCACATAGGCACTTACAAGTTAGTCACTATGGTAGAAAAAATGCGTGCCGAGATCATAGAACTCGGTGGGGAAGTCCGTTTTGCTACTCGCGTAGACGACTTGCATATCACTGACTCAAAAGTAACTGGCGTGACACTTAATAGTGGCGAAACCTTAAAAACTAACCATGTTGTTCTTGCTGTTGGTCATAGCGCCCGAGACACTTTTGAGATGATCCATGATAAAGGCGTGTATATTGAAGCAAAACCTTTCTCGATTGGTTTTAGGATTGAACATAAACAGTCAACCATAGACCAAGCACGCTTTGGTGACAATGCTGGAAACGAAATACTGGGTGCTGCGGATTACAAACTAGTTCATCACTGTAAAAATGGTCGTTCTGTTTATAGCTTCTGTATGTGTCCAGGCGGAACCGTTGTTGCCGCAGCATCAGAAGAAGGCCGTGTTGTCACTAACGGCATGAGCCAATATTCAAGAAACGAGCGTAACGCCAACAGTGCTATTGTGGTAGGCATCGACCCAGAGCGAGATTATCCAAACCATCCTCTTGCTGGTATCGACTTACAAAGACAACTAGAAACCTTAGCGTTTGAATTAGGCGGCAAAAACTACAATGCACCAGCGCAAACCATTGGCGATTTCTTAAAAGGCAAACCAAATTCAGAATTGGGGGATATAAAACCGTCTTACACACCGGGCATTACCTTAACCGACTTAAGCAAAGCACTACCCGATTTTGCCGTGGATGCCATACGTGAAGCCATTCCAGCATTTAATAAAAAAATCAAAGGATTTTCATCTGACGACGGTTTACTAACTGGGGTAGAAACCAGAACATCGTCACCAATAAGTATTAAACGCAATAAAGAATTCCAAAGCATTAATACCAAAGGCTTATTCCCTGCAGGCGAAGGCGCTGGCTACGCAGGTGGAATATTATCAGCAGGGATTGATGGCATTAAAGTCGCCGAAGCTGTGGCGAAATCGATGTTAAAGATAGAGTAAGAGCGGCTTTAGACAATTATTGGAGCAGATTAGGTTTCAGTCAAACTGACCCCTGCCATCAAATCCTATACATTATAAGTTTCTTAACTGCTCAATTAACCAAAGGTGTATGCCACTGTCATTGGTACGTGGATGCCATGCCGCTATTACCTTAAACGTGGGCGGTAAGGCTTCTACCTGAATCTCTTTGACCTTACTGTTTGGCAATAGTCGCGCAGGATAAAACGCAATCATATCGGTGGTGTGCAGAATATCTGGTACCGCTGAAAAGCTAGGGACTGACATAACAATGTTGCGCTTAAGCCCTTTTTCTGCGAACCATTGATCATGGGAGCCACGCAAATTGGCGCGCGAAGGGGATACCACCAGCTGCGGGTGTGCGGCAATTTGCGCCAGTGTTAATATCTCTGTCGCCAGCTCATTTTTATTACCTGTAATGCATAAGTGCTGCTCTTCAAATAGCGTCACATACGATAAGTTATCAGGGATAAACTCTGGAAAAGTAATCAGCAAATCAAGTTCGCCTGCTGCAATAAGCTGATTAATATTGTCTAAGGCGAAGTCGCGCACGATCAATTTTAAATCAGGCGCTTCACGGCGCGTTATATGAAACAATTGTGGCAATAATGCCTGCGTCGCATAGTCGGTCGCGCTAATCGTAAAGACACCTTTATAGGTTCGCGGCGTAAATACCTCTGGCTCTAACAACACTTCCAACTGCTTTAATATATCGTCAATAGGTTTCTGCATCGATAGTGCCTTTGGCGTTGCCACCATGCTATTGCCTTGACGAATAAACAAACGGTCATCAAATAGATCACGCAGCTTACGCAACTGCTCGCTAATCGCTTGTTGCGTCAGACCCATTTTGCGCGCGACTTGTGAGAGATTTTTTAGATCAAGTAGTGACTGAAGCACCCTAAGCTGCTTAATATCAAGCCGGTTCATACCATTCATAATCTGCACCATTAATAGTTGTATCTTAAACAAGAATAGGTTGTTTCTAATTGTACCTGCAACGCTCTATGCTTATCAACATTGCTTAAGCCGCCAATCAAACCTGAAAACAGGGTGCTTGGCTCAAAGAATAAGCCTATCCGTTTGCTTTACAAGAGAGTGTTATGAAACAACCTATACCGAATACCAGTACATTATTTTCATCTGTAGCGCTTGGACCTTATACGCTTAAAAACCGTATCGTGATGCCACCGTTGACGCGCTCTCGTAGCACGCAACCAGACAATATTGCTAATGACTTAATGGCAAGCTATTATGCACAGCGCGCTACAGCAGGCTTTATGGTGACTGAAGGTACGCAGATTGAGCCAAGAGGTCAAGGTTACGCGTGGACGCCAGGTATTCACTCACCAGCCCAAATCGAAGGCTGGAAAAAAGTCACGCAGGCGATACATGAAAAAGGCAGTATTATTTTTGCGCAGCTTTGGCACGTTGGCCGTGTCTCTCATACCAGCTTACAACCGAACCAAGATCAGCCTATCGGGCCTTCTGCCATCACTGCTGACAATGTAAAAGTATTTATTGAAACTGGCCCAGGCGAAGGCGCTTTAGCCGATCTAAGTGCGCCGCGTGCATTGAGTACAGAAGAAGTGGGTGAGCTGGTTGCTATGTATGCGGCAGCCGCACGAAACGCCTTAGAAGCAGGTTTTGATGGGGTAGAGCTACATTGTGCCAATGGTTATTTGGTGAATCAGTTTATCTCTGAGCATAGCAATACACGTGATGACCAATATGGGGGTTCGCTGACCAATCGTCTGCGTTTCTTAAAAGAGATCGTCGCCGCCGTCAGTGACGTCGTTGGTGCGGATCGTTTAGGCGTACGTTTTGCGCCTTTATTTGCGAGTACCAACGAGACCCGCGTGTATTTAGGTCTAGTAGAATCAGACCCGCATCATACTTATATTGAAGCAATTAAAGTACTTGAACAAGCGGGCATTGCTTACTTATCCATCGCAGAGGCTGATTGGGACAACGCGCCTGATTTACCAGAGCCTTTTTATCAAGCCGTCAGAGCTGAGTTTTCAGGACGTATTATTTATGCGGGTAAATACACTGTGCAGAAGTCGGTCGATATATTATCTAAAGGTTATGGGGATTTATTTGCTTTTGGTCGTCCTTTTATTGCTAATCCCGATTTACCTGAGCGCATAGCCAATAATTGGCCACTCAATGAGGCAGATCCTGCCACGATGTATGGTGGTACTGATATTGGATATAGTGATTATCCGCGCTATCAAGAATAGTTAAAAAGAAAAAGTACCACTATTATCTGGTGCTACTGGTGTAAATTTTACTGGCTTGCTGTGCCTGCGCAGACAGAGGCTGTGCAAAATTTATCCCAGTAGCGCTGTATTTATTTAATCCTTATCTACTACAGCCTCTAAATAATAATTAAAAAACGAAAATAAGTAATGAAATAAGGTCATTCGTGGCCTTATTTTTTACTGATAAACTTAATGGTTTCTGGTGTAATGCAATGAATGAGACATTTAAAAACAGACTGATACGTATATTAGTAGGATATGTCGGACTTTATCCGACGCTTTTGATCGTGTTAACGTTACTAAAGCCTGTGACCCATGATTTAAGTCTGCCTGTGGTGGTGTTGATTGAAACAATAATACTCGTTCCGTTGACACAGATGGTGTCATTCCCACTAGCAGGCTGGCTCATTGAGCGTTTAAGAAGATAACAATAGCCACTCTTGGTTAGTTAAGCTGCTATAGTTAATCCAGAATAAAAGAGATACATCCCATATCACGAAACAGTTTAGGTAGATTATTCTCCATCCACCCTTGGCGTAGAAATTTTGCCTGTGCCCATTTTTTCTCGATGGGATTAAGATCAGGACTGTAGGGTGGTAGCCATAGAATACGATGGCCATGTCTGTTCAGTAGTTTTTGAATGCATTTGTTTTTATGAAATCGAGCATTATCCATAACAATTACGCATTTGGTTTTAAGGCTTGGAATGAGCG
>NZ_JBAQQF010000050.1:0-2172 GCF_049295055.1 Psychrobacter sp. | reverse complement strand
TGAACCACAACGGTATCGCCGGGTGCAAAGCTTGGGCGCTCAATCAATTGAGCATTTTCGATGACCTGAACCAATGGATGCTTGTTGCTCATGAGAGTTATCTCCTCACATTAGATAATAGAGGCTTGACGCATATCACCTGTTTGTAATAATTAATCATAGCTATTATTAATATCTTTGATTAATAATAACTACAACGTAAATGGGTTATGACAAACGGCCATTATGCTATGACTCGTTTTATTACTGCTCAAAATTTTATTGCTTAACTGTTTATGTTTTTAACCGCTATTAACGTGGCTTTTTATCTGCTTTAGCCAATGCTTTAAGCCACTTTGCTTGCTCTACCGTTGGCGTAAACGCTTGCCATAAGTCTGGACGCCGCGTTTGCGTACGTTCAACTTGTTGGCTAAAGCGCCACTTAGCGATATTGGCATGATGTCCTGAAAGTAGTACTTCAGGCACTGCCATACCAGCAAACTCATGCGGCTTCGTATAGTGTGGACAATCAAGCAGGCCATCGACGAACGAGTCTTGCTCAGCTGACTTATCATCACCCATAATATCAGGCAGACGACGTATCACACTATCCATTAGCACCATCGCTGGTAGCTCACCACCGGTCAGTACATAATCACCAAGTGACACTTCCCTATCGACATACCGCGATAATAAGCGCTCATCAATACCTTCGTAACGACCACATAATATAATCATGCCGTCATACTCAGTCATATCGACCACGCTACCCTCGCTCAGCGTCTGCCCTTGTGGTGACATATAAATCACCGGACAGTGCGCTGCATCCATACGGCAACCATGTTGGCTGGCGCGCAGACGGGCATCTTCGATAGCTTGTGACAATGGCTCAGCCATCATTACCATACCAGGACCACCACCATAAGGACGTTCGTCAATACGGCGATAGTTGTCAGTAGTATAATCGCGTGGATTAATGCATTCAATCGTGACCTTTTCCTGAGTCACTGCACGCGCCGTGATACCAAAATCACGAATCGTTGCAAACATCTCAGGAAAAATACTAATCACGGCAAAATACATCTGAATCCTACATACAAGCGCTTAAATAACGACTGACATGATGAGTGCGACGTTAGCATTAATAATTAAAATAACATTATTAAATTAATAGTCGCTTTCCCAAGCTACCGTTACCGTTTTACTGGTCATATCGACCTGCATCACAGTTTTCTTGTGCCAAGGTATCAGGCGCTCTTCCCCATCTAAACTGTCTGAGGTTGCCGCGACACGCATAATGTCATGGGCACCGGTCTCAAACATTTCAGTGATATCACCAAGATACTGGTCTTGCTCATTCATAACCCGCATACCAATCAAGTCCGACCAATAATATTCGTCGGCGCCTGGTTCTGGCAATACGTCTTGAGCAACCCAAATGGTAACACCATGCATGGTTTCAGCAATATTACGGTCAGGGACTTGCTCAAACTGAGCCACAAGCCCTGGGCCTTGCTCGCGCCACGCTTTAACAGTTAACGGCTTCATGCCGGTCGCTGTTTTCATCCACCACGGCTTAATGTCAAATATTTCCGCATGCTCATCAGTGTCGCTAAACACCCAAAGCCAACCTTTAATGCCATAAGGCTTTTTGAGTTGACCGATTTTCATAAGGGTACTAGCGTCTGGAACAGATGACATAACGGCTAACCTAACAATATATAAACAGCAGTGAATAAATCGCGCCCGTTCAACCACGGTAGTCAATTAAAACAGCGATAAACAGTTAATCGCGCACACTGGTCAGACCAGCTACGCTGTGTTCTAAAAACTACGAGATAACGCTATTATCGCGCTATCATTATTCACTACTAAAACGCATGCTTAAAAATTAAGCAGTCGCTTCAGTAGTAGCCGCAGCTTTGTTATAAGCTTTTGCTAATGAAGCAACGCGATCTGAAGGTTGTGCACCTTTTTCGATCCACGCATTGTACGCTTCCATGTTTAGGCGCACTGCTTCTTCAGAATCTTTAGCGAGTGGGTTAAAAAAGCCGATGTTTTCAATGTAGCGACCGTCACGCGCGCGGCGTTGATCAGCAACAACTACTTGATAAAATGGGCGTTTCTTGGCACCGCCCCGTGCTAAACGAATAACAACCATGTGAATTCTCTCTTTCGCAGGTATACCAAAAA
>NZ_JBAQQF010000049.1:0-180846 GCF_049295055.1 Psychrobacter sp. | reverse complement strand
GTGTTCTTTTGCTCGAGCCACTCAGTATAGTTGCCTTCATACGGATAGCCATGACCACGGTCAAGCTCCAAAATCCACTGGGCGACGTTATCCAAGAAATAACGGTCATGGGTAATGGCAACGATTGTACCGCTATAATTCTGCAGGAACTGCTCTAACCATGCTACGGACTCAGCGTCCAAATGGTTGGTCGGTTCGTCAAGTAATAGCATATCAGGACGTGACAATAGCAAACGGCATAATGCCACACGGCGTTTTTCACCACCAGATAATTTACTAACGTCCGCATCCCAAGGTGGCAGACGCAAGGCATCGGCGGCTTTTTCTAGCTGGTTATTTAGGTTATGTGCATCCCAAGTTTGGATGATGTCTTCCATCTTGCCTTGCTCTTCAGCAAGCTTATCGAAGTCAGCATCAGGTTCAGCATATTCAGCATAAATAGCATCAAGACGTGCGAGCGCATCTAACGCTTCGCGCATACCATCTTCGACGTTACCACGTACGTCTTTGCTGTCATCTAGCTGTGGTTCCTGCGGCAGATAACCGATTTTGGTACCTGTTTGCGCACGCGCTTCACCGCTAAATTCAGTATCCACGCCCGCCATAATGCGTAGCAAGGTTGATTTACCTGAACCATTGATACCCAAAACACCAATTTTGGCACCTGGGAAAAAAGAGAGATTGATATTCTTTAAAATTTCACGCTTAGGTGGAACAAGTTTTGACACGTTGTTCATCGTGTAGATATATTGAGCCATTAACACTCCGATAGACTGCATAAAAGAGGTAAGCGAGTCAGACTTAGCAATACTGCTAGGTAGGCTGCGCCTCAAAATCAGGGGTATCCATTGACCACTATTATCGCATTGTGGTGCAACCCCTGCAAGCTAACTGGCTGTTTTACCGCTTGTTTCATACCTTTTATCAAAAAGCTGCGAGCATTTTACCTAAAAGCTTCTATTAAAATTACTATTCAGCTTACTGGCGTATCGTTCTGATTCATTACTGTTTTATAAAAGCCACAAAAAACAGCATCAAACCTTTCGCAAAATTAATCAATAGCAGTTATTATGTTAGTTAATCTTAATAAAAATAGTTTCGTAAAAAACATCTCTACAAAAAATAGCTCTATAAAAAAGGTACTCCATGACGACTGGCTATCGCCCTGAACTTATCCAACGTGCGTTTGTTGATTTTATCAGTACGCGCTTGCATCCATTTTGGTCATTAACTGTGCCCAAGTTGCGTCTTATAGCACGTCGTACACTTAGTGATGACTTAATAGCGCTGCAATTTGAGCCTAACCGTGCCTTTAAACAGCAAGCTTTTAGTTCAAATGATAATTCACATAATGGCTGGCATGGCGGACAACATATTAATTTGAGCGTGCTTATCGATGGTATTTATAATCAACGCAGCTATTCATTGGTTGGTCTACTGCAGCAGCCATTATGGTGGCATGAGGACAGCGATAAAAACTCTAACGGAAATAAAGACAACTATAATAATAGCTTTAATAGAGATAGCCTTGATAAAAACAGCTTTGATAAAAAGTCACAACCACAAATGATTCCATCGACGATAACTATCGCTGTTAAGCCTCAAGGTCTGGTTTCAGATTACTTAAGCAAAGGTGCAGCAATAGGTACTATATTTAATAGTAGTTTACCTAGTGGTGAGTTTACTCTCGCTCAGGCAAGATCAGGACAGCAAGCAAAGCAGATAAGCGAACCTTTACCACTTACCAATTTACAAATACCGCTATTATTTATCGCTAGCGGCAGTGGCATTACGCCTATGCTAGGTCTCATTACGCAAGCGCTGCAAAACGGGCATCAAGTAACGTTACTACATTATAGTCGTACCACTTTCTATGGATCACCATTGCAGAATCAATGGCTACAGCTAGCCGCTATTTATCCAAATTTTAATTTTTACCTTATTAATACTGAAGACCCCAATACTTATCTAGCAGGCTCGCGTCATTTGACCGTCCAAACTTTAATAGCATTAAAGTTACTACTTATAAATACACAAATATTTGCCTGCGGATCGTCAGCATTATTGTCAGCTTTATACCGCGCTTGCGATGAGATTGATTTGCCACACGGTAAACAGCTGCGTGACAACATTATGATAGAAAATTTTAGTACGATAGAAAACTTCGAGCATATCTTGTCTACTATAAATAAAACAGACGAAGAAGCAGTTACTAGCGAAGAAAAAACCATTTATTTACGTGGACGGCAGCGACAATATAACAGCAGTACGACTTTATTATTAGGTGCTGAGAGCGCTGGCATTCGCTTAAACTATGGCTGCAGGCAAGGTATCTGTCAGCTGTGTCGCTGTAATAAAATTAGCGGCAGGGTCAGAAATATTCACACTGGTAAGATAAGTATTGATGGTTATGAATCTATCCAAACCTGTATTAATGTACCAATAACCGATGTAGTATTGGATATTTAACAGAATTATCAAGGATAAAATAGCCTTTCCTAATCTAGCTATGAACTAAAAAACATTCATTCGTATTGCGTCTTAAAACTGACGCCAATGATTAAACCGAACACTTTGATTATCATTTATTGATGCACTTTCGGATAAGGATTATCTATGCGCTTGTTACCCCCACTATTTAAAGCTAAATCTGCGGTGCCTACTCTAACCGCGTTAACCGATGCACCATTCAAAAATACGCGATATCCAACGTTAACGGCTGCGCCACTACCAAAAGCGCAGACCGAAGCGCTGGCTGATGAATTGAATGCACTGTATCAAAGCGTGATGGACTCACTAGGCAGGGATGATGCGCGCTATATTCAGCGTGTTTATGCGACGGTGTTATATAGCGAAGTTATTTCACGTGCATTACTAGCATTCGCCGGACAACTATCATCAAAACGCAGTAAACTTGGCGTTTGGTTACTAGGCACATCCTTGCTGAGCTTTAGTAAAATCTTAAATAATATGGAGCTTGGTCATAACGTCATGCATGGTCAGTATGATTGGATGCAGCATCCCCATCTTAACAGCCAAAAATTCGATTGGGATATCATTTGCCCTGCACCCTTATGGCAGCATTCGCATAACTACTTGCATCATACTTTTACTAATATTGTCGGTCGCGACCATGACGTAGGCTATCATTTGATTCGCGTGACTGATGAGCAGCCTTGGACACCAAGCGACCGCTATAACTTATTTAAGACGACGATACTAGCATTAGGCTTTGAATGGGCCGTCGCCTTTCACGATATTCAGATCAGTGTTGACGAATACGCAGATTCAACGCAGCTGACAGACATAATGCAGCCAAAAGCTCGCGCGCTATTTGGCAAAATCGCCCGACAAGTAGGCAAAGATTATATTGCTTTCCCTGCGATGGCAGCTCTAGCGTTAGGTCGTAGTAGTGCTCTGACGACCCTAAGTGGTAATATCACTGCCAATATCGCTCGTAATCTATGGACATGGGCAGTGATATTTTGTGGTCACTTTACGGAGCAGGCACATATTTATACCCATCTTGATGCCAATGAGAGCAAAGGCGATTGGTACGTGCGTCAAATTCTCGGCTCCAGCAACATTCAGGGTAATAAATGGTTCCATATTTTGACAGGTAATTTGTCGCATCAGATTGAGCACCATATCTTTCCTGATATGCCTGCTAGACACTATACGAAGATTGCTCCAACCGTACAAGCTATCTGTGGTAAGTACAATTTAGCCTATAATACGGGGCACTTTAGTACGCAATTTATGCAAGTACTCGGACGTATCCGCCATTTTAGTAAACCAAGTGCCGAAGAATGGCGCGCTTATAAGCAATCGATATCAAATAATAACAGCATTAATAAGCCTACTTATAATAATGACCTCGGAGAACATTCTTCTCAAAAAGCCACAGCTGACGATCCATCTAAGCGTGGTTTTAGGAGATTTCTCCCTCATGTTGTGCGCCAAGCTATGTTTTATGCCTAATACTTTGTAAGTGACGAGGTCTTATCAACGACAGCAATATAGTCTTTAAGCTTAAGTGAAACCTTTAAAATAGAGGTCTGTTAAAAATATTAACATTTGTCCTATCTCTTCTTACGGTAAAGGACTAGAAACTTAGGGCAAAAAGCACCACAATAAAAAGACTTCAATGCATGATTGAGAATAAGTCTTAAGACAAATAAGTAGAAACAAATATAAAATCTAATAATAAGGAGCTTTTATGAGTAACGACAATGCGAAACAAGACATAAATATCATCCACAACGAGTCAGCAAAGCGTTTTGAAACCTCGATTGATAGTCATGTAGGTTATATCAGCTATCAAGAGCGTGACGGCAAGTTGGTCTATGATCACACTATTGTTCCACAAGAGTTAGGCGGTCGCGGTGTTGGTTCAGCACTGGTTAAGCACGCTCTAAACTATGCTCGTGATAATGGTAAAAAAGTCGTGCCGCAGTGCTCTTTTGTGGCCTCTTATATTGATAAGCATCCTGAGTATCAAGACTTGCTATAATTTGTACTGAACAATTAGGCCTTATAATAAAGATTACATAAGAGCTATCGATAATAGCTAATATATTCCAAGATTTAATGTACCACTACCCTCCTATTTACCTGATATCTTTTATTGTATGTTTGCAGCCAAATATATAATTAGATATGAGCGATAGGTGGGTTTTTTGTCCTATACTGATTATAGGATTAATAGCCATCGTATTCCTTGGCTTAACGTTAACATAGACCGTTATATCACTAATCGCCATAAATCTATCCACCATAATAATAAAGGATATCACCATGAGTAGTTTATCTAACCAACAAGTCGATTTGCAGCTAGAAGACCTGCCAGGCTGGGAGCGCGATGGTCATACTATCGTAAAAACTTACCACTTTAGCGATTTTATTGAAGCCATGAGTTTTATGAATCAAGCCGCCTTTCACGCTGAAGCACTCGAGCATCATCCTGAATGGCGCAATACCTATAATGTGGTAGAGGTACGTCTTACCACTGGTGATACAGGCGGTATAACCAGTCATGATATTCGTTTAGCAAAACGTATGGAACATATTGTCCAGCCTAAACGTTTATAACCTTTTATTCCTTGTGTATTCATTAGGCTAGTAGAATGTTGAACAATTAAATATTTAAAGAAAAAAACGTCCTCAATTGAGGACGTTTTTTTAGATCTTAGCTAATAATTTGGCATGTTTGCGATTATACTCTTCGACCACCAACAAATGCCACGATGAATAATATTACAGCTACTACTAATAATACATAAGCTATTTCTTTAGATAAACCGGCAATACCACCGAAACCTAGGAAACTTGCTAATAACGCGATTACTGCAAAAATGATAGCCCAGCGGAACATAATATTTCTCCTAAAATAATGGTTGAAAAACCAGATGTTGAGACTGATACAGTAAACACTAATTAAAATAGCTAAGTTAGTTTTACTATAATGGTCTTATCCATTTAATAATTGTACTTTTTGTTTTTAATACTACTTAGAACTGCTTACGAATATAGAGTAGCAATGATTTCCATTAGAAAAGGTTCATTTTGGTAATAATGTCGATAGGTTATGTAAACTTTGTAGCAAATCTTACCATTTTTAAGTTTTTTCTTGGCTTTTCAGTACTTATGTGTAGAGATAGTTAGAATTTATCTAATCACCAGCATCTTTATGAGAACATCAGCTATTAACATGGGCGTTTTATTTCAGATCAGTTTGTTGAAGTTTTTGGCTTATGAAGAGATAGCTTTACCTTCATAAAAAAAGATAAATACAAATTAGTATTAAAAGCTAAGCGTTTATTAGTATTATTTACTCGCGATAAGCACTTCATAACGGGTATATCATAGTAAATACAGCACAATACGTATTTATTAAAAAACACTCAATAAGGAAATAACGATGAACACGGATACATCAAACAATACCAACTCATCAAGTGATGAAAAAAAAACCAATAGCGACAAACGAGATTATGCGGTCGTTTTATACGGAGCCACTAGCTTTGTTGGGCAAATCACTGCCCATTATCTGGCAGAGTTTTTAGCTAACAACAAAAATGGCGCTGTTACTTGGGCGATAGCCGGTCGTGATAAAGAGAAGCTCAACGAGTTGCAGTCTAACCTTGCCAGCAAAGTAGATATCATCATTGCTAATAGCGATGATGCGGCAAGTCTTGATGTAATGACTAAGCAAACGCAAGTTATTATCTCAACCGTTGGGCCTTATTTAAAATACGGCGAACCGCTTATCAAGTCGTGTGTCGACAATGGTACAGATTATGTCGACCTCACCGGCGAGGCAATCTTCATTAAAGATATGATGGATAAGTATCAAGAGGCAGCAAAACAAAGCGGTGCTCGTATCGTTAACTCCTGTGGCTTTGATTCTATACCATCAGACTTAGGCGTCTACTTTACGCAAAAGCAAGCTAAAGCGAATTTTGACAGTGCTTGCGATGTGATTCACATGCGCGTTAAAGCAGCAAAAGGTGGATTATCGGGCGGCACCATTGCATCGATGGCGACTATCTTTGAGGAAGTGGGTCAAGATAAATCTCGCCGCAAACAGGTGGCAAACCCCTATTTGCTGAACGATGATAAAGATACGCCAAAGGTGCGCCAAAATAATGTCAGTAAACCAGAATACGATAGCGAACATAAGCGCTGGCTTGCACCGTTTGTGATGGCAAGCATTAACACTCGTATCGTTCATCGCAGTAATCAACTGCTTGGCTATGAATATGGTCGCGACTTTAAGTATGACGAAGCGATGTGGATGAAAGATGGCATAAAAGGTAAATTATCGAGTTATGCAATGAGTGCAGCCTTGTTAGGATTTGCCACGGCGATGATTATTAAGCCAAGCAGAGAGTTGTTATCTAAGCACGTTTTACCTAAATCAGGCTCGGGTCCATCTAAGGAAGATCAGGAAAACGGCTATTTTGACATTCGGCTCTTTGGACAGACTGCTAAAAAAGACAGCATTGCTACCAAAGTAACGGGAGATAAAGACCCAGGTTATGGCAGCACCTCACGTATGTTATCGCAAGCTGCACTGTGTTTGTCGCAAGATATAAGCAAGGAGGAAGTCGGTGGTGGCTTTTGGACACCAGCATCGGCAATGGGTGATAAACTGCTCACGCGTTTAGAAGAACATGCCGGTCTTAGCTTCGAAGTCGTTAATAGCTAGAATGAATAAGTTATAAAGTAATTCGTTCTCAATATTCTAATAACCGTATCTTGGAAACAAGATACGGTTTCTTTTAACAAAAACATTACGATAATTGCACAAAATCACTTGCTAGCATCAGTTTGTGAGATTTTTAATCTATGCACTACAGAATTAATAGCAGCTTAGTTGGTATGCTTCAATTCAGGGTTTATAACCGATTTATATTTCCTTACTAAACTCTTTATCCAAAACGATCATGACAATCGCTAGGCGGTTATCATGATTTTATTTTATCTATAGCTAGCATATTAGATATTTTAAATAAATACATTCAAAATACTAAATAAACCTTAAGTTTGAAATAATTTGAACTGACACTATAAGACTGCAAATTAAGGAATCAATTAATGCAAAAACGCACTCTATCTTTATCACTACTTATCGGCGCAGCGCTTACTATTCCAACATTGGCAATGGCAGCTCCAGCTGACACTAAAGCTGCTAAAAAAACTACCGCCACTGCTGAGATGGCTGTTGAAGCCGACGTTGAAAGCACGGGTAGCGAGACTGATGCAAACACTTCTAAAATAAGTAAAGTTACTCCGTTTGCGATTAGCGAAACTCAAACTATTTCACGCGCACGCGTTAATAGCAATATTGGTCAACAACCAATGACTACTGAAATAAAAGCGCCAGCAAAAGCATTGCAAGACCAAGAGTTACAGACAACTGAAATAATATCTGAAGATGCTGTGTTAGATGCGCCAGAAGACTTAGCAGAAGTTTCAGAAGAAGACGATTTATAAGTGAATACTTAATTAACTTTATTAACTCAATCATTAATTGATATATCGTTATTAAAGATAAAGTCGATATAGTTGATTCAATAAAAAAGGCAGCCTAACGGCTGCCTTTTTTATTACTCTTTATAAGACAAACAAGACATCTTATTTCTTATTTTTAGTCACACCAGCTTCTTGCAATAGTGCACCTAAGGTACCCAGTTTAACAGGCGCCTCCGCTTTCTCTGCTCGCGGTGCCTTGCTTCGCTCATTGCTATTACGGTTGCTACTGTCTTGACGCTTTGGTTTAGACGGGCGCTTATCAGCTGCTGGACGGCTATCGTTTGAACGGCTGCTATTTGTATGATTGATACGTGGACGGCTAGCCTTTTCATCATTACCAGTATTTGCCGCAGTAGGTTTTACTGCCGGACGTACAGATTTTTCAGCTTCAGGCTTCATACTAAAACCAATGCGACCGCGCTTTTCGTCAATAGCAATGACACGTACAGAGATGATATCACCCGGTTTGACACGGTTCATCGGGTCAGCGACAAAATCATTGGCCATCTGTGAGATATGGACGAGACCATCTTGATGAACACCGACATCAACGAAGCAACCAAATGCTGTGACGTTAGTGACTACACCTTCAAGCTGCATCCCTTCAGTCAAGTCTTTGATACTGTTGACATCATCACGGAAGTTGGCGGTTTTAAACTCAGGACGCGGATCACGTGCAGGCTTAGCAAGCTCTTCTATAATGGCTTTAACACTGATGTTATCGTCATTAGCAGCTAGCGCAGTGGTATCGATACTATTTAACACACCATCATTACCAATAACTTCTGGCAATGCTTTGCCGGTTTGCGCCAGTAAACTATCGACCAATGCATAGCTTTCTGGATGTACGCCGGTCGCATCAAGTGGATTACTGCCACCATGTACACGTAAAAAACCTGCGGCTTGCTCAAATGTCTTAGCGCCTAAACGCGGGACGTTTTTCAATGACTCGCGGCTATCGAAAGCGCCATGCTCTTTACGATAAGTGACGATTTGCTGAGCGACATTTTTATTCAAGCCTGCAATGTGAGCCAAAATAGCAGGACTAGCAGTATTTACATCAACACCAACCGCGTTCACGCTATCTTGAGTGACTTTGTCTAGACTATCTGCTAACTGAGTTTGATTAACGTCATGCTGATATTGACCAACGCCGATGGCTTTTGGATCGACTTTAACCAGCTCTGATAACGGATCTTGTAAACGGCGCGCAATAGAAACGGCGCCACGTACAGAGACATCCATATTCGCAAGCTCGTCACTAGCCAGCTCACTGGCTGAATAGACAGAGGCACCCGATTCATTCACGATCACCGCTTTAGCTTTTAGCGCATCATTAGCCGCCAAAATCTCTTTAATCATCGCATCGGTTTCGCGGCTCGCCGTACCATTACCGATAGCGACCAAATCAACGTTATAAGTGCTTAATAACTTATCGATAACAACTTTGGCTTCAGTCATTTTATTGTCAGGGGCAAACGGATAAACCGTCGCAACGACAGGTTTATCTTCGCCATCTAACATGACATGACCTTGGGCATCGACGATGGCCATTTTGACGCCATGACGAATACCAGGATCAACGCCTAAAATCACTTTGCGACCTGCCGGTGCTGACATTAATAAATGCTGTAAGTTATTAGCAAATACATCAATGGCATCAGACTCAGCGGTCAGACGCTTCTCAGTCAACAAACGATGTTCGATATGTGGACGCCATTTGTCTTTCCACAAACTCGTCGCCGCTTCTGCCAAGAACTCTTGACGGGCATCAGGCGCTTTCGTATCAACATCAAAATGCTTAATTATTTTTTCAATAAAAGGACTGTCTTCGCCTTCAATTTTTAGACCCAAGACGTTTTCTTGACGACCACGTAGCATGGCTAATAAGCGATGGTTTGGCAAACGCGCAAGGCTTTCGCTATGCTCGAAATAATCTTTAAACTTCTCACCGACTTCACGTTTTTCATCACTAGCAACGCTCGATACGATACTGGCTGTTTTGGCGAAACCACTACGTAAGTTATCAAGCAAATCTAGTGCTTGCGTCCATTCATCGACAATAATGGCTTGTACGCCAGCAAGTTGTTTTTCGATATCACTAAAATCAACTTCAATCTCATTACCACTTTCATCGGTAATGGTAGATTGAACCTGATAATCTGCTAGCGCGTCAGTTGGCGTGATTTCTTGATTTAAGACTGCTTGAGCAGCAACATCTAAACCCGCTGCACGTGCTTTGGCAGCCGGTGAACGGCGGCGCGGACGGTATGGCAAGTAGATATCTTCAAGCTCAAGTTTCGACGTCGCATTATCAATGCGACTCTGTAGCTCATCGGTCAAATTGCCTTGCGCGCTTAACAGCTCAGTAATTTTGAGGCGGCGGGTTGCCATGTCACGCTCGTAATTAAGAGACTTCTCTAAAGCTCGCAATTGCGCATCGTCAAGATCTTGAGTCTTTTCTTTACGGTAACGGGCAATAAACGGAACGGTCGCGCCTTCATCGTAAAGCTTCACAAACGCATTGACTTGAGCAGTCTTAATGCCAAGCGCGCGAGCAAGCTTGTCGTGAATATTCGCGTGTGTGGTTGCATCCAAAACCTGTGCTTTTGTCGAGGTTTGAGATGGCGTTAAGGTATCAGTGCTACTCATATACGTATCAATCGTTGAGAAATGTAGCTTTGCATTATAGCAAAAGCTGCATGAATAAAAATCCTTTTTATATTTTCGTTATTTATCGCGGGTTTTATAGCAAAAATCTGCTTATAAGCTTATTTTTATCGCCTTGTTAAACAAACGCATACAGCATTTATCCTTATGAGTGATGCAATTATGAGCGCAATCTTATACACTAAAGTATCGATAGCATAAATATTGCAGTTTACTACTGTACTGAACAATAGTTTTTTAATTTTTAGTAATCGATGGAATGATGTATAAATAGTGGCACTATTATTGATACTTTTATTAATGCTTCTCTGAGTTATTGACACTATTTTTGATAAAAATATTGATCATTGCGTTTTTAAATCATAATTTCTGCTAATAATAATTTTTATAAGAGGATGCTTGTATGACTGATAATAAGAGCCCTGATACTTTAACTCAGCGTATTTTAGTCGTCGATGACGATGCACGTTTGCGCTCTTTGTTGCAGCGCTTCCTAGAAGATGATGGTTTTGTTGTCCGTACAGCGCACGATGGCAATCAGATGGATAAATTGCTACAGCGTGAGCTTTTTTCTTTGGTGGTATTGGATTTGATGCTACCGGGTGAAGACGGTATCAGTATCTGTAAACGTCTACGAGAAGATAACGGCGATATCCCAATTATCATGCTCACTGCTAAAGGTGGCGACGCCGATCGTATCGCTGGTCTTGAAGCCGGTGCAGATGATTATCTACCAAAACCGTTTAATCCAAAAGAGCTGTTAGCACGTATCAAAGCGGTATTGCGTCGTCAAAATCGTGAGTTACCTGGTGCGCCAAGTCATCAGCTTGAAGTGGTTGAGTTTGGCCCGTGGACACTTGATTTATCGACTCGTACGCTCAAACGTGACGGCAATGTTGTCACTCTAACGACCGGTGAATTTTCGGTACTAAAAGCATTGGTGCAGCATCCACGTGAGCCATTGACTCGTGATAAATTGATGAACCTTGCGCGTGGTCGTGAATGGGGTGCGATGGAGCGCTCAATCGATGTACAAGTATCACGTCTGCGTCGCCTGATTGAAGACAACCCTTCCCAAGCACGTTATATCCAAACCGTCTGGGGTGTGGGCTATGTGTTCGTTCCAGACGAGGCGGAAGTAGAAGCTGCTAGAAATGAGTCACTGTAGCGTAATAAAATTTCAGATTACCTTATAATACAAAAAAACCCTGTACACTTGTGACAGGGTTTTTCTTTGACTGCGGTTTTATCTGAACACTGAATAGTAATAAATACTGTCTGTTTAAAATAAAGTATCTTTGTATTAACCTGCTTAGATAATAATTTGCTTAGATAATAACTTGCTTAGTAGCCTGCTTAGGAGGACAACTACTCTCTCACATTAGCGCAATTGGCTGTCTTTACTACCGCGGCGATTGAATAACTCCGTAGCCTTTGCTTCTTGCTCAAGCTCCGTCTGACAGCGAACACAATGCTGTATGCCGGGTACCGCAATACGCCGCGCTTCTGGAATCGGGTTACCACATTCATCACAAAACTCTGCACTTTTACCTGTCGGTAGTGCACGGCGTGCGCGCTCTAGCGCATCGTTGACGGTCGCATCCATTTGTTCATGCTCAGCACCGTCTCTTGACCAACCACCTGCCATAATCTATCCTTATTATTTTTAATTTACATAAAAGTCTTTAATAACAGATAGATGGGGCTATATTTCACTAATTTCAATATAACAGTGATGATAAAATAATAAATTACGACTAGTCTTTTGGTTGTAGCTCGACGACTTGTCCACGTACGTCAATACTTTCATCACTCATCAGGTAAACATAGCCTGCCATAATATCATCCGGACTTTTGAGGCTCATTGGATTCTCACCGGGAAAAGCATGGGCGCGCATATTAGTACGAGTGCCGCCAGGATTAACACAGTTAAAACGCAAATTGGTGGTATTCTGCGTTTCTTGGGTGAAGATATCACTCATACCCTCAACTGCTTGCTTGGAGAGCGCATAAGCACCCCAAAACGCGCGAGGATGTGTCCCTACGCTGCTCGACGTGAAGACAATGGAACCATGAGGCGCATCTTTAAGTAAAGGTAGTAGCGCTTGCGTGAGCATAAAGGTAGAGGTAAAGTTAACCTTCATCACTTGGGCAAACATATCGACATCGTACATCTCAAGCGGTGTCAATGCGCCAAGCATTCCAGCATTATGCAAAATACCGTCAAGCTGACCTACTTCTCTATGAATCAAATTCGCTAATTTTTGCATTTCAGCGTAGGTAGCACCTTCTAAATTCATCGGTAGCATGGCTGGCTGCTTGCCACCAAAGCTCTCGATTTCATCATAAACAGATTCAAGCTTACTGCTAGTACGTCCCAATAGCAGTACTGTGGCGCCATAACGCGCATAGGTCAAAGCTGCAACACGACCGATGCCATCACCTGCCCCTGTGACCAAGATGGTTTTACCCTCTAGACAGTTATCAGGTGGTGAAAAATGCCGAATATCATCGTGAGCTAAGGCAGCTACAGGCGTTTGCATGTCATTCTGCTGGTTTTCCAGATTATTGACTGCGTTTTCGGTTGAATAGATTTCTGACTGATTCGCTAATGGGTTGATATTGTCACTCATGGCGTTACTCACTGCTTATCGTTTAATAAATGGGTTAGTGTTAACCATTATGCTATATGCATCAAATACTGACTAAAAACATGCTGGATTTATGGCACATTTAAGTTATAAATAATCAAACTTACCAGAAGATAGCAATAATTTACTCAATTGCTCAGGGGTATCGGTAATATAATCTGCGCCCCATTTCTTCAAGTTATTTTGGTCTTCAGGCGGAATATAACCATAAGCAGCCAAAATCGTTGTCATACCAGCCGCACTGCCGGCTTCGATATCACGGATATGATCGCCTACATAAATCACGCTTGCAGCTGCGCCACGAGGGATACCAAGTTTTTCTAACGCCGCATACATAGGCTCTGGATCAGGTTTTGGGCGCGATACATCATCAGGACAAACCAAAACTGCACAGCGTGTATCTAGCTGCATTTTTTCTAATAACAGCTCTGATAAATAGCGCGGTTTATTGGTCACGATACCCCACGGTACACCCTTCTCTTCAAGCACACTTAAAACGTCTTCAAGTGTGTCAAAAACTCGGCTATCCAAACAAATATCCGCTTCGTAATCATCTAAAAACTGCTGACGGAATTCAAGCAACGTCTCTTCGCTAAAATCTGTTTGCTCATTATGACGTAGCATCAGCTGCACCATTGCTGAAGCACCGGCTGAGACTTGCTCGCGAATCTCCGCTTCAGGCGGCGCTTGCCAGCCATTTTCTTGGCTCATTTTACCGATAATTCTGACAAAATCGGCAGCAGTATCTATCAGTGTCCCATCAAGGTCAAACAAAACGGCTTTTACAAATTGGCTCATAATGGGCGCTCTTAGTTATAGTTATAAAGGGTGTATTTAAGCGAGAGGTTTTTGCACTGCCATCATATAATTCACATCAACGTTTTGTGCCAGCCAGTAACGTTTGGTCAGTGGATTATAATGTAGTCCAATAATATCCTGGCGACTAAATCCTGCGTTAATCGCCATTTTATCTAGCTCAGCTGGCGTGATGAATTTTGCGTAATCGTGGGTGCCGCGATCAAGCAAGCGTAATACATACTCTGCACCCACGATGGCAAACAAATACGACTTAGGATTGCGGTTAATCGTTGATAAGACGCAAACGCCACCTGGCGCTAGTAGCTTAAAGCAAGCCTCTACAATGGCGCTTGGGTCTGGCACATGCTCGAGCATCTCCATGCAGGTCACCACATCGAACTGACCAGCATGGGTAGTGGCTAACTGCTCAATTGGAATATGCTGATAGCGCAAGTGCTCATTTAAGTTGCTTTGCTCAGCGTGTAAGCTAGCCGCTTTTAGATTTTCCGTACCGAGGTCAATGCCGGTCACATCTGCGCCGCGACGTGCCATCGATTCCGACAAGATACCACCGCCGCAACCAACATCAAGCACTTTTTTGCCAGCCAAGCCCATTTCTGCCGTTTTGGTATGGTCGCTACTCAGATAGCCACGCTTCACATTTTCTTCTATCCAGTTAAGACGTAGCGGATTGATTTCGTGTAAAGTGGCAAAGGCACCAGTTTTATTCCACCATTCGCTTGCCAAGTTATTAAATTTTTCAACTTCGCTAGGATCTACATTAATAGCGCTGGCCATAGTATCGTTAAGACTATTAATAGTATCGTCAAGACCACCAATAGCATTGGCATCCTTATTTTCTTGACTACTCAAAGGCTGCTCAGAAGATAAAGCTTGGCTCATAGGATTTTCCTTTATTGGCATTATCGTATAGAGTGCATGATTAGATAGGCAATGTTAGCATGAGAGCAGCAAATGTGTCGTGAGTACATCGTCACCGATTGTGAATTACTTTATCAATAGCTTTACGTTATCAACATTTTAAAATGCAAAAGCTTAAACTTCAAAATCTTAAACTTAACAATAATCAGTCTAAAAAAATCAGCCTCAAAACAGTAAGTACGATACCTTAAATAATAGCTCACAGCTTTACAACTGTTAGTTAAGAATCGGGTGCACAAGTACACGCATTTTGCGTTATTATAGTCACTATTCTATTATAGGTCGATGTAAGCGACGCGTGGTCGTTTATTCACTCTAACCCCTATAAAAATACTCCAAAAACCTCTGAATATCGATACCTCAAGGAACAAGTATGAAACGTATCATCGCATTGACTGGTCTAGCTTGTGCTATCGGACTGGCCAGTATAGGCGCACAAGCTGCCAATTATGTCGCAGGAAAAGACTACCGTGTACTGGATAATCCAGAAAAGATCAGCGGTGATGCTATTATTGTGCGTGAGTTTTTCTGGTATGGCTGTCCACATTGTAACGTCCTCAATCCGCATATGGAAAAATGGGCAAAAAACAAAGGTAAAGACGTAGCATTCTTTAAAACTCCAGCAGCGCTAAACCCTGTTTGGGAAGCCAGCGCGCGCGGTTTTTATGCTGCTCAATTACTCGGTTATGAAGACAAAACCCATGACGCCTTATTCGATGCGGTACATAAAGATGGTAAGCAATTATTTGACCAATCTTCATTGAGTAAGTGGTATGCCTCGAAAGGGGTTAGCGAAAAGAAATTCAATAGCCTTTATAATTCATTTGCGGTCGGTACAAAGATTGGTCGCTCACAAGCCGGTGCTAAGCGTTATCAGCTTTCAGGTGTACCAGCAGTTGTCATCCAAGGTAAATACGTCGTAACGGGTGAAAGTGCTACCGTACCTAAAGTCGTTGACTATCTAGTCAATAAAGTGCGTGCAGAGAAAAAATAATTTAGCTTATATATTTAGTAAAATGTAAAAAAGCCAATCATTAGTGATTGGCTTTTTTATGCGTTATCGAGAGGTTGTTGCTTCTTCTTTAGCCTTTATATTTTATAAGATTACCATTTTAAATGGTAAAACAACTAGCCTTTTAGCTGCGACAATATTGTTACTTCACGAATATAGCTTGCTAGGTCTTCTTTAGACTCTGCCATCAATTCGTCATCTTGCATATGTTTGGCGTACTCAATCCAAAGTAGCAGCTGATACATAGTATTACGCTCAGAGGCTTTGTATTGTTTAACAAACTGTTTGAGCGTACCTTCATCATTGATATTAAGGCGCTCATGCCAACTTTCAATTTTAGACACCTGCTCTTTAGGGAAAAAAGCATCAAACAAGGCTTTTACCAATTCATGGCGGTTTTCTTCACTGATAAGTTTACCGACGCGCTTAGTTTGACGAATACGAGCATTGGCACTAGTAATATCCGCAAGCGCCATCAACTCTGCCATAAAGTAATCACTTGCTGGTAAGTTTTTGAGCTGCTTTTTCGATAAGCTAGCAAGTGGTATCGACAACTCTTGCAAGCGCTCATGAGCTTTTTTAAGCTCTGTGCGCGAGACGCGCATATCATGTTCTGACCAGTCAATCATAAAAGCTTTCCGTTTTCGAGATAATAAATAATAAGGTGGATAATAGTTTTTATATAATCAATTTAAAATAAAAGAAGCTCATTTATAACCAGATAATGCTGCTATAAGTCAGTCTTAATTACTAACCGCTACCAACGCTGTTTTTCTCGATGCTTAGCAGCAACGGTCAAACCTTTAGGTAGGCTGGCTGTTAGCTTATCTTGCAAGTGCTTAGTAATAAATACCGAGCGATGTTTACCACCAGTACAGCCAATAGCAACCGTCACCGTATGGCGATTGTTATGCAAAAATTCTGGTAACCAACGATTAAGGAATTTAGCAATATCTTCAGTCATCTCAGATACTTCTGGGTAATCGGCAAAAAAGTCAGCCACTTCGGTATCAAGACCAGTCGCAGCTCGCAGTGCTGGATTCCAGTGCGGGTTGGGCAAAATCCGTACATCAAATACGAAATCTGCATCGATAGGACTGCCGTACTTAAAGCCAAAAGATAACAGGTTAATCACTATCTGATTATCAACGCCAACATAATCACGAAGACGCTCTTTTAACTGATGAATATTGAGCATACTAGTATCTATCTTAATATCAGCGTGTTTAAATATCGGCTGCAAAAGCTTAATTTCTTTTTCGATAGCCGCTGGTAAATTATAAGCCGTATGCTCTAGCCCTTTGGTATCTTGAACCATTAAAGGATGAATACGACGAGTGGCATTAAAGCGCGCGACTAAGGTCTCCTCTTGCGCCGTCACATACATTACTGTGACCGCCTCTTCGCCATACGTCTGTTTTAAAGCATCATGAGTTGCAGAAAAATTCGATAAATCCGCACGCGGCGTACGAATATCGACACCAAGTGCAATGCGTTTAATACCGCTATCACACACCAGCTTTTGCGCCGCTTCAGGCACCAATGACAAAGGCAGGTTATCAATAGAGTAATAGCCTAAATCTTCCAGGATATTCAATACTGAGGTTTTACCTGATCCTGAACGTCCTGACACCACCAATATGCTTAATCGATCATTATTTGATACGTTATCTACTATTTGCTTTGCTTGATCGTCTTTACCATCATTACTTATATTCATGTTCCGTCACCCTAATAAATTGCATCCCGCAAATGGCAGTGTCGTGAATGACAATGTCATAACGGCTAATTAACCGTTACTAACTGATTGTCCAACAAGCGAGCACGGCCTAACCAAGCAGCAACCAAAATAACCAGATTTTGATTCTCACTGACGCTTTCATTATTATGAGCGATATCAGATAGCTCAACCGTTTTTACTTCTAGATAATCAATCGTAAAGCCTGCACTGGTAATGCGCTGGCGAGATTCTTCTAAAAGTTTTTTAAATCCCTGCTGACGATGCTCACCGTCACTAATCTGTTTGGCTAAATACTGTAATTCTTGGTGCAAAATAGGCGCTGTTTGGCGCTCAGATTCGCTTAAGTACTGATTGCGTGATGATAAGGCTAAGCCATCCGCAGCACGTACAATAGGCGCGCCAATAATCTCAATGGCATAACTCAAATCACGAACTAATTGCTTAATAATCGCTAACTGCTGATAGTCTTTTTGCCCAAAAATAGCCACATCAGGTTGCACGATATTAAACAGCTTAGAGACGACGATACCTACGCCATCAAAGTGGCTCGGACGTGACTGACCGCATAACTGACTAGTAATCTCCCCTGCGCGCACTGATGTAGGCGGCGGCAATACGGGATACATCTCATCAATACTCGGGGCAAACACGTAATCTGCACCGACGGTTACTAGCTTTGCGACATCTTCCTCTAACGTGCGTGGATAGCTATCAAAATCTTCACCAACGCCAAATTGCGTCGGATTGACAAAGATACTAATGACAACGATATCAGCATGTTGCTTGGCTACTTTTACCAGCTCTAGATGACCATCGTGCAAATTCCCCATCGTTGGTACTAAAGCAATACGTTGTTGTTTGGCACGGTAAGGCTGTAGAGCAACTTTTAATGCTGAGATATGATGATGGATAATTGGCATGGTTAAATGATCTTCTACTTATAAGCATAAACACTAGGATTTTATATCAGCCTAGCTAAATTGGTGCTGCTCTGTGGGGAAACTGCCTTCACGTACTGACTGATGATAAAGGGCGAATGCCCCGTCGATACTGTGCTCAGTATTGCGCTCATCGGTCAAAAAATCATGGACAAAGCGTGGGACGCGACCATGCACCATACCCAGCATGTCGTGCATGACCAACACTTGGCCATCAGTCTCTGCACCAGCGCCGATGCCTATCACTGGCACTGCTACCGCTTCTGTTACCGCTTTAGCAAGCTCAGCAGGGACGCATTCTAATACTAGAACGGCCGCACCTGCGTCAACCACAGCTTTAGCGTCTTCAATGAGTTTTTTTGCAGCCTCGTCACCGCGACCTTGGATTTTATAACCACCAAATACATTGACTGACTGTGGCGTTAATCCTAAATGTACACAAGTCGGTGTGCCTGCTTGCGCCAATGTTGTGACCAAATCACAAAGCTCACTACCGCCTTCAATCTTAATCACATGCGCACCCGCTTGCATCAGCTTACGGCTATTGGTCACCGCTTCTACGAGGGTTACATAGCTCATAAATGGCAGGTCAGCTAATATGAGCGCGTGCTTGTTGCTACGCGCGATGTTGGCAGTATGATAAGCCATATCGTCGACGGTAACGGGCAACGTTGAATCATGACCTTGCACTACCATACCCAAACTATCGCCAATCAAAATCGTATCAATCTGTGCTTTTTCCATCATGCGCGCAAACATGGCGTCATAACAGGTCAGACAAGTAAACTTGGTGCCGTCTTTTTTAAATTTATTTAAAGTAGATAATGTCGTCATATCACCCTCAATGCTTTTAAATATTCATCAATTATCACTATCTCTAACTAGCTTTAATAATTAACCTATCTATCTTTGCGGAACATGCAACTCATCATTTGATAATAACTTTAAGCCTGTCCAATCACTGCTGTGCGGATAATCCGCGATTGGTTTACCAGCAATGATTAGTTCTGGCGCTAGCTCGCGCAGCGGTATCAAAACAAAATTACGCTCATGCAATCCCGCATGCGGTATCGTCAATTGCGGTTCTGAAATCTGTTCTTGACCATAAAGTAAAATATCAACGTCTAAACTACGTTCACCCCAACGTCGGACTCTTTCACGTTTCGCCTGTTGCTCTAAATGCTGACATAATATCAATAGATGATGTGCTGAGAAAGTAGTCTCCAAGCTTACGACCGCATTAACAAAGTCCGGTTGGTCTTGCGGACCCATAGGGGCAGAGGCATATAACGAGGACATCCTAACCTGCCGTGTATTATCATTCGCTTGTATTCTTTCAAACGCTCGGTTCAAATGATTGATAGGCGAATCCAACTCATTTTCCAAGTTGCTACCCAAACCCACATAACAGGTAACCCAAGGATAAGTGGCGTTATTACTATTGCTATCGATATCAGTATCATTCAAGCGCGTGTTCATCGTTATCACTCTACTCTCATATCCGCTGTCGACGTTAAACGTCATTGACGCTTGGCTGGCGACGGCGACGCTTTGATGGTACAGGCCCTTTATTGTCATTGATATTACTAGCAACTGTTGGTTTAGCAACTTGACTGGTTCTAGTAGGCTTTGCAGTTGATGCTTTAACAGGTTTTTGAGCCTTGTTAATCACTTTATCAGTAGACTGAGTAACCGATTTAGGCGCTTTTTTCACATACCTAGCATTCGTTTTCTCGGTGCTATCAAACGCTTTCGCATTTACTTTCTCTGCAGGATTTATTTGCTCTGTATTACTTGTCTTATCTACCACATTAGGCTGACGGCGACGACGTTTGTGCGGTACCGGCTCATTATTCATACTAACAAGTGCGGGCGACTGCGCGATATTGCGCTCTGCATAAGCGGTGGTACGCACATTATTTGAAGATAACTGAGTATCAACTGATGCTTGTCGCGTATTCGATCGACTGTTTGGGTTATTTACTTTATCAGCAGATTTTGTTTGCTGATTCGATTGACTATCGACCGATGCTTTTTTAGCAACTGTTTCTTGCACAAGCACTTTTTGAACAGCCACTTTTTGAACAGGCGCTTTTTGCGTCGCTTTAGGCAAAGGTTTATTTGAAGCAGACAGCTGCTTTTTGAGAGGCGGTACGACGTTGCCGTGCTCTATCACAAATAGCGGTACAGGTTTTGACGCCTCCTGCTGATTGCTACCATCATTACGACTCGCCAAAGACAACTGCTGCAATTGTGCCAGCTCATTATTGTCTTGTGTGACTTGCTGTGGGCTATACTTATTTTTTTGGTTGGCAGATGAAGACTGGCTAGCAGCGCGGCGGCGGCGTGATGGCACATTTGAAACATCATTGACAGCAGTCGATCTAGCATTGTTATTACCAGATGCTTGAATATCGCTATCTACTCGATTCACCTTGGCAGTATCGTTCGAATTCTGAGAATTTTGGCGATTACGTCCACGACCGCGTTGCCCTTGCTTATAAGCACCGCGACGAATGTTTTCATCAAAATCATCAATCGCTTGCTGCTGTTGTTGCTCAGACAAGGTTTGATAGTTCTGCCACCACTCGCCCATATCATTGGTCGATTCAGATAGTGGATGCTCAGCATCACCGCACTGCTCGCGTAATAATAAGAAATCAAAACCTGCACGAAAACGTGGATGTTCAGATAGCTGGACAATCTGCTTACTACGCGGCGCGGCTAATTTTGGTTGCAATATCCAAATATCACGGATAAATTGCTCAGCGAATTTCGGTATCGCAGTTCTAATACGCTGACGATCAACGACTTTACTGGCCGCATGCATCTGCGCTTCAGCAAATGGCATGTTACGTTTTTTAGCTTTTTCTAATTGATGTAAATAATTTTCCCACAACAAAGCGGCGTAAAAGAATGCCGGATTGATACTTTTACCTGCGCCAATGCGTTTATCGGTATTAATAGCCACTTGCTGCACAAGCGCGCTCGGCTCAGAGGGCGGATAAACAATTAAGCTATCAATAGCCCCAGACTGAAACAATAACGGCAATAATGGTACTAAATAGCCGCCAGTAAACATTTTTTGTGTTTCATCATAAAGACGATGCGGAGAAATTTGCTCAAGTAGCGACCAATTGCCATCATGGAACTGTGCGGCTAACTCGCTATCAAAATCAAAGCCTAATTTGGCTTTAAAGCGCAAGGCACGCAGCAATCTAACCGGATCTTCTTCGATACGAGTCGGTGCATTGCCTAACAGGCGAATAATTTTATTATCAATATCTTCAAGCGCACCGCAAAAATCATGAACCACACCTTTGAGCGGTTGATAATAAAGGGCATTGATAGAAAAATCACGACGGGCAAAATCTTGTTTGATATCGCCCCAGACATTGTCGCGCAGAATCATACCGTCTTGATTGGTATTGGAATCATTAACTGGCGGACCACGAAAGGTCGCCACTTCAATAAGCTCACGCCCAGAGTAAACATGCGCCAGCTGAAAACGGCGACCAATAATACGGCAGCGCTTACCAAAGACGTCTTTAATCTCATGAGGCTTGGCATCAGTGACCGCATCGAAATCTTTCGGACGCAGACCTAGCAAGGTGTCACGCACACCACCACCGACGATATAGGCGTCAAACCCAGCTCGGGTTAGGGTGGCGATTACTTCGGTAATGGAATTGGGTAATTCAGATTTATTCAGTTCTAACTGCTTGGCGGCACGCTCGGCCATGCATCTACTCCTTGCCTTTATTCTTAACCAACCCTGACGAACACAGCGTCTATCAGGCGGATGTACCCACTAGTTTAACAAATTTTAAGCTTACTGGGTGTATTTAGACATTTACTTACATGCTATTTTGTCAATATTGGCATTAATTAAAGCAAAATACGGCTATTGATCTTGCACGGTTAAACGTCCGCGATTTTTCTCAACGGTTTTTGCACCAATTCCCTTCACCTTAGTTAATTCATCAACTGTTTTAAAGGTGCCAAATATCTCCCGATATAGGATGATGGCTTGCGCCTTACTACTACCAATGCCATTCAGCGTTGTCAGCTCGCCTTCTGTCGCTCGATTGATATTAATACTTGTCTGTGTACGCGCTTGAGTCTGCTTGGCCTCTTGCACTAATAAGTATTGATAAGCGCTTTGAGCATTATCAAAACACGGCTCTGCATTAGCCGTATTAATAGCGATGTTAAATGATGAAGCTAAGCAAATAACGCCTACTAGCAAACTCTTAATCGACTGTTTATTAGGCGCGTTCATGTTGTTTCGCCGCTTCCCATAAAGCATCCATCTCATTAATATCACTATCTTCTAAACGCTTGCCAGCAGCGACTAGTTGGTCTTCAATATAACCAAAACGCGATTTAAATTTATGCACACAAGTCAGCGTTGCCGTTTCTGCATCAAGGTTTAATTTACGCGCCACATTAACCAGCGCAAACATGCAATCACCCAGTTCTTTTTCAATATCAGCAATATTGGCTTTGCTTATATTACATGTAGCAGCATCTTTTGACTTATCTACAATCTCAGCCTTTAGCTCAGCAATTTCTTCATCAAGCTTTTCAAACGCGCCACTAACGCCTTCCCAGTCAAAACCCAGTTTTGACGCCTGCTTTTGCACATCTTGCGCTTGCATCAGGGCACTGCCCGCTTTGGTATTGTCCAAACGACGCTTTGGTTTACCACGCGCTTCGCGAGCTTGCTGCTCTTCCGCCTTAATTTCATCCCAGCGAACTTTTACTGCTGCTTTATCTTTGAGGGTTTCAGCTTCAAAGACATGCGGATGACGGCGAATTAATTTCTCTTGCAAGGTAGTAATCACGTCACTGATATCAAAGCGACCTTGCTCAGCATACAGCTGACAATGGAACACCACTTGTAGCAGCACATCACCTAACTCACCTTTGATATCTTCGTCATCATCGCTTTGTACTGCTTCTCCCAGCTCATAAGCCTCCTCAATTGCGTAAGGAATTAAGCTATGATTGCTTTGTTTTTTATCCCAAGGACAATCGCTACGTAGTCGCGCCATTAATGCCAATAAATCGTCTAACTCACCGCTTGCTGCAGGCGTTCCTTGTACAGGTGTAGGCACGCTAACTTTATTTTTTAGGTTACTCATAAAAGATGCTCTTATACTTTTATTGGTTATTAAATAAAACCATATTAAGTTTATAACGATTTTGTCGTTAGTGTAGCATTGATGCACAATTGACTTATAATCGTGTTACTACTGAATTATTTTAATTGTTTTATCATTGCTCACCTGCAAGGAGCCGTATTATTATGTCCAATTCTGCGACTATTGGCTATCAGCCAGCAACTGAATTTCACCCTATTATTATCAATTCATTTAAGGCTTACGATATCCGCGGCGAGCTTGGTGTCAATCTCGATGAAGATATTGCTTATCGTATTGGGCGTGCTTTTGCACAGATTTTATTTCAACGCTATCATGCGGCAGTAGAGACTCACAATAATGATACTAGCGACACGGCAACACTACAGCCTGCTATCGTTATTGGTAGCGATATCCGTGATTCAAGCGAGCAATTAAAACAAGCCACAATCAAAGGTATGCTAGATGCAGGCGTCGACGTTATCGATTTGGGCATGACTGGCACGGAGGAAGTATATTTTGCCACCAGTCACTCTCAAGCGTTAGGCGGTATTGAGGTCACTGCCAGCCATAACCCTATCAATTGTAACGGCTTAAAACTGGTCAAGGAACACTCGAAACCTATCAGTGGCGATGATGGCTTAGCAGAGATTCAAGCGCTGGCCGAATCTGGACAATTTACCACTAATAAGTCTTCTGGAAAGTTGCAATTATTAACTGATAAAAGTGCCTATATCGACCATATAATGACTTTCGTCGATATTGATAAATTAAAACCATTAAAACTGGTTATCAATTCAGGCAATGGTAGTGCAGGGCCTGTGGTTGATTTATTAGTAGATAGGCTCGTAAAATCTGGCGCGCCCATTGAGGTAATTAAACTGCACCATACCCCTGATGGCAGCTTTCCAAATGGTATTCCTAATCCAATGATTTTGGCTAATAGAGCTGCCACTCAGCAAGCGGTGATAGAACATAAAGCTGATCTTGGAATTGCCTTTGATGGAGACTTTGACCGCTGCTTTTTATTCGATGAAACAGGCGCATTCATTGATGGCAGTTATGTTGTTGGTATGCTGGCGCAAGCGTTTTTGAATAAATACCCAAACGAGTCAATCGTTTATGATCCACGGGTCATATATAACACTGAAGCCGTGATAGATGAGCATAACGGCAATGCTGTTATCAGTAAGTCCGGTCACTCATTTATTAAACAAGTTATGCGTGAGTCTGGTGCCGTTTATGGTGGCGAGATGTCCGCTCATCACTACTTTCGTGACTTTTTCTATTGTGACAGCGGCATGATTCCGTGGCTATTAACCATTGAGCTGTTATCTGTCACTGGTAAGACATTATCAGAATTGGTCAGCGGTTATATCGAAGCTTATCCAAGCTCAGGCGAGCTAAACTTTCACCTGACCACTCATGATGCACCGACTATCATTAGGGCGATTGAAGAGAGATTTAGCACCCAACATCCAAGCAAATCAACCCTTGATGGCTTAAGTCTTAACTTTGGTGAATGGCGCTTTAATTTACGCGCCTCTAATACTGAGCCATTAATCCGACTCAATATTGAAAGTCGCGGCGATGAGTTATTATTAGCGACCAAAACACAAGATATTCAGCAATGGCTGGCTAAACAAGGTGCGGTTCCTGCTTAGGCTGTACCTGCTTAGATAGTTATCTCTGCTAAGCAAAAAAAACAATCAACTTATAAAAAATAAGCGCCGGTTAATATTTAGATTAACCGGCGCTTATTGTCGTTTCAGATATAGTTTTTTTAGCTAGATATAATGATTTTTATAGTTGATAGTCGATAGCGCCTATCACTTAGCGCGACCAATACCCATATAGTCACTTACTAGGCTATCTATTTGCGTCCGTGTTAATGCGTTTTGTGCATCAAATATAGGCATTGCTTGCTGATTAAGCTGTGCCACATCTAACTGATTTTGTGGCGACCAACTGATGATGAATACTGCTTGTGCCTCATGGAGCTGCTGATAAGGACTATTAAGCAATTGCAGTAATGGCTGCTGCGCATAAAGTGTGGCAAGTTCAGCCTGCGCTTTATCACTATAAACCAGTGTCCGGATATTATAAGACCATAATAATGCTAATAGCGGATGAATCGCGGAACCTGCTGTCCGACCCGACCCCGCTTTATAACTACCACCCCAAATCATCACGGTTTTATTATCGATAAAGCCATCAAAATATTGCCAAAACTTACGAAATATCAGCTCTTTTTGGTCTTCATTAATATGTACCACTGACTGCAATAAAAACATATCCAAGCTATGTTTTTTACTCGACTGCTGCAGCTTGATTAGTTCAGTAGTTAAGGTATTACCACCAAAGCCCCAGCCAGCTTGCAGGTAGCTACTACCTACCCGCTCATCAAGTCCCATGATATGACTCACTTGCTGGATATCAACTTGTTGACTATCCGCTAAGCGCGACAACTCATTCATAAAGCTAACTCGCGTTGCCAGCATTGCCATGATACTACTGCGCGCAAACTCAATAGTCGCAATATCAGCATGATGCGACGCGCGGGCTTGCTGCATTAACGGTTGCAGCATCCCTAAATGCTGACTACTAGCCGCTGTTTTTTCACCCAATAACCATAACGATGGGTTCAACATCGAGCTATAAGCGTCACCATCTTTTAAAAAAACAAACGGTACATAATAGACCCACGCACGCTTTAAACGCTGTGCAAATGCGGCAATAGCGCCTAGCTGCTCAATACCACTCATAATCAACGGCTTCGTCTGCTGCTGACTATGATTGAAAGCGGTAATCCAACTGTCTCCTATCCACGCTGACTTAATACTGTTTAAAAACAGCCAGTAGAGCGCCACTGTTTTTTGCTCATCGATATTACGAGTATCAATATGGCTCGTCGCTTCATAACGCTTTATTAGCTCGTCAGCAGTATCCGGCAAGCTATAACTGATAATGTCTTGTTGCTGCACGTACAGTTGCCATAACGCTTGCAAATGATGCTCAAAGCCATATTGCTGGATCTGCTGTGTCAATAATTCTTCGTTTGCATATAAATGCACGCGCTGACCTAGACTTGCCAGCACCACTGCACTGGTAACCGCTTCAATACTATGGCCGATAAGCACACAAACTTGATTATTTGCATTGCTGTGTGGTTTAGATTCATGCGTATATTTAGGCATATCATCGTTTATAAAATCAGCGCTCATGCGTTCACCTTTAATGACTATCGACTTAGTAGCAAAATTAGCAGCAAAACTATCAAGACAGCTGCTGAATATGTTTTAACAGCTGGTTAGTGGAGCTATCAAATTGACTCTCACCTGCTTGCTGCATGGCGTCATGAACAGATTCTGCCATCTGCTTACCCATCTCAACGCCCCATTGGTCAAACGGATTGATGTCCCAAATACTGGCCATGACATAAACCTTATGCTCATAGAGCGCAATCAGCTCGCCTAAACTATGCGGGGTCAACTCATCGATAAGTAAGGTCGTTGACGGCTGATTGCCGCGGTAATATTTATATTTGTCAGCAGCAGAAGCGACTTCAACCTCGGACGCTTGGAGCGCGGCATTACCAAACGCCAGTACGCGGCTCTGTGCCAGACAGTTGGCTAACGACAATTCATGCTGCTGTTGTAATGGCGCATTGGTTACCTTATTACTATAACGACGGACGCAAGCGATAAAATCACAAGATACTTGCTGCGTGCCTTGATGTAGTAGCTGATAAAAGGCATGTTGAGCATTGGAGCCAATCTCACCCCACAAAATCGGACAGGTATCATAATCAATACGCTCGCCATACTGAGTAACCGACTTACCATTACTTTCCATCTCAAGCTGGGTCAAATAACTGGGCAAATAGCTTAAACGCCCATCATAAGGTAATACGGTGTGAGCATTGACTTGTAAAAAGGTGCTGTTCCAAACAGCAAGTAAGCCCAATAATACGGGCAGATTCTCTGCAAAATCCGCTTGGGAAAAATGCTCATCCATACTATGAGCACCGGCCAATAATTGTTTAAACCCATCCATACCAATACGAATCGCAATAGCCAATCCAATCGCCGACCACAAAGAAAAGCGCCCGCCAACCCACTCCCAAAGCTGCAGCTGATGCTCGGGATGAATACCCCAAGCGCTCATCTTTTTGCTGTTGGCAGAGATACCGATAAAGTGGCGACGTAATACACTGTCTTCAGTGCCAGCGCGCAATTCCGCGGTGGCAAGCAACCATGATAAGGCAGTTTTAGCGTTCGATAACGTATCAACAGTACCAAAAGATTTGGACGAAATAATAAATAAAGTGGTTTCAGGGTTTAAATGCTTGAGCAAATTGTCGAGCTGGGTGCCATCCATATTAGATACAAAATGCACTTCAATCTCTGTATCTGCCCATTCATCAAGCGCGGTAGCCGCCATTAGTGGCCCAAGATCAGAACCGCCAACGCCGATATTCACCACATCGGTAATGGCTTTACCTGAGAAGCCACGCCATGTATTGTCACGTACTCGCTCAGATAATCTGGCAACATGCGCCAAACTGTGATGGACATCAGCAACGACATCTTGCTTGCCAAATTCTTGGTTAGCGACTTGTAGCGTTGCTCTCGCGGGTAAGCGTAGCGCTGTATGCAAGGCTGCGCGCTCCTCACTGGTATTGACCATCGCCCCTTGTAGCAAAGCTTTAATACGCGCTGACAGATCACAACTATCTGCTAAGCTCAATAAATTCGCCAATACCCTCTCATCAATACACTGCTTGCTATAATCCATATATAGCGCACCCGCTTGCATACTAAAGCGAGTCGTACGCTCATCGTCTTTTGCAAATAGCTGAGCAAGCGACCATGGCTGTTCGGCTAGCGTTTGCAACGGCTGCCAATATTTAGATCGGCGTGCACTACCATACACTTTATCGTCTTTTATAACGTTCATTCATTACTCTTCGTCTGCTAGTTGTTGCTGAGCGAAATAAATAAACGCTTGCATATAAGAACGCATATCACCGGCATCATAACTATCACCGCGCATGGTGGTGACATTCACCCCATATTCACTAATGAGAGCATCAATGGCATCGGTCAATTGAATTTCGCCACCGACAGAAACCTTTGTATTAGCTAAATAGTCAAAAATGTGATGGCTAAATACATAGCGGCCAACCACGGCAAGTCTAGAAGGCGAATCTACTAAACTTGGCTTTTCTACAAAACCTGCCACTTTAAAGCTGATATTCGTATCTGCTTCGTCATCAATATCACTCTCATCGCTAAACGCTTCATTTAATTGGGCGATACCGTATTTATGCACATCTTTATCAGCGACTTTATCGACCAATATTTGCGAATGACTGTCTTTAGCAAAAGCATCAATCATAAAGGATAAGTTATCCGTAGACATATCACCGTTGAATGGATCAAGCACCACATCCGGTAGCAGTACAGCAAAATCATGATTGCCAATAATTGGGCGCGCAGCAAGCACAGCATGACCTAATCCTAATGGCTTACCCTGACGTATCATCGATACTGTCACATCATCTGGTAGCCAGTTCAAACTATCCGCCAGCTTATCTTTACCTTTTTGGCGCAACTGATTATCCAGCTCGGCATTAATATCAAAGTAGTTTTCAATCGCGCTTTTTTGTGCGTGACCGACCAATACAATATGCTTGATACCAGCAGCAATGGCCTCTTCAACCACATAATGAATGGCTGGACGATTGCCTAATGGTAATAGTTCTTTGGGTACTGATTTAGACAATGGCAGCATACGAGTGCCGAAACCTGCCACAGGGATTACAGCATGAGTAATTTTTTTCATAATTATAAGACTACGTCAAAAGAATAAAGTAATTTTAAAAGGTAAATAACAATTTCATATTTGCAGTTTGATATAGCGCTACGATGCCGTATATCCATTTGGATTGCTACTTTGCCAACGCCATGTATCTTGACACATATCAGTAATAGAAAGAGTCGCTTCCCATCCTAACAAGGTTTTCGCTTTATTAGCACTCGCATAGCAACTGGCGATATCACCAGCACGACGATCAGCGAACTGGTAAGGAATTTTTTGCCCTGACACTTCGGAGAAAGCCGTCACTAACGCTAATACTGAGGTGCCAGTACCTGTACCAAGATTGATAGGTAAAAAACCTATAGGTGAGTTTTGTTGCTCTAGATAGTTAAGCGCGGCAACGTGGCCTTGAGCCAGATCAGTGACATGAATAAAATCACGTACACCCGTACCATCAACGGTAGCATAATCATTACCAAAAATACTGAGTTTATCAAGTTTTCCAACGGCGACTTGCGAAATATAAGGCATTAAATTATTAGGAGTATCGTTAGGGTCTTCACCAATACGACCTGATGGATGCGCACCAACGGGATTAAAATATCTAAGTGTGACTAGGTTCCAATCACTATCAGATACGGCTAGGTCTTCTAAAATGTGCTCAACGACCAGCTTACTTTGACCATAAGGATTGGTACAGGAACGCGGAAAACCCTCATCAATCGGTAACGTTTCAGGATCACCATAGACCGTAGCAGATGAAGAAAAAATCAAACGCTTCACGTTATACTCAGCCATTACTTCTAATAACGTAATCGTGCCACTGACGTTATTATTATAATACATTAATGGCTTAGCAACAGATTCTCCAACCGCTTTAAGACCTGCAAAGTGAATCACGCCAAAAAATTGATGCGCGGCAAATACTTGTCTGAGTGATGCACTATCGCGAATATCGCCTTTGATAAACTCAATAGGCTGTCCAATAAGGTTCGAGACACGATTCACAGCCTCATGACTACTGTTAGATAAGTTATCATAGACCACAATATCATAGCCCGCTTCATGCAGAGCGATACAAGTATGAGAACCGATATATCCTGCGCCGCCCGTTACCAATATTTTATTTCTCATACCATCACTCAAAGCTATTTTCAAAACAAAAAAAGACACCCCATTGTAGGGGTGCCTTGATTTTTTTTCAACGATGTTTCGGTATTAGACTAAATATAGCTAGTCGTCTTACCAACCAGTCACTTCTTTAAGCTTATCACCCAATTTTGATGGGTCACGCGTATAAGCGATGCCTGCATCTTCAAAGGCTTTAAATTTCTCTTCAGCAGTACCTTGACCGCCTGAGATGATCGCGCCGGCATGACCCATACGCTTACCTTCAGGAGCAGTAACACCAGCGATATAGCCAACTACTGGCTTAGTGACATGGTCTTTGATATAAGCGGCAGCTTCTTCTTCAGCAGTACCACCAATCTCACCGATTAGGATAATTGCTTCCGTTTGTGGATCTTCTTGGAACAGTTTCAGCGCATCAATCTGGTTCATACCAGGGATAGGATCACCACCGATACCGATACAGGTTGATTGACCAAAGCCAAGCTTAGTCGTCTGAGCAACTGCTTCATAAGTCAACGTACCAGAGCGTGAGATGATACCCACTTTACCTGGCATATGGATATGACCTGGCATGATACCGATTTTGCACTGGCCTGGAGTGATAACGCCTGGGCAGTTAGGACCAACCATACGCACGCCGTCTGCTTCTTCGATATAGCGTTTCGCTTTTAGCATATCTAAAGTAGGTACGCCTTCAGTGATCACAATAATCAGCTTGACGCCTGCATCTACTGCTTCAACGATAGAATCTAGTACAAATGGCGCTGGTACATAGATAACAGAGGCGTCAGCTTGAGTCGCTTCCATTGCTTCAGCCATAGTGTTAAATACTGGCAGACCTAGATGCGTTTGACCGCCTTTACCAGGGGTGACACCACCAACTACTTTAGTACCGTATTCGATAGCTTGTTCAGAGTGGAACGTACCATTTTTACCCGTGAAACCTTGTACCAATACTTTGGTATCTTTATCAATTAATACACTCATTATTTTATCCTTTATTCGGTTGTCTTGTAATAGCGGCTCGATTATTCAATGGGAATAATCAAGCTCATACTATTACGCGTTGACTGCGATGCTTAGCCTATATTATTAAAATACTAAGCTTTTAAAGTATTAAGCTTTAACCGCATCGACAATTTTTTGAGCCGCGTCTGATAGGCCTTGAGCTGAAATAAGATTTAGGCCAGAATCTTGTAGAATCTGAATACCTAACTCAGCGTTGTTACCTTCTAGACGTACAACAACAGGTACTTTTACGTCGACTTCTTTGATCGCAGCGATAATCGCTTCTGCAATCATGTCACAACGTACGATACCACCGAAGATGTTGATTAACACACCTTCAACGCTGCTGTCTTCAAGGATAATCTTGAATGCTTCAACAACGCGATCTTTAGTTGCACCGCCGCCAACGTCCAAGAAGTTAGCAGGCTTGCCGCCATACAATTTGATGATGTCCATCGTTGCCATTGCAAGACCGGCGCCGTTAACCATACAACCGATGTTACCTTCTAGCGCAACATAGTTTAGATCAAACTCAGCCGCTTTAAGCTCACGCTCATTTTCTTGTGATTTGTCTTGTAGCGCTGCGATTTTAGGCAGACGATATAGAGCATTTGAGTCGATACCAATTTTGCCATCAACACAAACAATCTCGCCGTTTTCACGGACTGCTAGTGGGTTAATTTCTAACAAGGCAAAGTCATTCTCAATAAAGGCTTGATAAGCACCAGTCATTAATTTAACAAACTGATTGATTTGCTTGCCTTCAAGACCCAATTTAAATGCCACTTCGCGTGCTTGGTAAGGCATTAAACCGACTAATGGATCAACGTTTACTTTGAAGATTTTCTCTGGCGTCTCATTAGCCACTTCTTCAATATCAACGCCGCCTTCGGTTGATGCCATGAACGTTACGCGACGCGTAGAGCGATCAACAACCGCACCAAGATATAGCTCAGTTTGTACTGGGTACATATCTTCTGCAACCAATACGAAGTTAACTGGTTGGCCATCAGCGTCAGTCTGGAAAGTCACTAAGTTAGTACCAATAAGCTCATCAGTCACTTGCTTGGCTTCTTCGCGAGTCTTAACCAATTTAACACCACCAGCTTTACCACGGCCACCAGCATGTACTTGTGCTTTGATAACAGCGATATCAGTTGGAGTTTTGTCAAAAGCTGCCGCTGCTTCGTCGCCGTTATAAGCAATGATGCCTTCTTGAATCGGCAAACCGTAGCTTTTTAACAGCTCTTTTGCTTGATACTCATGTAAATTCATTGATTGAATCCTTTATTTTTTTAAAATTAATAAAAATGCAAACAAGCAGACAGAAAAATATTTTGCTGCATTTGATATCCAAGCACCGTTAGAAATATTGATACAAACGATGCGAGGAACTTGTTGTCATTTACTAGCTATTTAAAACACTTAAAATATCTTGATTCAGAATATTTTCAGCTTTCTAAAATTATTTACGCTTTTTACGCTGAATGGCGTGAATAGCGCGACCATCTGCTGATAAAGCGGCTTCATGAACTGCTTCAGATATCGTTGGATGTGCAAAGGTCATCAATTGCAAATCTTCAATGCTAGAGACAAATTCCATCGCAATCATACCTTGATGGACGATATCGCCTGCACCAGCAGCAATCGCATGCATACCTAACAAACGGTCTGTTTTGGCATCAGCAACCACTTTGATAGAGCCTTCGCCTTCACTTTGAGCCAACGCACGACCATTAGCCGCTAAGCTGAATGAACCGGTTTTAACTTCAAAACCTGCTTCAGTCGCTTCTTGCTCAGTCATCCCTACCCATGCGATTTCTGGATGCGTATAGATGACGTTGATGATAGTGTCATAATTAACTTGGGCTTTTTCGCCATGAATGCGTTCAACGGCCATGATGCCTTCTTCTGAGGCCTTGTGCGCCAGCATAGGACCACGTACCAAGTCACCGATAGCATAAACGCCATCAAGATTGGTTTTGCACTGATCATCAACGTCAATCAAACCACGTTCGGTTAGATTAATACCACTGTCATCACCAAGCAGTTTTTCAGAATAAGCGCGACGACCGACGCAAACGATCAATTTATCAAAGCGCTGCTCTGATGATTCACCTTTGTTTTCACTAGTGACCACAACTTCTTCACCATCTATTTCAGCTTTGATAACTTTAGTATCAACGCGAATATCAAGGCCTTGCTTTTTGAACATTTTGGCCGCTTCTTTAGCCATATCTTTATCAGCAGCAGCTAAGAAACTTGGAAGCGCTTCATATACTACGACTTCAGCACCCAAACGGCGCCATACTGAACCAAGCTCAAGACCGATAACACCGGCACCAATCACACCGAGACGCTTAGGTACTTCAGTGAAATCCAATGCACCCGTTGAGTCAACGATACGGTCATGATCAGTTTTAGCTACTGGAATATCGATAGGGATAGAACCTGAGGCAAGGATGACATTCTTAGCAGTAATAGTAGACTCAGCAGCATCTTCAGCGGTGAATTTAACTTTTTTATCACTACCTTTACCGTCAACTAATGTACCCCAGCCTTGCAGCCAGTCAATACCGTTACCTTTAAACAAACCTTCAATACCACCGGTTAATTGCTTAACGATAGCTTCTTTACGGCCAATCATCGTTTCGATATTGATAGTCACATCACCAGTACTGATGCCATGCTCATCAAGGTCATGCTTAGTCGCTTCATAACGATGTGAACTGTCAAGCAGCGCTTTTGATGGAATGCAACCGACGTTTAAACAAGTACCGCCAAGTGCAGGTGCACCCTTATAGATACGTTTTTCGATACAAGCAACGCTCATACCAAGTTGGGCGGCACGGATAGCGGCGACATAACCACCAGGACCACCACCAATAACGACTAAATCATAATTGTCTTTCATAATAGGTTCCTATTTTAATTTTAGTTTAATTTTAGATATCATATAAACCAATTTTATCTCGTTAGTAAACCATCGACTTATCTGTTCGATAACCAATACGATATCTAAATATTAGATAATAGATGCGTTTAAAAAAGACGATAAAGATGGCTGCTGGGTATTCTTAGCTCATTGCTCATAAGATAGAACTGAAAAAGCTAAAAGGCATTAGAAGATAATCTATACAAAGCTAAAAAGCTTGTACCAGTCACCACTGATACAAGCTCAAAAACTTAAAGATCTAAAAGTAGCATAGTAGGGTCTTCAACCAATTCTTTAATCGTTACTAAGAATTGTACCGCTTCTTTACCATCAATCATACGATGGTCATAAGACAATGCAAGATACATCATTGGCAAGATTTTAACTTCACCATTAACCGCCATTGGGCGATCATTGATGGCATGCATACCCAAAATAGCGGTTTGTGGTGGATTCAAGATAGGTGTTGACATCAATGAACCAAATACGCCGCCGTTTGAAATGGTGAACGTACCGCCCATCATGTCATCTAGACCAAGCTTACCTTCTTGTGCTTTACCACCAAACTCACGAATCTTGGCTTCAACATCAGCCATGCTCATGCTATCGGTATCACGCAGTACTGGTACTACAAGGCCACGGCTAGAAGATACGGCAACACCGATGTCATAGTAACCATGATAAACGATGTCATCACCGTCCAACGAGGCGTTCACAGCTGGGAAACGTTTTAGTGCTTCGGTCGCCGCTTTCACGAATAACGACATAAAGCCTAAACGTGTACCATGACGCTTTTCAAACTGATCTTTATACTTAGCACGCATGTCCATCAACGGCTTCATGTTGACTTCGTTAAACGTCGTTAGCATTGCGGTTTCTTGCGAAGCTGCTAGCAGACGATTGGCAACTGTCTTACGTAGACGTGTCATTGGCACACGTTTTTCAGTACGCTCGCCAGTTGACTCAGCGACTGGACGACCGCTATCAGATTTGATAGAGCTGTCTGCTTTTAACGTTGGGTTTGACATATCGGTTTTAGTAACACGACCGCCACGACCACTACCTTCGACATCTTTAGGATCTACGCCAGACTCTTTTGCCGCTTTACGTACTGCAGGGCTTTGATCTTTATGGTCGGCTTCACCTTTTTTATCAGTCACTTGTACTGGCTCGCCACCATCCGTTGCTTGTCTTTCTTGAACAGGTGCGGCAGGTTGGTTTGGATCTACTGCTGGCGCAGCATCCGCACTGGCGCCCGCTTCAAATTCAGCGATAAGTTCGTCAGACAAAACCGTGTCGTCTACTTGTTTAACAATTCTAGTAACAACACCATTGTCTGGCGCGACAACTTCTAATACAACTTTATCAGTCTCGATTTCAGCTAATAGGTCATCACGGTTAACTTGTTGACCTTCAGTGACATGCCATTCAACGATTGTGCCATCGGCAACTGATTCTGGAAAAACGGGGGCTTTGATATCAGCCATCGATATACTCCTTAGATTTGAATATTGATATTTATTATTAAGTCGTGATAGGCAGTCAGTACCGTTTTAGAACATGATATTTAAATTTTCTTACCAAGTACTGACTGTCATCGCCTGATGCATTTATTACATATAATCTATTATTTATTTAGACAATCTGCTATTTAGACAGCTCATCTACGCTGATACCAAGACCACCAGCGATTAAATTTTGTTGCTGCTGAACGTGTAACTTTGCAGAACCTGTTGCCGGTGCCGCACTAGCAGGACGTGCAACCGGCTCCATCACTTTCGCTTTGGTTGGATGCGGTACAACAATGCGGTACATGTGTGGCGCCAAATAATACCAAGCACCTTGGTTCAATGGCTCTTCTTGCGTCCAAACAATTTCTTCTAAATTGCTATATTTTTCAATTTCAGCAACTAAACGCTTTTCTGGTAAAGGATAAAGCTGTTCAATACGCACGATTGCAACATGGTCTAAACCTAATGCACGGCGCTGTTCTAGTAAGTCATAATAAACTTTACCACCACATAGCACCATACGAGTCACGTTGTCCGCATTTTGCTCATCCATCTCTGGCAATACCGTTTCAAACATACCATTTGCTAATTCTCCTAATTGAGAAGTAGCAAGCTTATGACGCAGCAAGCTTTTCGGTGACATCACGATTAGCGGCTTGCGAATTGGACGCACCGCTTGACGACGTAACGCATGATAAATCTGCGCAGGCGTCGTTGGTGTAATGACTTGCATGTTGTCTTCAGCACATAACTGCAAGAAGCGCTCAAGACGAGCAGATGAATGCTCAGGACCTTGACCTTCAAAGCCGTGCGGCAACAACATAGTTAGACCACAAACGCGCTGCCATTTGGTTTCACCACTGGCGATAAACTGGTCAATCACTACTTGTGCGCCGTTGACGAAGTCACCGAACTGCGCTTCCCATACGACCAGTGCATTTGGCACTGTGGTCGCATAACCATACTCGAAAGCCAATACCGCTTCTTCTGATAATAATGAGTTATAAGTCGCAAAACGGGCTTGTGTTTCACTCATGTGAGCAAGTGGCACATACATGCTGCCATCTTCAATGTTATATAGCTCACTATGACGATGTGAGAAGGTACCACGGCCTACATCTTCACCAGTAATACGTACCAATACTTTATCATTATCGACCAGTGACGCATAAGCTAATGTCTCGGCAGCACCCCAGTTTAGCGGCTCTTCGCCTGTTTGCATGGCTAAGCGTTGTTCGACGACTTTTTGTACTTGGCGTTGTAGCTTATAGCCTTCTGGCATCTCCGCCATACGGCGTCCATAACCTTTTAGCACTTCAATATCAACGCTGGTATCCCACTCATCGACCAACTCATGACCGAGATAAGGTTTCCAATCGACAAATAGCTCTTCGTTAGGCTCGCTCACTAATGAGTTAGCAACGTATTCACCGCGATCTAACGATTCACGATATTCATCTTCTAAGCGCGTCTCGTCTTCTTTACTCAGCAAACCTTCTTCGATTAGCTTTTGCGCATAGATAGTACGAGTGGTTGGTAGTTTCTTAATCACTGCATACATCAGTGGCTGAGTGGCTGAAGGCTCATCCGCTTCGTTGTGACCATTGCGACGATAGCAAAATAAATCAATGATGATATCTTTATCAAACTCATGGCGATAATCTAATGCCAATTGAGCCGCAAATACGACAGACTCAGGATCATCACCATTTACGTGTAAGATTGGCGCATGAACCATTTTTGCCACATCAGTACAATATTCGGTTGAGCGTGCATCTTCTTGACGACTGGTAGTAAAGCCCACTTGGTTATTAATAACAATATGAACTGTGCCGCCTGTGGTATAAGCACGGGTTTGTGACATCTGGAAAGTTTCTTGCACTACCCCTTGACCGGCAAATGCGGCATCCCCATGAATAACGATCGGCAATACTGAATTACCTGTCTTATTATCATGAAGTGGCTGATCGTTACGACGTACTTGACGGGCGCGTACAGAGCCTTGTAATACCGGAGCAACGATTTCAAGATGCGATGGGTTAAACGCTAATGCTAAATGTGTCTCGCCACCGGGAGTCATCACGTTTGACGAAAAACCATTATGATATTTAACGTCGCCTGAGCCTTTTTCTGGCTGAACTTTGCCATCAAATTCGTCAAACAAATCCGCTGGATTTTTACCTAGAATATTTACCAGTAGGTTTAAGCGTCCACGGTGAGCCATACCGATGACCATCTCTTTGGTACCATAACTGCCAGCACGTTGGATGATTTCATTGATAGCAGGGATAAAGCTTTCGCCGCCCTCTAGACCAAAGCGTTTAACGCCCGTGTATTTACGAGCAAGATACTTCTCTAAACCTTCGGCAGCAGTTAGTCGCTCAAGAATAGATAAACGTTTTTCTGTATCAAATTTAATATAGCCTCGATTGCTCTCGAGATATTTTTCCATCCAGCGCTTTTCTGTGCTGGTGGTAACGTGCATATACTCTATGCCAATGTAACGGCAGTAGACGCGCTCCATGATTTCAATAATCTCACGTAGCGGCGCTTCGTTCTTACCGATATTTAAATCATTGGTAGGAAATACGGTATCGAGATCGGCTTCAGAGAGATTATGATACGCAAGCGTTAAATCCTCTATTTCCGCGCGTGGATTTAGATCTAATGGATCAAGCTTAGCATGGCGATGGCCGCGGCGACGATAGGCAGAAATCAGCTGCTGTACACCCATTTTCTTAGGGCTGCCAACATTGCTGCCTGATTGACCGGTAGCAGAGTTACTTGCTGTAGCATCGATCTTGTTAGCCGTTTGATTGCGTGCTAGCAACAAGAACTGGTCTTTAATCGCATTGTGCTGCGCATCGTTTGGCGACTTGTATTGTTTAAAATACGTCTGCCAATCCGTATCAACGCTATTAGGATCGTCTAGATATTGCTCATAGAGTACTTCAATATAATTGACATTATCAGCGGCCAGTTCAGTTTGGTCTGCGCTTATTTCTTCTTTGGTTATACTATTCATAATAATCGTCTATTTGATAGATAAATGAATGGAATCGTGCTTATTATTGTGTAATCTGTTGTGTGCAAGCTATTTAGGACTAACTATTTATGACCAGCTACTTATTACTAAATATTTAGTCGCAGTTATTTAAAAACAGCCTAATTAAGTAACGGCTTATTGAAGTTAGGATATTATTAAGATTAGGTGCTATCTAACGATAAAAGGCGTGGTTACAACAACTAGACTATAATTATATTTATTTGTGAACGTCCAGTTTTCTTATATGGCTCGTTTCACAACATTAATTTATATATAATCCTATTTGCTATAACCAAATTGTTACTTATAAGGTTTTAAACGAGTGTTTTTTCTTTCAGATGGCCTAATTATTGGCTATTTTTGCTGAAACAACTTCCTGTTGTAACTTTTTAGCCAATATTGTGCCAAATACATATTGCCGTATAGCGTAACATGACTATTTTATAGCCCATAGTTTGTTTGTTCAATACTAGGTATTTAGGTAATGAATATCGATTATCATTTTGAGCAACTTATACCCGATTGACATTACACGCGTTCATACCTTATTACTAAGCTGTAATCATAGCTTTGGTATTATATACCTTCTATCATCGTCATTCACCCCTATAATCTTGTAATAGCAAAGCATTTTTTATGGTTAGTCATTACTATTTATAATTATATAGGCAGACGCATCAGATAACAGGTTGTCTTACATATGAGCAACGTATTGTTAGTATCGCCTTACGTGCCATGATTATTCTGCTGCAAATTCAAATTTTTCTCTAAAAAAGCTAATCAGGCGGTGCTGCTATAGGCTACCGTTATGTTTGTCTTAATGAACAAAAAAACACCACCTAAGACAAGGTGGTGTTTTTTATTGTGCCATTATAATGCTAATTGACCAAAAAAGGTAACTTAACCTGCCTGATCGATTAACAAATTGCGCAGATGACCAATGGCTTTGGTTGGATTCAAGCCTTTTGGACATACTGATACACAGTTCATAATACCGCGGCAACGGAATAAGCTGAATGGATCGTCTAAACGCGCCAAACGAGCACGCGTGTCCGTATCACGACTATCCGAAACGAAACGATTGGCATTCAATAGCGCAGCTGGGCCTAAGAACTTATCAGGATTCCACCAGAATGATGGGCAACTGGTTGAACAGCAAGCACATAAAATACATTCATATAAACCATTGAGCTTGTCACGCTGCTCAGGTGACTGCAAGCGCTCTGTTGCTGGCGCTGGTTGGTCATTAATCAAGAACGGATGTATCTTTTCATATTGCTCATAGAATTGGTTCATATCGACAACCAAATCACGAACCACTGGCAAACCCGGTAACGGACGAACCGTTACTTTTTCAGGCAAAGTGTTCATGTTGATTAGACATGCCAGACCATTTTTACCATTAATATTCATGCCGTCAGAGCCACAGATGCCTTCACGGCACGAGCGACGGAAGGTGAGGGTTTCATCTTCCTTTTTCAGGCGTAATAACACGTCAAGCAACATACGATCTGAGTCTAGTAGCTCAATCGTATAGGTTTGCATGCGTGGCGCTGCGTCCAGATCAGGATCGTAGCGATAGATTTCGATGGTGCGAGTACCTCGGCTCATAATGCTAAACTCCACACGTCGGTGATGGCGGGCTTACAGGGCTTACAATACTTATAATATAAGGATTGCAATATATCAGCGCTAATACTTCTGAATCATAGCGCTGATATCAGCTCGTAGCTGGCGGTCACCTTTTTAATAAATTAATAAGGGATAAAACGTTGGTGCTGCTTTTATATATCAGATATAAATCATTCACACGCAGTCTAGAATTAATAGACGCGCACTTTTGGCTCGATATAATCGACCGTCAGTGGGATTTTGCGAACGGGTTTATAGATAACTTTATTACCTTCAGAATACCATAAGGTATGCTTCATCCAATCGTTATCGTTACGGCCGTTTGGTGCATAGTCATCATCTTCAGGACGATCATAATCAGAAACACTGTGCGCGCCGCGACTTTCATGGCGTTGAGCAGCCGATATCATCGTGGCTTTTGCCACCTCATAAAGATTGCCAACTTCAAAAGCTTCGATACGAGCCGTGTTAAAGACTTGTGATTTATCAGCCAAATGGATTTGATCGATTTTTTCACCTAGCGCTAAGATTTTTGCAACGCCTTCGTCCATCATTGCTTGCGTACGGAATACGCTTGCATGCGTTTGCATGGTTGCACGAATCTCATCCGCTACTTCTTGCGCATTATAGCCTTCAGTCGACTGTTGCAATTTGTCTAAACGACCCACAGTGTAATCAAGTACACGAGGATTCAATGGCTTATAGTTATGGTCAGCATGATGGAACTCATCAACGATATGCTTACCTGCCGCACGACCGAATACTAATAGATCCAATAGCGAGTTGGTACCTAAGCGGTTGGCACCGTGGACACTAACGCACGCACATTCACCGATAGCATAAAGACCTTTAACCACGTTGCCTTTTTGATATAGACCGTCTTCATCAGCGCCTGCTTCTAAATCCGGTACAATCACTTGACCATGAATCGTCGTTGGAATACCGCCCATCATATAGTGAATGGTCGGGATAACAGGGATAGGCTCTTTGGTAATATCGACATTGGCAAAGTTTTTACCAATCTCAAATACTGATGGCAAACGCTTCATGATGGTTTCAACGCCCAAATGCGTCATGTCCATCACGATATGGTCAGCATTTGGACCACAACCACGGCCTTCTTTGATTTCTTGATCCATAGAGCGAGAAACTAAGTCACGTGGTGCTAAGTCTTTAACGGTTGGCGCGTAACGCTCCATAAACGCTTCGCCATCTTTATTACGTAAGATTGCGCCTTCACCGCGGCAACCTTCGGTCAATAGTACACCTGCACCATGAACGCCGGTTGGGTGGAACTGCCAGAACTCCATATCTTGTAATGGAATACCTGCGCGAACGGCCATGCCAATACCGTCACCAGTATTAATATAAGCGTTAGTAGAGGCGGCAAAGATACGACCGGCACCACCTGTTGCCAATACCGTAATCGGTGATTGGAACACAGCGACCGTACCGGTTTCTTGTTCAATCGCGATAACACCGTTAATATTACCGGCATCGTCTTTGATCAAATCAAGCGCAATCCACTCAATAAAGAACTCAGTACCTTGCTGCAGATTTTTCTGATACAGCGTATGTAATAGTGCGTGACCAGTACGGTCAGCAGCAGCACAAGCTCGTTGAACGGCTTTTTCGCCATAGTTTGACGTATGACCGCCAAATGGACGCTGATAAATCGTGCCGTCTTCATTACGGTCAAACGGCATGCCCATGTGCTCAAGCTCATAAACGACTTTTGGTGCTTCACGGCACATATATTCAATCGCGTCTTGATCACCCAACCAATCTGACCCTTTAACGGTATCATAAAAGTGAAAGTGCCAGTTGTCATTGCTCATATTACCCAAACTTGCGCCAATACCACCTTGCGCTGCAACAGTGTGCGAACGGGTTGGGAATACCTTGGTAAGGACTGCAACCTTCATGCCCGCTTCGGCTAAATGCAATGAAGCACGCATACCTGAGCCGCCGCCACCAACGATGACCGCGTCGTAGTTCAGGGTTTTAATATTGCTAATGGTATTATCTTGTCTAGTTGCCATTACGGTTTTCCTAATGCCTGTTAATGCTTACGAAGTAAATACAAGGGCTGTTTAATAAAACATCATCGTCGCACTGCTGAGTATTTTTATGCTCATTTATCGCACGCTTTAATTAAAAATGACGCTATAAACAACCTTCAACCACTTACTAAAATTTGCATAATCATCATTATATAAAGTATGGCTTAGTCATCTACTCATTAAGTATCTGCATAGAGCTCACACAATATAATATTACGACTCTTATATGGCTACTAACGAACTGTCTTTAAATACTTTATCAGCCAATAAAACTGACCAAACAGTTCGCCATTATTTATAACATTCAGAACTTATGAGGTATAGAAATCTGAAAATTAAACGGCAACAACACCGAAGCCATTACCCCAAAAAATCATGATGCCCCAAAATAGAAAAACTAAAATAGCGATAATCATTAATGACTGTAGTACCAAACGCAGACCTGCTGCACTTGAGCCCAATTTACCAGTCGTAATATAATCAGTGAAAACCGTCCACATACCAATCCAAGCATGACCTGCTAGCGCTAAAACAGCCAACAAGCTGAACAGGCGCATCGGTAGACTGGTCATGAATTGTGACCATTCAATGAAGTTCACCTCACCATGAGTTAAAAAGAAGCCCAGTAGTACCACGCTGTATACGGCTAAAATGACAGCACTGATACGCTGGATAATCCAATCGCGTGTGCCTGAGCCTGTCAGACCCGTTGCACTTTTGATTCCTGAATCGTTTTTTATCATTAGAACATCACCCATACAAATGACGCGACAATTAAGATTGCTGCAATTACAAAGCTAATCATAGAAGCGGCACGGCCAGATTTTAGCTCTTCGTTCATGCCCATATCAGCAAATAAATGCTTGATACCCATCACAAAATGATAAGCAATGGCGGCGACAAAAATCCACGCCAAAAAGCGAACGAGAACATTGTCAAATACGGTTTCAAAACTCTCAGGCGACGCCAAAGAATTCTGCAATAACCACAGCATGACAGGGATAAGTAGAAATAAAACAATGCCAGATATACGATGCAAAATTGAAGCTATTGCAATCGGTGAGCGGTTCACGCTAATCACTTGGCTTAATGGGAGGTCAATAGGTCGGTTGCTTTTCACAGCGGGCATCCTTTTTGCGGTTATGCCTGGTAGTTACTTATGATTTAGCAATCGTCTGCCAAATACACTGAGCACCACACAAGACGAATAAAGTAAGGAAGGGCTAGCTGACTTCGTTTAATTTGCGCTAAATTTAAAAGGCGGACATGGGTTATACGGTTTTTATAGACGGTTTAACATAGCTCATTAAACGGATACACCCTTTCAATAACAACCTTTTTACTTACTTTTAAACAGTAAGAACGAAGCATGGAATAAATCGATTAACTGTTCTATTTTTACGGGTTTTCATTAACAAAAAAAGATAACGCCAAGATAACGCTATAGTGTCATCTCTATATTATCATCTTTTGTTAAGGTAAACTTCACTGCCGGCTATTTAAAAATAGAACAGTTAACAAAAACATTCAAGCGATAAGCTATGTTTTGGCCTATAAACGGACTGTCCAATCGTAACAAAGTATGAGCAAAGCAAGGCTTTACCCGTTATTTATTAACATGAATGATCAATTTGCGCAAAGCTAGTGCCAGTTAAATCCCTCCAATTATAAAAGGCCTGAGCCCTAATTACAAATTTATCCCCTAAATAGTGGTTATTAGAAATTAATTAACAAAAAACTGGCTATTTGCAATATGAATTCATTAGTATTACTCAGTCTCAATAAGGCATAGACCCAAACGAATTGGTCGGTCACTCATACTCTGTCTGTTTTATAGTATGTGGGATTAAATATCAGGGCTTATTACCTTGCTAAAAACCCCTTATTATTATAATGCTAATGAGAACCATTACATTCTGATGAATGAGACGGTTTACAGCTGAATTACTGACTAGACATATTTTGATACAAAGTTTACAGTACATAAGTACTCTGAAACCGCGACAATCACAGACCTTGCAGGTAAAAGTCTTTTCAAAACCTAAGTAATAACTGCTAATATAGCTTACATACTGAATGGGTTAAATTCATTTTGACCGTTTGACTATTGATGACGCGAAGGTATGCGTCGGTATAATTTTATTCTAACAATCCAAAAACAATGGAGAGCAATTTATGGCTGACACTAATGCCAAACTAACAGTAGATGGTAAGGAATACGAACTTCCTATTACAAAAGCTACTTTAGGACGCCCAGTTATTGATATCGATGCATTCCAAAATGCAGGTTACTGGTCTTACGATCCTGGCTTCAAAGTAACTGCTCCAGTTGAATCAAAGATTACTTATATTGATGGCGGTAAAGGTGAGCTGTTATATCGCGGTTATCCTATTGACCAACTAGCAGACAATGCCGAGTATTTAGAAGCGGCCTATGCGCTGATTCATGGTGACTTGCCTAATGCTGAGCAAAAAGCCGATTTCTTTGAAAAAATTCGCAAGCATTCAGCGGTTCACGACCAACTGCGTAAGTTCTTTGAAGGCTTCCGCCGTGACGCGCATCCAATGGCGATTATGGTTGGTGTCGTTGGTGCCTTATCAGCATTCTACCCTGAAAGCGCCGATGCCGTTGATGGTCATCATCGTGAAATCACTGCGGTTCGCCTAATTGCTAAAATGCCGACGCTTGCTGCGATGAGTTATAAATACTCAAAGGGCGAACCGTTCATGTACCCACGCAATGATTTGAGCTATGCTGAAAACTTTGTCTACATGATGTTTGCAACCCCTGCTGATGTTGACTATAAAGTGAATCCTATTATTGCTAAGGCGATGGATAAGATTTTCACTTTGCATGCAGATCATGAGCAAAACGCTTCTACCTCTACCGTACGTTTAGCTGGCTCTACTGGCGCAAACCCTTACGCTTGTATCGCGGCTGGTATCGCCGCCCTTTGGGGTCCATCACATGGTGGCGCCAACGAAGCTGTGCTTGAAATGCTAGATGAAATCGGTTCAGTTGAAAACGTTCCTGCATTTATGGAAAAAGTGAAAAGCCGTGAAGTGAAGCTAATGGGCTTTGGTCACCGCGTCTATAAAAACTTCGATCCACGTGCGCAAGTCTTAAAAGAAACCTGTGATGAAGTGCTACAAGCACTAGGTATTAATGATCCTAAGCTTGAGCTTGCTATGGAACTTGAGAAAATCGCACTTGAAGACCCGTTCTTCATCGAGCGTAACTTGTATCCAAACGTTGATTTTTATTCTGGCATTATCTTAAAAGCCATTGGTATCCCAACGTCAATGTTTACCGTTATTTTCTCCCTAGCTCGTACTTCTGGTTGGATCAGCCATTGGTTAGAGATGCATAGCGTACCTTTCAAAATCGGTCGTCCACGTCAGTTATATACTGGTGAGACGAAACGCGATTTTATTAAGGTTGAAGACCGTAAGTAATAAATAGTTATAAGTTAACTATAGTCCTTAAAAAAGGCTTTTAGAATAAAAACCTTTAGAACAAAAAATCTCGCCATGTGCGGGATTTTTTTATGTGCATTTAACAGTATCAGTTCAATGTTTGACGTTATTTTTTCTTACTTGAACTCCTTTAACGTCTGCTCATATTTGGCAATCTGTTCGTCATAGCCTTTAATGGTTTCGTTAAACTTCGCCATCAGCATTTCAAACTCTTTTTGTTGATTTAATTTCATCTGCTGCATATCAAGCACTTGCTGGGCTTCGATTTGTTCCCAGACTTGATGCTGGATAATCAATCGCGCCAGTGCTGGGCTTTTTGCACTGACTCTGCCAGCGATTTCTGCATGTTCAAAGAGGTGAGGTACCAAGGTTGCCATATTAATTAAGGTATCAGTATCTTCAGCATTAAGCGGCGTAGTAACAGGCTGATAAAGCGCTTCCATTGCCTGCTCATAGCGTTTTACAATCTGCTTTTCAGTCAATATCACAGGCTTACGCGGCTCTAGGCTAATACGTTTTAACACCGTTAAGTCGCGCTCACCGATTTCAGTGCTGGTATTCAATTCAGCGTCCGACGTAGAGTCGCTACTCATATCACTGTCTGCCGCTGCATTATTCGCTGATTCAGTAGTTGCTGATTCAGTAGTCGCTGGTACTGGTGTCTGCTCAGAACTTGTCGCATCAGTTTTGCCTGCGGTAGCCAATGATTGACTGTCACTGACTTGGTTATTGCCAGCGTTAGAATCATTAGCAGAAGTATCAGTTGCGCTATCAACCAATAAAGAGTTTGCACTATCGGAGCTATCAGCAGCTTGTAGTGACTCATATTCTGCTTGCAAGCGCTCCTGTAGTCCTTGAAATTGAGTAACGTATAAAGGCTTAAACTGTTCTATGCGCGCGGCAGCTGAGTCACTTTGTGGCATAGGTTTGCTGTCTTCAGCGCTCGTTTGCTCACTGGTTTGCTCACTATTGTGAGTATTATCAGGCGCAGTCTCTGCTGCTTGCTGCTGACAACCGCTCAAGAACAACATGCCTGTCAGTGTTGCAGCAAGTAACGTCGGAGCTTGACGTGGGCTCATGATGCCTTTATCTGCAGGATTATGAGGAGCAGCAATATTAGGTTTTGCTAGCAAAAATTTAAACATCCGAGTACCTATCCTTTATTAAAAGCAAAATATTAAATAGCAATATAAAGAGTATACATAAAAATTAAAAGTTGAATGAGCGGTCACTATGCTGAGTGTTATTAACAGACTGCGCTGCTAGAAACGGTATACAGGCTTCTAAATCTTGACAGTCTTGCCCACGCTGACGACGGATAAAGTAATCTTGTACCATACGGGCTTGTTGCTCAATACCGTACTTAAAAAATGACTTTCCTGACTTTAGGACATAATTATAGCGTCGGTTAATAAGTGCACCGCGCACAACTTTCAGTCCATATTGCAATTGCCAAACGTGCGTCAGCTCATGAATCAACCAACTCTGCTTATTAATAGAAACATTACTAAAGTCTGTTATCCAATCATTTGGATTAAAATATATATTACCATTGGGACTGACTGCATAATTTTTGAGTACCCACCAAGCAGTTTTGAGCTGAACCTCATCAAGTCTAATACTGTCACCAAAAACTGAGCGTGCAATCGCAATCTCTCCAGCACTCAAAGACCGTGACTTTTTATTCGAACCATTTGAACGAATTTTTTGCTTAAAAAACTGCTTGAATCTTTGGTGAGGCATAATGGCGTCTTTACCTTGAGCTAAATCTATTTTATTAAGCTATTAATAAGGGTAAAAAGGTCAAAATTAAAGTCCCTAAGACATAAGCTGTACACTTACATGACCTTTCTTAACGTAAAACTGCGTTAGCCTAGCTTATGCAATAAATATAAAAATTGGCTTATGTTTCACTTTGGTTTCTGTTTTTAAAAATAGAGGGTTTTATTCCTATGTTCCCTACCTTTCATGCCGACACTCCTCTTGCACAACGGATGCGCCCTGCTACGCTCGATGCTATTATTGGGCAAGAGCATTTGCTAGCTGAAGGCGCACCATTACGACGCTTGGTTGAGCAAGGCCATTTGCCCTCTATTATTTTGCACGGTGAAGCTGGTATTGGCAAAACTACGATTGCGATGCTATTAGCAGATGCCGTTCGTCGACCCTTTCATGCACTATCAGCTATCAATACTGGGGTCAAACAACTGCGTGAAGTGTTAGATAGCAAAGATTCATTGAGCTTTGAGTCGCCGGTGGTTTTTATTGATGAGATTCATCGCTTCAATAAGGCACAGCAAGATGCATTACTCGGCTCTGTAGAATCAGGTGATATTACCTTAATTGGCGCGACCACCGAGAATCCGTCATTTAGTGTCAATAATGCTCTACTTTCACGTTGCCAAGTCTATCGTTTAGCACCACTTAGTAGCGAGCAAATCGCTGCAGTATTACAGCGCGCACTCTCAGAAGATAGCGTATTTAAAAAACTGGCTATTGATTTACAGGCGCAACATGCAATTAGTCAGTTGGCCCATGGTGACGCCCGTAAAGCACTGAATTTACTAGAGCTCGCTGTACAGACTGCAGATTCAAAACAGTCACCTATTGTGATTAATGACGAGCTAATAGCACGCGTCGCCCAGACCGCGCTAGTACGTTATGATAAAGATGGTGAACAGCATTACGATATTATATCGGCCATGATAAAGTCAGTACGAGGCTCCGACCCTGATGCCGCATTATATTGGATGGCGCGGATGTTGGTTGGCGGTGAGCCTGCTGATTTTATTGCGCGGCGCTTGGTGATTTTGGCCAGTGAAGATATTGGCAACGCCAACCCTAATGCCTTACTCCTCGCTGATGCCGCCCTACGTAGTGTCCAGTCGATTGGCATGCCAGAAGCGCGCATTATATTAGGACAAGTGGTGGTTTATCTGGCGACCAGCGCCAAAAGTAATAGCACTTATAAGGCCATTAATGCGGCCATGGCGCTAGCAGAAAAAGATGCCTCTCCCGTGCCTCTACATCTGCGTAACGGTGTCACTAAACTGATGCGCGAACAGGGCTACGGTAAAGACTATGAGTATCCACATAATTATCCTAACCATTATTATGTGCAAACTTATTTGCCTGACAATCTAGTAGGCACGCGCTTTTATGAATTTGCCGATAATCAGCGTGAGCAACACAGTGAGAAATTTATATCATGGCTCAAAGACCAAGCAGCCAGTAATGACTAACGACTCATAATATTACTGACTGGATCGCTTAAGGCCTAAATATCAGCGATGATTAATAATACTTATCGCTATTTTTGACGTACTAATCGCAATAGTAAGATTATGAAACGGCACACTGGGGTGAAAAGCGTTAAAATGACCTCATAATGATATAGGTAAGCGACTAATGCCTTGATTTATATTAGATCACTTGTACACAGCCCTCTTTGCTTCACCAAAGCAGCGTTTGGAGCAATCTACTGTTACAATAGGTCAATAGCGCTTTATATCCCACACCCCATCTATCTATAAATAATAAAATATTGAGACATCCTATGAGTTTAAATACGATTCCTGAGATTATCGAAGACATTCGTGCTGGCAAAATGGTTATCTTAATGGATGATGAAGATCGCGAAAACGAGGGCGATATCATCATGGCAGCAACCCATGTTCGTCCTGATGACATCAACTTTATGATTACCCATGCACGTGGTTTAGTTTGTCTAACCTTATCACAAGCACGTTGCCAGCAATTGGCACTGCCGCTAATGTCAGACCGCAATGAGGCAAAGTTTAGCACCAATTTTACGGTTTCTATTGAAGCAGCTGAAGGGGTAACGACTGGTATTTCTGCTGCTGATCGCGCTCGTACCATCCAAGCAGCGGTTGCATCAGCCGCAAAACCTGCTGATATCGTACAGCCTGGGCATATTTTCCCTATCATGGCACAAAATGGCGGCGTACTTCACCGTGCAGGGCATACTGAAGCGGGTTGTGACTTAGCGCGATTGGCAGGTTTAGAGCCAGCAGCGGTTATTGTTGAAATCATTAATGCTGATGGTACGATGGCGCGCCGCGATGACCTTGAGATATTTGCAAAAGAACATGACCTTAAAATCGGTACGATTGCTGACTTAATCAATTACCGTATTGCCAATGAGCAAACGGTAGAAGAGATTGAGTCACATCCGTTTGAGACCGAATATGGTACGTTTACTTTGCATCGTTTCCGTGAATTTGGCGCTGATGAGACCCATTTAGCCTTAGTCAAAGGTGATGTAAGCCAAGGCGTTAGCACCGTACGCGTCCATGGATTTCATCCACTACGTGACTTATTTGCTGCCAAAAATGATACGACCGGGCGTAGCGGTTGGAGTGTGCAATCCGCTCTAAAAGAAATCAATGCCTCAGAACGCGGTGTACTGGTTTGGATTGGTAACCATCAACCGACTGACTTGGGAGAGGCACTGGATAAAGCTTCCGCCAATGAAGCGCTATCTACTATTACTCAACAACCCTATCGCAGTATCGGCGTTGGCGCACAGATTTTACGCCATTTAGGGGTGCGTGATATGCGCCTATTGTCCTCACCGATGAAGTTTTACGCCTTATCAGGTTTTGATTTGAATGTCGTAGACTTTGTCCATGCACCAAAGCAAGATTGATAAGGTTGAATAAATCAAATTAAGCGACCAATACTACGGTCAAACTGCTGAATAAAAAAGGGCGCACTAACTGATGTTAGCGCGCCCTTTTATTTTAGAATGAGTATTTATAGTTCAGGTGTATGACCAAAGGCTAACTCTAATGTCAGCAACCGTTCACGCTCATCCTCTGTCCACGGTAGCTTATCTTTGCCTTTACTATCTAAACGTACAATGACCGCCTCAGCAGTAGCAACGACTGCTTGCTGCGCAGAGCTATAATAGCTGTACTCTATGATGATACTAGTTGTTCCTAAACGTTGACAACGTACCCCTACTAATAAGGTATCAGGATAAGTCACTGGTCGTAGATATTGGCAGCTCGACTGTGCCAGCATGGTCACCATACTGCCATCGAACATACCTAAAGCCTGCAAATAGACAATACGTGCAGACTCAGCATAGCGATAATAAATCACATTGTTTAAATGATTAAAGGCATCCATCTCACCCCATTGAATGGGCTGATGGTGAATAATCGGATAATTGGACAGCTCGTCAGGGACCTGGTCATGGTTAGCTGAGATGTTAGGTGTTAAATTTGCGGTTTGATGAAAGCTATCCATAACGGTATATCTCTTATTTTTATATTAATAAATTTTTAAGCAACATATTAAATCATCAAAGCATTTCCGCTCATTAAAGCATTAACGTTGGGCTTTATTCAAAATCTGAGAGGTTAGCAAGGGCGTTGTTTTTGGTGCATTGACAATCAGCTGATCCAACCATTCTATGACTTCTGGGATGTCTGTAGGCGATGATTTGGTTTGTAAGTCATTCGTGCTAGGCGTCTCTTTTATATTGGTAGCTGCTTTTAGTCCTGATGCTTTTGATGCTGAATCTTTAGCCACTAGCGTTTGCAACTGCTTTCGTGCTTGACTCAGATAAACAACCAGCTGCTCACGTTCACGCATATTGCTGGCTTGACTGGCTAGATTCAAGGTCATGATGACTTCATGAATGGTAAGTTGTCTGCGTGTTAAATTCATATTGACGGTAGATTTACTAGCAGGAAGGTTGATTGTTGCTGCACTTTTTTGCTGTGTAGTAGCATTAAGATTGGCATCAGTATTAGTAGCACGTTCATGGCTGTGTAAAAAGTCTTGAATATTTTGAATAGCGAGATTTTGTAGCTGCCAAGGACTTGGCTGCGAGCTTCTTGCCTGCAAGCTTTCTATATCTTTCATCAAGCTTTGCTTAATAAGCACAGTTAGCGCTGGGGCAATCTCATTACTGCTTTGCGACAGCTGCCAATGCAGACCTCGCAACAACTCAATCGCGGCACTATCATTATTATCTGCCAACAATCTATCAGCAGCTTGTATTTGAATACGCAATAAATCTAGCTGGTTTTGAGCTTGGCTATTGGTAGCCGCGGTACTAGGCGCTGGCAACGTCTGTTGGCTCATCGCAAATAAGCGATCGTCCATCTCGTTTAGGCGGCTGACGACTTGCTCATTGCCTTGCAAATGCTCATTGACATTGTGCTGAAAACGCTGCTGACTGATATATAGCCATAACAATGCGGCAATCAGTAGCAAAATAACCACCCACTGCAATCGCACCAAAAACATATTTGCTTGCCGGCGCTGCTGCTGAGCAGAAGGATCCTTCGATAACGTTTCAGAGTTCATTGACATAAGGCAGCACCGTTCATGATTGATAATGTTAAGCGAACATAAGGCAAGCAGATAAAATAGGTTAAGCACTCTTGAGCTTCGATATTGAGAAAAATCATGCTCTTGTAGGTGTTATAAGCTTGTAGAATTAATAGCAGCGAGGATAGTTTCCGGTGCCAAATCTTCCACACGCCAATAACTTAACTGCTGCTCAGCCACCATATTAGCCAAGCGTTCACCCAATACCACATAGGCGAAATCTGATAGTTCAAGCGGCGCAATAACTGTCATATCTTGATTCGATATTGATTCTAATCCCTGATCCGCTACTGCTCTAACGATACTTTCCCAATGCTCAAAAGCAGTACCACTACTTACAATAACGATGGGTTTTAGTGGTTGTACTGATATCGTCTGCTGTAAAGACTGCTGCGCAAGGAGTGGTACTAGCCATTCTTGATACTGCGCCATCGCATCGATAGGCATCTTGCGCTCGTACCAAGCAATGCTATCAATATGGACACCGCGCGCCTGTAGCGTATCGACCAATAATCGTCGCCCACCAAGACCGCGCCATACCAACAGCTTATCTCCTGCTTGCAGGCTCTCAATCTCAGGCATCGCCAACATACCTTCGTTATTGGCAATAGTAGGTTGCAATACCTCATAGTTAGTAGATGATGATTTTATCTCATTTAACACCGCGGCAGTTGCTTCACCAACAGCGATGAGATGGCTTGGCGCTGCCAAAGCCTCAAAGCTTCCTTGTATACCCTCGCCCTCTATGTACCCTATTTGATGATCAATAGCACGCTCAGCTTGACTCTCACGTTCAAGCAACTGCCAAATAGACAAACCTGAGGCTGCTGCTGTTGGGCTGACGATGACAAGTGCTTGATACTCACCCGCTAGCCAATGGCGCATCAGTTTCATATCGTCGTCAGTGGTTTGGCGCGGTTGCAGTGTCAACATCGGCATATCAATGACCGACATACCGGCTGCTTGTAGATGTCGCGTCAATGGTGCTGCACGCTCTACTGGGCGCGTATTGATGACGACTTGCGACATCAATGATGGCTTATCAATTGGTTGATTTGAATCAGTGGACTTAGGTGATGACCAAGACATAAACATACCATGAAAAAATCGGATAGAATTAGCATAATCATAGAGTTCGGAGCAATGACAAATCTATGAGTGAGGTGATAATGGTGGTAGCTAAATGTTACTCAGTTAAGATATTATTCAGGATGATAAATCGCTGATAAAATAGCACCAGCACCAGTATCCAATAGCATCTCGGCAACTTCAATACCCAGCTGGTTGGCTTGGGCTTCTTGTTCAGCTTGACTGCCCGTTAACGTCCGGCGCTTTTCAACTTTGAGCAGCTCGCTACCGTCTTCTTGACCGACGCGACCGCGCAGCCACAATGTGTCGCCAGCATCATTGTTACCATTTTGGTTGCTGCCATTATGGTTTTTGCCATTATCATCATTACTGCTATCTGTCGCCCCAGCTATTTGCAATACTGCATAAGCCGCAATCGGTACTTGGCAACCGCCTTGTAGATGTCGATTTAATGCGCGCTCAGCGATTAAACGGATACGGGCTTTGTCATCATTGAGTGGTGCCAATAGTTTTAATACTTCATCATCATCGGCGCGGCATTCAATCGCTAATGCGCCTTGCCCAACAGCTGGCAAGCAAATATCAATATCCAATTCGCTGCGAATACGCGCATCAAGCTCAATGCGTTGTAGACCACTGGTCGCTAAAATAATAGCATCATACTCGCCAGCATCCAGCTTACCTAAGCGCGTACCGACGTTGCCACGTAGGGTTTTAATTTGCAAGTCTGAGCGATAAGCTTTGATTTGGCACTGACGACGCAAACTTGCTGTACCGACTACTGCACCTTGTGGCAATTCATCGATACTATTATAAGTGTTAGAAACAAATGCATCCGTTGGTGATGCACGTTTGCAATAGACACCCAACGTCAATCCTTCCGGTAACTCCATCGGCACGTCTTTTAGAGAATGTACCGCAATATCTGCCTGCCTCTCATATAAGGCTTGCTCAAGCTCTTTGACGAATAAACCTTTACCGCCAATTTTGGCCAGTGGTGTATCCAAAATCTTGTCACCCTTAGTGACAATTTTTAGTAAGTTAATCGTCATCTCAGGATACAAATCTAGTAGCCGATCACGAATATGCTCAGCTTGCCATAGTGCCAATGGGCTTTGGCGAGTGGCGATATTCAAGGTAGTCAAAGCAGGTTGCTGCGTGGTGCTCATAAAAGGCCTCAATAAGTTCGATACTAGAATGTCAGTGCTCAACAATAATGCTGATTTGTCACACAAAATAGGTATTAAAAATGGCTTATAAAAAAGAATGACGCAAAAAAATACCCCTATTTAAGCATAAATAAGGGTTTGATGATATGGGACGATTATTTCAACCACCAAAAGCCTTGAAACTCACATGTTTTGGATTTTTTCACGTAGTGCCGGTAGGTGGCGACGGCTAACGGCTAATGTTTCATCAATTCCTTTGAAATGTAATTGATACTGCCCGGCATCTAAAGTTTCTAAAAAATCCAGATATTTCATGTTGATGATAGCATTTCGATGCACACGAAACAGTTTGTCGTCAAACTCTTGCTCAAGCTCTTTTAAAGTATCGTCAATAAGAACGATACCCTCTTTATGCCGAACTTTGACGTATTTCTGGTCGGCGGTAAAATAATAAATATCTTTGAGTTGAATTAGCTCAACGCCACGGTGGGTACGTGCCGCAATGTGTTCGCGTACCGGACGTACTGTCGGATTCTCAAGCTTACGAATCTCATTTAACTGCGCTGCATTCAGGTTGGTAGCTTTGTGTAGCGCTTCTAGCAACTCATCTTTATTGGCAGGTTTTAATAAATAACCGATGGCATTAGCTTTTAAAGCAGCAATGGCATACTGGTCATAAGCGGTCACAAAGATGATTGCTGGTGGATGTGCAAGGCTTGCAAGCTCTTGAGCGCACTGTACGCCATCCATCTCGGGCATCCGAATATCTAGCAATATGATGTCTGGCTGCTGAGTTTTTACGGCGACAATGGCTTCTATGCCCGTTTTCGCTTGGGCAACCACCTCATGACCTGACTCTTGGACAATCCTGACCAAACGCTCACGGGCTAATGGCTCATCATCACAAACTACAATCCGCATGCAAACTCCTTTTAAAGGGCATACTTAGAAAATATTTTTAAGCGTATCAATAATATACCAGCATTTATAACGTATTATTTAACATAAAATAGCACTTGAGCTAAGTTATAGACCTAATGGCTAGAGCTTGCAAGCCGTTAATATACCCTTTGCGCTCTTATATTTTTCATAATATAAAAGTCTGGTTATATTTTTAAACTTTAATCATTTAACTTTAGTCATTCAACTTTAATGATTAGCGGAGAATGTTCGTTAATATGAAGCCATAATCATGATCGCATTATGATGGCTACTGCAATAAATGTACCACGGTTAATAATGACATAGCGCACAATCAAAAAAGCAGAGCTTAAAGACTAACATCTTGTAGTGGATAATCAATAATCGTAACAACTTGTTGAGTGGTCACCGTGCTTTGGATATTGCTACTTTGCCCAAAGTACGAACGTAAGCGCTGCGCTTGAATATAAAAATCCATATGCTGACGTAGGTCATGGTTAACTATTAATGTCTTTTTAGGTAGCTGAACAATAAGCGTAATCGCAACACGATGATGAATCCATATAACTTTAATATCGATATGAATGGTTTCCGTAGTCATCTCAACCACAGTAAGCAGCATTTTTTCAATCACGCTTTGTAAAGTCAAAGCGGTAATTACCATGTCATACATCACATCCTCATCAGGCAGATCCCAACTTACCACCAGCTTATCTCCTACTCGAATGGACTCGATGGCCAAATAATGCTCACAAAGGGCAATTTCTTCTTCAAAACTAATCTCACGCGCCCCATTAAAGCTGGCACGAAATAAGGCTGAAACATGCTGTAACAAATCGGCGGCGCGTGATGGATTGGACTCAATGAGTGACATTAAGGTATTGATGGTATTAAAAAAGAAATGTGGCGCGAGACGGGCTTTAAGTACATCATTTTGCGAATTCAATTTTTGCTCAAACGATTGCTTGAGCGCATTTAGCTCACGATGGCTACGTAAAAAGAACAACAACGCTGCAATGGTGAATCCCGCTGTAATCAATGTGTGGAATACAATTGCTGAAATAAAGAAATGCACACTTTGATTAAACCAGCCAAAATTAAACAAAATAAGTAAGGCTGACGTCAGAGATAATGCTGTGCCTGTCGTTAGAATTAGCACAACGTACATGCTGGCAGTCGATACGCGCAAACGCTTTAAAACAGGACGTAGGTAGTCAATTAAATAGAAGGAAGGTATAAGCGCAAACGAGGTTTGAACAAACCTAGCCATAAGCTTAATAATAAACTGTGTTTCATTCAGCACAGTATGGCGGTCAATAATTGCCACAAATAATGACCAAAAAAAGATTATTAGCAGCCATTGCCAAGGTTTCATGAGTTCCATGAACTTGGGTATAAAAAACTCTAAGCGCTCCGCTAGTAAGGCAACCTCATCATTTGCTATACTTGAGTTCTTATTCTCTTGACTTGTCTTGTACCGATATGAACGCAAACTCTTCAAATATTAGTAATCCTGATTCAAATAAAAATCCATCTGTTTCTGATTCTAGCACAGATGCTTCTCTAACAAATACTGCTGCGCAAAACAGCCCTGCAAGCAGTCCTTCAAACAGCCAAGGTCAGCAGATGTGGGGCGGTCGCTTTAGTGAAGCAACCGACAGCTTTGTCGCCGCCTTTACCGCATCCGTTGGCTTCGACCAGCGCTTTGCGCGTCACGATATTCAAGGCTCGATTGCTCACGCGACCATGCTTAAAGAGTGTGGCATCTTAGAATCCGATGACGTTGCCGTAATTATTGATGGCCTAAAACAAGTGCTGGCTGAGATTGAAGCTGGCGAATTTAACTGGTCGATTGCACTTGAAGACGTCCATATGAACGTTGAATCGCGCCTGACCGATATCGTCGGTGCAGTGGGTAAAAAGCTGCATACTGGACGTAGTCGCAATGACCAAGTCGCCACCGACATTCGTCTTTGGTTACGTGAAGAGACTGATAACATCATTGCACTTTTGGTACGTTTGCAAAGTGGCTTGCTTGATTTGGCTGAGCAACATACCGATACCATCATGCCGGGCTTCACTCACCTGCAAACCGCACAGCCAGTCAGCTTTGGTCATCACGTCATGGCATGGTTTGAGATGCTCTATCGTGATACCGAACGTTTAGTCGATGCGCGTCGCCGTATCAATCAGATGCCGCTTGGTAGTGCCGCTCTTGCTGGTACAACCTTCCCAATCGACCGTACCATTACCGCTGAATTGCTAGGCTTCGAAGGTATTTGCCAAAATTCTCTTGATGCGGTCTCAGATCGTGATTTTGCGATTGAGTTCACCTCAGCTGCCTCTATCTTGATGATGCACATGTCACGTATGAGTGAAGAGATTATTTTATGGATGTCAGCGCAGTTTAATTTTGTGCAGATACCCGATCGCTTCTGTACTGGCTCATCTATCATGCCGCAAAAGAAAAATCCTGACGTACCAGAATTGGTTCGTGGTAAAGCGGCGCGTGTCTTTGGTCAGCTTATGACGCTACTTAGCCTGATGAAAAGTCAGCCGCTTGCCTACAACAAAGACAACCAAGAAGACAAGGAGCCACTATTTGACTGTGTTGATACTTTGACTGGTTCGCTATTGGCCTTTGCCGATATGCTGCCAAATATCACGCCAAATAAAGAAAACATGCGCGCCGCTACGATGAAAGGTTATGCGACCGCGACTGATTTGGCAGATTACTTAGTACGCAATGGCGTTGCGTTTCGTGATGCGCATGAAGTGGTCGGTAATGCGGTTGCTTTGGGTATAAAAGAAGGCGTTGATTTGAGTGATTTATCACTCGCGCAATTGCAGCAGTTTAGCGATGCCATTGGCGATGATGTATTCGAGTATTTAACGTTAGAAGGTTCACTTGCTGCGCGTGACCATTTAGGTGGTACTGCACCCAATCAAGTGAAACAAGCCGTCAGCCGTGGACGTACGCGTTTAGAAGTTTTCGCCTAAATTATAATTACTTTTTTTAATAACCGACATTATCAGTTGGTTAAATAACTTAAAATAAAACACCCGCCTTTGCTTGCGGGTGTTTTTGTTACCATAATCAGGTAAAGTAACTAATAATACATAAGATTTTGACGAACTGATTAACAGTACATGTTAATTAGCCCTCACTAATAATAAACAAGGAATTATCCATGACCGGAACTTTTAACCCCCAAGCTAATACGGTATTTTGCCGTAAATATCAGCAACAATTACCAAAAATGCCACATCCGCCCTTCCCTAATAAAAAAGGTCAGGAGCTACAAGAAACCGTGTCTGAGAAGGCTTGGAAAGAATGGCTTGAACATCAAACCATGTTGATTAACGAAAATCACTTAAGCATGCTTGATCCGCAAGCCAAAAAATTCTTAACCGAGCAGCGCGATAAGTTCTTGGATAATGAAGACTATGAACGTGCTCAGGGCTGGACACCAGAAAGCTAACCTCCTTAACGATTAAGATTATGGTTATTAAGAACGATAGATGCTAAAGATATAGTAATTATAAGATATGGTAATCATAATTATTAAAGATAAAATCCTTAGTGATACATGCATTAAAGATATAGTTATTGAAGCGCTACTAATAAAAAGGCAAAGGACTAGGCGTCATGCTTATAGTTTGCTAGTATGAAGATGATTTACAACACTGACAGACTCGGGGTGCGGTGTATTATGGCTTAAAAGCCTTTATACATTCGCTGAGATATCACCCGCCGAACCTGATGCGGTTAGTACCGACGCAGGGAAGTCTTAAGCCTATGTTATACAGGTACAAAGGGCGCGCAGAAATGCCTTTTTATTATCGTCGATATCTAGCAGATTTTTATACTGCTATTTGACTATCAATAATAAGCTGCGCCCATCGATCTTCTAGAGATGACTTACTACGTTTCTTTTTAATAGTGCGTTTGTCTTACGATTATATTTGTCCGTATTGTATAGACTACTCCGCAGCTACTGGCGGTGTTGATTTTATTCAAAAACCAACACGCTAGGACAGCATATGACTACTTTAAAAGTTTCTACCCCAACCTTACAATCTACTATCCCCTCCAAAAAAACTGCTAAAACAGATGCGCTAAAGACACCTGCTCATCGCAACGTAAGCGATGCTCGCTTTGAAGAAGACGCGCGTGATTTGCACCGTATTTTACCTGCCTCTCGCAAAGTTTATATCGAAGGCTCTAGACCCGATATTCAAGTACCGATGCGCGAGATCACTCTTGACCCTACTCCCATTCAAGGCGTTCCTGAAAGCGAATGGGAGCAAAACCCGCCGTTTTATGTTTATGATACCTCAGGCGTTTATACCGATCCTAATGCTACTATTGACTTAACCAAAGGCTTACCAAAACTGCGTGAAGACTGGATTCAAGAACGTGGCGACACTGAACAATTAAGTGGTTTATCAAGCGATTATGGGCTAGCACGTGCTCGTGATATTAGTACCGCTAACCTTAGATTCGCTCATATCGACAAGCCCCGCCGTGCTAAAAATGTCGATGGTAAAACTGGCAATGTCACACAACTGCACTATGCCCGCCAAGGTATTATTACCCCTGAGATGGAATACATCGCCATCCGCGAAACGCAAAAACAGCATGAGCTGACGGACATGCGCCAGCATGCAGGCGAGACTTTTGGTGCACATACGCCAGCTATTATCACGCCTGAATTTGTCCGCAGCGAAGTTGCCGCTGGTCGCGCGATTATTCCAAACAACATCAATCACCCTGAATCTGAACCGATGATTATCGGGCGCAATTTCTTAGTGAAAATCAACGCCAATATCGGTAACTCTGCACTGGTTTCTTCTATTGATGAGGAAGTGTCTAAAATGACGTGGGCGACGCGTTGGGGTGCGGATAACATCATGGATTTATCCACCGGTAACCACATTCATGAAACCCGTGAATGGCTGATTCGTAACTCGCCCGTACCAATTGGTACCGTACCTATTTACCAAGCACTAGAAAAAGTTGATGGCGTGGCCGAAGATTTAACGTGGGAAATCTTTCGCGATACCTTGATAGAGCAAGCAGAACAAGGCGTCGATTACTTTACGATTCACGCTGGTGTACTTTTGCGCTATGTGCCGCTAACTGCTGGACGCTTGACCGGTATCGTCTCACGTGGCGGCTCCATCATGGCCCAGTGGTGCATGTTTCATAATACAGAGAGCTTTTTATATACCCATTTTGAAGATATCTGCGAAATCATGAAGCAATATGATGTAGCATTTAGCTTAGGCGATGGCTTACGTCCGGGCTGCTTACAAGATGCCAATGATGAAGCACAATTTGGTGAACTGCGTACCTTAGGTGAGTTGACCCAAGTGGCGTGGAAGCATGATGTACAAGTCATGATTGAAGGCCCCGGTCATGTAGCGATGAACCGTATTAAAGAGAATATGGACTTGCAATTAGAAGTCTGTGCCGACGCACCTTTTTATACCTTAGGGCCATTAACAACTGATATTGCACCCGGTTACGACCATATCACCAGTGCGATTGGTGCGGCGATGATTGGCTGGTTTGGCACGGCAATGCTCTGCTATGTGACGCCAAAAGAACATCTAGGCTTGCCGAATAAAAAGGATGTCAAAGACGGTATTATTACTTATAAAATCGCTGCTCATGCTGCCGACCTTGCCAAAGGTCATCCGGGCGCACAAGCGCGTGATAATGCCTTGTCCAAAGCACGCTTTGAATTCCGCTGGGACGATCAGTTTAATCTTGCGCTTGACCCTGATACCGCGCGCGAATTTCATGATGAGACTTTACCAAAAGACGCGCATAAGACGGCACATTTTTGCTCAATGTGTGGACCGAAGTTTTGCTCGATGAAAATCACTCAAAATGTCCGTGAATATGCCGCTGGTTTGAAGAATAAAAATGCATAGACTTAATTAATTAGTACTAAATTATTTCCACAAAAAAGCCCCGCAATTTAAGTACAAAAACACTTATTTTGCGGGGCTTTTTTTATTTCTAAGTCAACGTTAACGGTCTAATTTTATATCTTTGACGCCTGATAAATCTCATCAATCGAGGTATTAATCGTATTAGCAAACTCTTCATCGCTTTGCTGTTTGCTCAAGCCTTCAGTAAAAGCGCGCGAGAAGCTTGCAATCATACCTGGATTTTTCTTAAGCTTAGCGCAGGCATCGGTGCGACTATAACCACCCGATAATGCGACGACTTTTAGTACTTTTGGATGGTCAATCAGCTCTTGATAAAACCCAGCTTCTTCAGGCAAGGTTAGTTTCAACATTACTTGCTTATCATCAGCCAAGCGCTCAAGATTATGCAAAATACTGGTTTTAAGTATTATTTCGCATTCATGCTTCTTGTCACTATTGATATCTACTTCTGGCTCGACAATAGGCATCAAACCTTTTGATAGGATTTGCTTTGCCACATCAAATTGCTGCTGGACGACCAGCTCAATCCCATCGACGTTTGGCTCATAAATCACTGAACGCATTTTAGTACCAAATACCGGATAGTTTTTTGCTTTATCTAATAACAGGTCTAAGTTAGGAATGGGGCGCATCACTTGCACGCCATTCATGTGTTCCGCCAAACCTTTATCAACTTTTAAAAATGGGACGATATTTTTATCTTCCCATAGATAGTTGGCCGTTGACTTGCCATTGACTGCACGCTCCATCGTATCTTCGAACAAAATCGCGCCAAGGACACGCTCATTATCGAAAGCATTACAAGTCATAATACGAGCACGCATTTCATGCACTTGGTCAAACATAGCCTCATCATTATCGTAAGCATCATCAGTGACACCATAATTTTCTAGCGCTTTTGGCGTGCTGCCACCACTTTGATCCAGTGCGGCGATAAATCCTGAACCGTTTTTGATACGCTGTAGCTGTTTGTTATATTGGTTTTGGTATTCCATGGAAAGTGCATCCTATTTTTATTTATTGAGGTCAAGTGTGACAAAGCAAATAGCTTTTTGCCAATTTATCTAAGCCTTGTTGTTTGTAGATAACCTTACCATAGGACGACTCTGTGTGCCTATATCTGATAAGTTAACGCTTTTAAAAATCGTTACTACTCAAACCTTTACGCTAAAAACATTGCGTTAAAAACATTGCGTTAAAAATATTGTGCTAAAATTATTATGCTAAAAACAGCACCGCCACACAGCCAAGCGCTAACAATAACCCAAGCATATTGATGCGATTAAGCGATTCTTTAAATACGCCGACGCCAATGAGGGTTGCCACGGCTATCACCCCAACGTTCATACCGGTAAAGACAATGCTTGGCGACTCAGATAACACTTGATGAGCGCGGATATAAGCATAAATGTTACCGATATTCAGCGCGCCTAATAATAATCCAGCTGCCAATGCGCGACCTTGCCAGCGTACCCGAGTGATAAGCAAATAGATGAATAGCAACAAGCCTGCTAAGCCAAAGCTGACAAATAACGTCAATGGAAATGCAGCCCCTTGCTTAGCAACTTGCTTAAACAAGATATCAATAATACCGTAGCCTAGCCATACGCCAAATAGCCACAGTGGTGTGCGTAGTGCTTGTTTATTAACCCCATTATTGGCCACGGTATTTGTACTAGCACTCTCGTTAACAACTACGGTTTGCTGCGGACGATATACCAGTGCCCCCAGTGCTAAGAACCCTAATACTAAGCCAAATACGCGCGTGCCTGTAAGCACTTCTCCAAATAAGAGAAACGCAGCGATAATTGGGATAATTAATGAGAGACGCTGGGCGGCATCCGTTGCCACCATACCTACCGCCGCAATCGCGCGCCCAAGAATAACGAATACTGCGGGCAGCAAGATACCAAGCGCAATAATAATGCCCCACGCACCACCAAGATCGCCAATTTTACTGACGTCAGGTTTTAATAATAACCAAGTAAGTAAAAAGGCGACTGGATAACCAGCAACGATGGTTTGGCGAATATCTAAATTTTGTTGTCGTAGTATTTTTAATAGTACGGAGACGGCGACGCTACATAACACCGCAATGGTTAAATACATCATACGCTTTTACCTTAATTGAATCACAGCCTTGCTTTATTATTATGACCATCATTTAAATGACACTGCTGATAACTGACACTGCTGAAATATTTAGAATAAATAAAATATTAAGAAAAAACTATTAAATGTAACAATATATTTCATATACAGCAACTAATATATATAATTTTTAGTTTTGCATTTAGAGTTTTTCAGGAAAAATTGCATTAAAAGACATTTACAGCGTTTAAAATTCTTCAAATTACAATTAGCATGCAGGTGCGATTGCGAAGTTTTGCTAAAATAGAATGCTATTTTATTAACATAAGTAACCACTCAGGATAACGTTTGCTAGCGTTTATCTTGACGTATTGCTATTGACCTATTGCTACTGCCTATGAACGCTCTATTTCGCTTTTTTGAATCCCGCCTATCTGCTTTCCCTGATACCCCCTTGCCCCTACCCCGTGATGGACTGATTAAGTTCTTATGGGCGTGTACTGAGGGTTTGCGCGGCTGGTTACTGCTCTTTATGATTTTGTCCGCTGGTATCGGTATCTATGAGGCGATGCTCTTTGCATGGATTGGTAATATCGTTGACTGGTTGGGCACTTACACCCCGCAGACGTTATGGACCGAAAAAGGCGATATGCTACTGCTGATGCTGGCAGTATTGATTGTCAGTCCCTTTTGGATTGCCTTGTCGTCATTGATTCGTTTTCAGTCGATTCAGGGTGTGTTCCCGATGCAGATGCGTTGGCGTTTTCACCAGCGCATGCTGGGCCAATCGATGCAGTTTTATCAGGATGAATTTTCTGGTCGTGTCTCCGCAAAAGTCATGCAAACGGCGCTAGCGGTGCGCGATACGGTGATGACAGTCACGGATATGCTGCTCTATGTGCTCGTTTACTTCATCACCACTGGCGTTATTTTATTTAACTTAGACGTTTTATTATTAATCCCATTTGTAATTTGGTTTGTCCTGTTTGGTTTGAGCATGTGGTTTTTTATTCCTAAGCTCAAACATACCGCCATTGTACAGGCTGATGCTCGTGCATTGATGGTTGGTCGTATTACTGATGCCTATGCCAATATTATGACGGTGAAGCTATTTAGTCATTCACGTCGCGAGCTGAGCTATGCTAAAGATGCGATGGGGCAATTTTTAAGTACGGTACACTCGCAAATGCGCTGGGTATCCCAACTCGAAATCGTGAATCATACCATCAGCGTTATTTTACTGGGGTCGACCGCTGGCATTGGCTTGTACCTCTGGCAACAGGGCTCGCTTGGCGTTGGCGCGATTGCCGCAGCGACTGCCATGGCGTTACGGTTGAATGGTCTTACCAAAATGATTATGTGGCAAACGGCAAGCCTATTCGAAAGTATCGGTACCGTACAAGATGGTATGCGCACCTTATCTGCCCCGCAAACTGTCGTGGATCAGCCCAATGCTTCGGCATTAACTGTCACCGAAGGACGAATTGTCTTTGATCATGTTGACTTTAGTTATGAGAATGATGAGATTGTTGATGATATCGAAGGCAAGCACATCGATGAGGTCAATCCTATGGTTGCCGCGCGGGTGAAGTTACTTGACGACTTCCATTTAGATATCAAACCGGGTGAAAAAATTGGTCTGGTTGGGCGTTCAGGTGCGGGTAAATCTACCTTAGTCAATCTGCTACTGCGCTTTTTTGATGTCGATAGAGGTAAGATTTTTGTCGATGGACAAGCGATTGATGAAGTTACCCAAGAGTCCTTACGCCAGCAAATCGGTATGGTCACTCAAGATACCTCACTGCTGCATCGTACCGTGCGCGAAAACATCGCTTATGGTCGTCCAGATGCCACTGATGAAGAGATTGTCATTGCGGCAAAACAAGCCCAAGCATGGGAATTTATCAAAGACTTATATGATGATAAAGGCAATACTGGGCTTGATACCCAAGTGGGTGAACGCGGGGTCAAACTTTCTGGCGGGCAACGTCAGCGTATTGCCATCTCTCGTGTTATGCTAAAAAATGCGCCGATTTTATTATTGGATGAAGCGACCAGTGCCCTTGATTCTGAGATCGAGTTTGCCATTACTGAAAGCTTAAACGATATTATGACTGGCAAGACGGTTATTGCCATCGCCCATCGCTTATCAACCATCGCCGCGCTTGATAGATTGGTGGTTATGGATAAAGGACGTATCATTGAGCAAGGTAGTCATGACGAATTGCTGGCGTTACATGGCGTATATGCACGCTTATGGCATCGTCAAAGTGGTGGCTTCTTAGGTGAAGACGACTAGATCATTATAATCAGCAGTATCATAATCAGAACTTCACTAAATCAAAAAACACAGGGACGTGGCGTCATTATGGAAGATTTTGCAAAGAATATTGCGATTGCTGGACAACAAGCACGTTATTACGATCTAGCCAAACTTAACGAAGTAGCGAACTTAAATGCTACTTCACGTCCTTTAGCACATTTTTATGGTGGCAATAGTTTTACTGTTGGCACCTATATGCCTTTGTTAAATGAGTTAGCAACTGACTTTGATATAAGCTCGCTCGCCCTGCGTGGCTATTGGTATGATAAACCGCAGAGCCGTCGTCTTACGCGCGAGCAAGACGCTGATATGCTTATTGAGTTTTTGGAAAAGACGCAAGATAAACCGGTTGTCGGCATTGGACATTCGCAGGGTGCGACTGCTACCGCCATGGCAGCAGCAAAGCGTCCAGAGCTATTCTCACAGCTGTATTTAATTGAGCCTGTGACCTTTACCAAAAAACAAGCGACGATATACAATCTGTTGCCACGTCATTTTTTGCTGAACCGCGAGCCCTTCAAAAGCACATTAACTAAGCAAACGACTTGGTCAAGTATCAATGATTATTATGAGAGCCTACGTGCGCAGCGTGCCTATAAGCGTATCAGCAATGAGCATCTACTAGTATTTGCTGAGCAAAGCTTGGCGGCAAATCCTGATGGTAGCTATACGCTTATTTTCGCACCAGATCAAGAGCTGGCAAACTATTTCGGTGCGCCTCATATCGATGCAGCAATTAAGCAGCTGAGCTGCCCTTATACTTTAATTACTGGCAAGCCAACGTTATTTATTAACCATCAAGTGCGCAAACAATGGCAAAAATTTGTTCCTGATAACAGCATCATATCCTTGCTAGACTATGGGCACCTATTGCCAATGGAAGCGCCTGAATTATGTGCTCAAGTTATCAATGAGCATTATCAGAGTAGTAAATAACGGTGACTGACCTTTTTGCGCCCAAGCCAGCCGACAATCTATTGCCCTATGACGGAGAGGTAAATGACTTAGGGATTGTGATTGACTATCCCAGCCCCTTATTTTATAACCTAGTGACCGAACTACCTTGGCGAGCGGATATCGTCACGTTATTTGGCAAGACGCACATCACCACGCGGCAAATTGTTTGGATGGGCGATAGCGGTATTGACTATCAGTACTCTGGTCATAGCCGTCAAACCATACCTTGGACAGATACTGTGTTTCATGTGAAACATCATATAGAGCAGCAATTATTAGCGCTTGGCATTGATGTTAATTTTAATTCGTGTTTGCTCAACTATTATCCTTCTGGCGAGGACGGTATGGGCTATCATGCCGATGATGAAAAAGAGCTTGGCGTGCAGCCAGTTATTGCTTCGTTATCGCTCGGCGCTACGCGAAAACTTGTCTTTAAGCATAAAAAAACTCAAGATAAAGTCGAGCTTTATCTTGAGTCAGGTCAGTTAATTGTCATGCATGGCGATACTCAGAGCTTTTGGAAGCACAGCATTACCAAGACTAAAACAGTAAATGCAGGACGTATCAGCCTAACCTTTCGGCAAATGCATCCAAATAATCAAAGCTAGCTATTAGCTGGGTTTGGCAATCAAGCAAATTTGGCTCAGCTGACTTTTAATACCAATTTACCAAAAGCATCGCCTTTTTGCAGCTCGTGATGGGCAGCAACAACTTCTGATAATGGATAAGTTTGCTGTAAACGTAAAGTCAGCTGACCGTCTGCCACCAGCTGTAAAACACGTGCCATATCCTCGCCATTACGCTGCGCTGCATAACCTTCAACGCTTAGATTTTTTTGACTGCCTGCTTCTTTTAGCTTATCTACCCAAATCGTTGGCAGCACATATACACGTCCAGAGTCTTTTACAACCTTTAGTGCTCGCACGCCTGCTTCATCACCGACCAAATCCAGTAGCACATCCGCTTGCAGCTTAGGAAAAGGCTCGTTTTTAGTATAATCAATCCAACCTGCAAGCTGACTAGTATCTATCAAGCTATTAAGCTTTTCATACTTCCCTGCTGAACAAATCAGCGTGACTTTAATATTATTTTTAGCAACTTTATCCATCAACAGCTGTATCAATAAATGACCAACACCGCCTGCTGGAGCATTCATCACCACATGCTCGCCATCTTTTATATTCGCGAATTCAGCAAACTGTAGTGCCGTTTGTCCGATACAAGGTAGCGCACCTGCCTGCTCTAAGCTGACCGCTTCAGGCACATGTGCTAGCAGTTTGGCATCAACAGCAACGTATTCAGCATAGCAGCCCCCATCAAAAGTTAATGCCGCAACTTTATCGCCAACCGTAAAATCTGTGCTACTGCTTTTGACCACGGTACCTGACATATCAAATCCTAAAATGGCAGGCTGATCATGATCAAACTTGTCTTTTTGGATATTAGCAGCGCCCCAGCCTTTACCTTGACGGGTTTTATAATCGACTGGATTAATCCCTGCATAAGCAATTTTTACCAATACTTGACTGTCTTTTAACTCAGGAATAGCCACGTCGTCTTGATAAGTCATTACTCCAGGCTCGCCAAACTCACGTATAAGCACCCCATGTTGAGTGGTTGGTATTTGCTTATCAGACATGACTTATTATCCTTTTACTATTCTAGTATTTCTTCGTTCGTTGATTGCTACTTTGTTGCTTCGTTATACTATGGCAGTGCCAACTCTGCACTCAGAGGCAGATGATCAGACAAGGTCGACCACGGCTTGCCGGTATGTACCCAAGCATCTTTTACTCTCAGGTTACGGACGTAGATACGATCTAAGCTTAGCACAGGTAGCTTCGCTGGAAAGGTCGGCAGCAACTTGCCGTGACAATGTTTAAAGGCTTCAGTCATACCCAAGCTGCTAGCAAGCTTGTCACAAGACATTTTTTTCCAATCATTGAAATCGCCTGCCAAAATCAGAGGTTGATCCGGTGCAATCTCATCTCGAACGTAGTTAGCAATCGCTTCGTATTGCTTAATGCGATCACGCTCAAACAAGTTTAAATGCGCACATAGTACCACTACTGGCACATCCCAACCTATCGGCTGTACTTCGCAGTGCAAAACACCACGCTGCTCAAGTTTATTAACCGTAATATTGACGTTATGTTTGGGATCTAGTGGAAAACGGCTCAATACCGCATTGCCGTGATGACCGTTTTCGTACTCTGAATTTTTACCATAGCTATTTTGCAATTGCAGATATTCACCAAACCATTCATGCTGTGATTGGTCAGGATACTCGTTGTATTGCATATTGCGTTTAAGATTTTGTCCCTGCACTTCCTGTAGGCAAAGTATGTCTGAGCCAATAATATCAAGTGCTTGGGCGATACCCTGTATTTTGACTTGGCGATTCATCGGCGACATGCCTTTATGAATATTGTAGCTGGTTAAAACAAAAGAGATGGTATTAGTCATAATTTTATTAGTCATAAACTCAGTATTGATAGAGTAAGCGTTAAAAGCGATGGTTATTAAAAAAATCATCAAGTCTAAAAATAAACCATGCTTCTCATTTAATGGTTAGTCATAAAGATTGGATAATCGTCAATAATTTTTAGAAAATGCTTCTAGAAAATAGTGATTTATAATCATTATAGATATAAAAAGAGCATTGATTCGTATTGAACCAATGCTCTCATATTATACCTATGTGCTGCCAATGGCTAATTCATTCATGACTATCAACCATCTAGCCATCGATTAGTAACGAGTTACCAGGGCAATCGGTTGATTTTCACCCATAATATCCTGCGGCATAAATACTGCTTTACCACCGTTATGAATCACATGCTCAATAATTTCACCAATTGCATCATCAGTCACGCCTTCTGCAGTAGCATCATCAGCCATAGCTAATGTTTGTGCTTTTTCATCAATCTTGGCAGGTTGTATGTAACCACGGCGAACATACAATGTCTCACCTACGCCTTGGAACGCACTGCGGTAGACTTCTTGTAGATCAGTCTGCAGCATATTTGCACCGCGCGCTTTATCAATCTCACCCAATGCCGCTTGATGTAGTGATGTACGATAGCCTTCTACCGCTTCTTGAACACTATCAACGATATGCTGTGCACTACCTGCTTCCAAATTAGTAGCGTTTGATACCGTAGCGATAATATTATCTGGACGGTCGCAAACATCTTTATAGTAACCAATATTTTTGCTATCGCCAACGACAACTAGCGGCATTTTATGATCGCCCCACAGCTCTTGAACACTCTTATCGACTTGGTTAAAGAACTCTTTTAAGGCACTGCTTTCATTGTTCGCTGAACGGTCTGATCCGCCATCGCCTGTCGTATATAAGCCGTTATTCTCAATAGGAAATGGAATATTTTCCATATTATTTTGTGCTTTAGCATCTTTATCAAACTCTCTTACGACGCGGTCGTTAGAGGCTTCGATCAGGCGCGCACCGTCACGAGTCAATACCACGGTATAATAATGCACTGCACTTGCCATATCACGGACTAAATCACGCGTAGCAAAGCTGTCTGAGATGACAACGCGTTCTGTCGTATCAATAGGCATACGAACAATCTGTACATCATCAGTACTGGCAAATATCGCTAAGGTATCTAAATTATAATTATGATTAAGCTCTTTAGTTTTAGCGTGGATATTTTCTAGAATAGTGGTCGCCGTGCGCTTATCAAATTCGTTGGTTAAGCGTTCTTCAACAACTTTTAGTTGATTTTTTAGAGCAATAGGGTCTTTTTCGTTGGCAGGATGCTCACGGTGAGTTTTAACAAAAATACTGACTGCTGGATTCGCTTTAGTTTCACGTAAGCTTTTAAGAGTTGCTTTCATAAATACTGCTCCTTATTTTATTATCATTGATTTCTGATATTGGTTTCTAGTACTGCTTTCGGTATTCGTTAGGTATTACTCGTTCGAAATTTTTAATATATGATAAGTACCTCTAGAATAAATACTTCTAATAAGTACCAATCGTCACTATTACCCTATCAACTTAACCTTGGCAGCTATAGGGTTAATTTGCAATCAAATGATGACGCTTTGTAAGTGCTGCTTTAAGAAGCTACAGCAGCTTTAATAAGCGTAACCTGAGCATTAGCGTGGTCATGCCATATTTATGGGTTGTATTTTCGCTAAGTAAGACCCATCTTTTAGATACTGATATATTTTTTAAATACTGATACATTGTGATGAAAGTTCGACCAACAACCCTTCTTATCCTAAAATCCCTAAATAGTAGTACCAAATAATAGCGCCAAATAAAAAAATTGAGGTATGACACTCATTTATATCCTATTTCTTCTGCTCATTATTTATACCGGAACCCTTTATGACTTCCATTGCTCCAGATTTACGCCTTGTCGATTTTGCCAGTGCTACGCCTACTAGCTTACAAAGCCAAGTCGTTAGCGCTATCGAGGCTGCCAATAATTTTTTAGATATGATGACAGCAAATAACGTCGATAATACTTCTGAGCTTAACGCTAAGCAAGCTTTGGCCGATGTGATGAGCTTTGACCATATCAATCTAGCATTAGATCGCAGCTGGGGTATTTTATCGCACCTTAATAGCGTGATGAGCAACGATGATATACGCCATGTTCATCATGAACTGCTACCGAAACTGTCTGCTTACGGCACACGAGTTGGACAGCATCAGCCACTATTTAATCGCTATCAGACAATCATTAACGATAAAGCGTTTTTTGCAGCGCTTGAGCCAGCACGTGCGCGCGCAATCGAGCTTGCATTACGAAGCTTTGAGCTATCAGGTGTGGCATTACCTAAAGCAGATCAAGAAAAGTTCGCTGCCATACAAAGCAAGCTATCTACCTTGTCAGCGACATTCTCTGATCATGTATTAGATGCTACCCAAGCTTATGCACTGCCTCTTAATGACGAGCAGTTAGCCGGCTTGACCGAAAGTGGTTTAGCACTATTAGCAGACGCTGGCGAACAATATAAAACCCGTGAGCTTGCCAGCAGTGCGCTCACGCAAACTGAAATTGATATTCTGCCAACCCCTTATTATGTGGCAAGCTTAAACATCCCTGTGTATCTTGCCGTCATGACACATGCTGACAATCGCCGTCTACGTGAGACGCTATACCGCGCTTATGTTACCCGCGCCTCTGAATTTGATGAGCATACCAATGCCAAAGGCGACTCATTAAATAACGCCGACCTCATGAGTGATATCCTGCAATTACGTGAACAAAAAGCCAAATTATTAAGCTTTAATAATTATGCGGAAGTATCACTATCAACCAAAATGGCAGATAGTGTGGCGGAAGTTGAAACTTTCTTACGTGATTTAGCCGTACAAGCGACACCAACGGCTAAACACGACTTAGCGCAGTTGCAAAAGTATGCGCAAGATTACGATATTACTGATTTGCAGCCATGGGACAGTGCCTATATCGCTGAAAAGGTAAAACAAAGCGAGTTTAGTTTATCGCAAGAAGAGATTCGCCCTTACTTCCCATTGCCAAAGGTCATTAGCGGCCTGTTTGCTATCGTAGAGCGTTTATACGGTATTAAAGCACTAGAACAAAGCGGTGATAATACCGACAACCACTCCGTATCACGCTGGCATGATGACGTCCGTTTTTATCAATTGTTTGATGCTGACGATAACTTGCTTGGTGGCTTTTACTTTGATTTATTTGCCCGTAGCGGTAAACGCGGCGGCGCATGGATGAGTGGTTTTCAGTCGCGTTATCGCTATGATGAACAAGAGCATCAGCAGCTCCCTGTATGCTTTATGGTCGGTAATTTCACGCCAGCACTCGATGGTAAGCCAAGCTTATTGACGCACGATGAAGTGCTGACCTTATTCCATGAATTCGGTCATGGTCTCCATCATCTATTAACTCAAGTGACCGTTGGTGACGTTGCTGGTGTCAATGGCGTGGAATGGGACGCGGTTGAGCTGCCCAGCCAATTTATGGAGAACTGGGCATGGGATGCAGAAGGGATTGCCCTCATCAGTAGCCATGTCGAAACAGGCGAGTCCTTGCCTACAGACAAACTTGATGCACTGCTGGCGGTAAAAAACTTCCAAAGTGGACTGCAAACGCTACGCCAAATCGAGTTTGCCTTATTTGATTTATTGATTCATGCGCAAACCCCAGCACTTGATTACGAGGGTATCTTAGCGACTTTAAATAGCGTACGTAGCGACATTGCTATTATGCAAACGCCTGACTATAACCGCTTTGCTAATGGTTTTAGCCATATCTTTGCCGGTGGCTATGCGGCAGGTTATTATTCTTATAAATGGGCGGAGCTGTTATCTGCAGACGCCTTTAGTAAGTTTGAAGAAGAGGGTATATTTAATCCAATCACAGGTAAGGCGTTCCGTGAAACTATCTTGTCCGTCGGCGGTAGCTTCCCAGCCAAGACCAATTTTGAGAACTTCCGTGGTCGTAGCGCCAGTATCGACGCCTTATTACGTCACAGCGGTTTTAGCAATGCCAAAACGATTGCTGCCGCAAATACCAAAACGACACGTGAGGTTACTTAAATGCGTTATCAGTCGTCACGACCAAAGCGTCAATTTTTAGCAGGGGTACGCTGCCCCAAATGTCAGACAATGGATGCAGTGGTACAAGTAAATATCACCGAGCCCGCACCTGATGAATATATAGAATGTACTCAATGTGGTCATACAGAGCATCGCCCTGACCCTGATGCTATCAGTGCCAAAAACCATGCTGAAGATCAGCTCACTCGTGATGCGATGGCCACCGGTACTAGTGGCACAGTGAAATTTAAGTGATAAGCATTTAACATCACCGTTTAGAGCATAAATTTTGTGTAACCCTTGATTTATATAACTCTTTATTCATGTAGCTTTTTAACAGTACCTTTAGCCTATCTATCATATCAATAGATAGGCTTTTTATTTTGATTTTGCTATAGTATGCCTACTTACATTTTTTAAATAAATCGACTGTAGTATGAAAAGTAAAAAAATGCAGCGCCTATCTGCAAAAGCATCAAAAAACAAATCTGCTAATTCTACTAAACTACGCCAAAAATGGTGGTTTGGCGTTATATTGATAGCGCTATTAATTGGTTATTTGGTTTGGAAAAATGCTCTACCTGAAGCTGACGTGAACGCTGTAGAAAGCTTGCCAGCGACTAGCGAGCAAACTAAGACTGAGGCTGCATCGTCTACTGTTATGCCATTAGATAATGTGGTGAATGATTTAGAAAGTAACGATGGTACCTTAGATGATAGCCAAGCTATTGCTGCCGTTACAGATACTGAGGCACCTAATCCAGAGGCTATATTAAATGCGCCTCTACCAGAAACGGATAGCCTAGCGAAAGAAGAAATTGATCGCTTAGAGGACGAAAGTAAGCGCTTGGCTGAACAAGAAAAGCTAGCTACTGAACAGATTACCATGACTAAGAAACTAACAGACATGAAAGCTGAGCAAATCGAATTACTCGAACAGCAAATCGCTCAGTTAGAGGCAGATACAGACGCTAAAACTGGCGCTAAATAATGTAAACTTCTATAAAGGGGTTGATGATGGCAATTTTGCAACTCACTCATGCCCCTATTTTAAATAGTAGCGCGCAGCTACTGATACTGCCGGTTAACAGCGCAGGTGTCCTTTTAGACCCTATCCTTACGCGAACCAAGCGCTTATATCCTGATAATTACCAACGTTACTATCGCGCTTGTCGTGACGGTAGCTTGGAAATTGGTAGCTGTTTACTGCATAAACGCTCACGTGAGCAGGCCGGGCTTGGTGTCAGCAGTAACGGCAGCCAACCCAGTTATATCGCCAACCTTGTCATCTCCGACCATCCTTATCACCCAGCAAGATTACGTTGGTTGACGGCAGCTTTGGTTGATTTACAGCAGCAGCTTATTCCTCTTATCCGCTATCAAGGTATCCGTAGAATTGCTCTACTAACACATCCATTTATTTCTTTTAGCTCAAAGCTTAATGATACACAGAACTTACCTCCTAGCTCTGTAAATGATATCTCGTCAGCTGATTCCTCTAATTCTTCTGGTTTCGAACCACTAGATTGGTATGATGACATTCTGCCACTACTCACTCAGCAGTTGCAAGATTTACCAAAATTACGCATTGATTTGCACCTTCCTAAATTTCTAACCCTCTAAACTACTCATTTCAGATGAACTAGATTATAAATTTTTAGCTTCTTCTAAATTCACTTTTTTATATCCATAAAAAAACCGCCTTGAGCACTAATGATAAGTGACTCAAAGCGGTTTTTTAAATTTTTACTATATCAAATATCGAGAATTAGCTTTGCTCAATACCTTTCATAGTCAGCTTGATACGACCACGGTTATCGACGTCTTGTACCAATACTTTAACGATTTGACCTTCTTTGAGATAGTCAGATACATTCTCTACGCGCTCATCTGCGATTTGTGAGATATGTACTAGACCATCAGTGTTTGGTAAGACGTTAATGAATGCACCAAAGTCAACGATACGAGCAACCGTACCTTCATACGTTTTGCCCACTTCAACTTCAGCAGTTAAGGCTTCGATTTTACCGATAGCCGCTTTAGTTGCTGCTTTGTTTTCACCAAAGATACGAATCGTACCAGCGTCATCGATATCGATAACGGCACCAGTTTCTTCCGTTAGCTGACGGATAGTAGCGCCGCCTTTACCGATAACATCACGGATTTTGTCAGGATTGATTTCGATAACGGCATAGTTAGGCGCATGCGCGTTGATTTCAGTACGGCTTTCAGGCAATACTTTGTTCATTGCGTCTAAGATATGGATACGACCAGCATGGGCTTGTTTCAGCGCTTGCTCCATGATATCTGGCGTAATGCCTTCAATTTTAATGTCCATTTGCAGGGCGGTAATGCCGTCTTTAGAACCAGCCACTTTAAAGTCCATATCGCCAAGATGATCTTCATCACCTAAGATGTCAGACAATACGGCAAAGCGCTCGCCTTCTTTCACTAGACCCATTGCGATACCAGCAACTGGTGCTTTAATTGGTACGCCAGCGTCCATCAATGCCAAGCTTGCGCCACAAACAGAAGCCATAGACGATGAACCGTTTGATTCAGTGATTTCTGATACCACACGGATAACATATGGGAAGCGTTCGCTATCTGGAAGCATCGCTTGTACACCACGGCGCGCTAGGCGACCATGACCGATTTCGCGACGTTTAGGAATACCTTCGCGACCAGTCTCACCAACTGAGAAATGCGGGAAGTTATAATGCAACATGAAATGGTCACGAATCGTACCAGCTAGTGAGTCAATCATGTTGACGTCACGGCTGTTACCAAGAGTCGTCGTCACCAATGCTTGCGTTTCACCACGAGTAAATAGCGCTGAACCATGAGTAAATGGTAATACACCGACTTGTACATCAATGGCACGAACCGTTTCAAGATCACGACCATCGATACGTGGCTTACCAGACAAGATATTGTCACGAACCGTACGGTATTTTAGATCGTTATAGATTTCTTTTAGCTCAGATACCGTAGCACTATAAGTTTCTGACTCTGCATCACCAGCAAGCGCAGCAATAGCAGCTTGTTTAACGTCATCAAGCTTAGTATAACGCTCTTGTTTATCAGTAATGGTATAGGCGTCAGATACTTGCGCACCAAACTGCTCTTTCATGCTGTTCGATAATGCTTCATCACGCTTAGGAGAAGTAAACTGCTGCTTAGCTGTACCCACTTCTGCAGCTAATGAGGCAATATTATCAATAACGATTTGCTGTTGCTGATGACCGTACAATACTGCACCTAACATTTGATCTTCTGACAACTCTTTGGCTTCTGACTCAACCATTAATACTGCCGATTTAGTACCAGCAACGATTAAGTCAAGATCACTCTCTTTAAGTTCTTCAAGAGTCGGGTTTAGAACATATTCACCGTTGATAAAGCCAACGCGTGCACCGGCAACAGGGCCATTAAATGGCGCGTCAGAAATAGCTAATGCAGCTGATGCACCAATCAATGCCGCGATATCTGCTGACTGACTCTTGTCTGATGATACAACCGTGGCTGTGATTTGGATTTCGTTCAAATAGCCTTCAGGGAAAAGTGGACGAATCGGACGGTCAATCAGGCGCGAGGTTAAGGTTTCAGACTCACTAGCACGGCCTTCACGTTTGCCATAAGCACCTGGAATTTTACCCGCTGCATACATTTTTTCTTGGTAGTTAACAGTCAATGGAAAGAAGTTTTGGCCTTCTTTCGCTTCAGACTTCACAACGGCTGCTACTAATACAGTGACGCCGCCCATGTGAACTAAAATAGAGTTAGCTTGGCGAGCGATACGACCTGTTTCGATAACAACCTGCTGGTTGCCGTATTGGAATTCACGCTTAATAGTATTAAACATTGTCATATAATTTTCCTAATATTGACTGACGAAAGTAATATCAGCATTATAAAAGCTGATATCTGTCATTAAAAATTCTTTATCTTTCTTTGTATATAGCCACCAACTAACAACAAGTCGATTAAAGCATCGCGTTAATTAAGGCTAATATCTTTACCTATTTATCTTATGCATTTACATATCATAGGCATGGTACTTTTATGCATATTCGGTTTTTCAAATTCGGTTTTATATAAGTACTATCAAAAGTCGTATCAAGTCAAAATCATGCGCACATGATACTGGCTGCTTCTTTGGTAAGATACTAATATCTAGCTTACTAACACATAGATACTTTCACATAAATACTTTACAGCTAATAGCACTATAAAACTCATAAGGCATTATTTTACAGTGATTTACGGTCATTGACCAATTAAATGCAAAACAGCCTATTTATTGATAGTAAATACTTATTAATAACAATTCTTTATTAATAATGACTACTGAGGTTTAGAGCAAGTCTTACGTATTTGACCCTGCATCTTTAGTACTCACGCTGCAATTATCACATGATATGAACTTAAAGCATCTAAGCTAAATTAACCATAATGATAAGCATAAAAAAACGGCGTGAAACTATTCCACACCGTTTTAGAAAAATCTATTTTATCGATATCAACAAGTAAGTTCCAAATGGCTTGGGTAAAAATCTGAAATGGTACCGTATTAAGGTATATTCTATTTTAGCGACCATTCGTACTACTGTCGTCAAATTAACGACGTAGACCTAACTGGCTGATAAGAGTGGTATAGCGACCAAGGTCTTTACCTTTTAGGTAATCAAGCAATTTACGACGGGTATTAACCATACGGATAAGACCACGGCGGCTGTGATGATCAGCTTTGTGTGCTTTAAAATGGTTTTGCAAATCGTTGATACGAGCACTTAACAAGGCTACTTGTACTTCAGGTGAACCTGTGTCGTTTTCGCCACGTTGGTATTGAGCAATGATTTGTTCGCGATCAGTATTAGTTAACATAGATTTCTCCGGCAATGCTAAACATTCTATAATTCATCAATAAATTTTAATGAGTATAAAATGATAGAATAAATAAAATAGTCTGCATGACATTCGGGACAACCCTGCATTACTAGAGTTGACCTAGTGGTCGACAAACACGTTGTTTAACTTGAAAACGATTATAACAAAAAACTGCCGAACTAACAGCAGTTTTCCATATTAGTTTCAACAGTTTTATGAAACAAACTTAGATTGATAATATGTTTATAAAAGCTTATTTATATTTACTTTTTTTAACGTCATCTTCAGTTGCGTTACCACCAAGCGCATCATCATCTAGCGGTACTGTGGTAGCCTCAGCTAAACTATCAGGAATCACATCTTGGCTAGGATTGATATCATCGGCTAGTTTTTCTATCTTTTGTTCTTGCTTATCCATAATAGCTCTCCAATTATCTTGTTATAAGAAATCGATATTAAATAATCTTAATAATAAAACTAATCATAGAATTTATTATTAAAAATGCTAACCTTTTGAGCAGTTAGCATTTTTAGTTAACTAGATAAAAATTTAAAACGTAGATCGAACTTAAATTAAGTTCTATTTATCTTTTTTAGCTTCTTCTGCATTATCAGCAATACGATCTGCTGCTGCGTCAGTATCTTTTGTATAATTGCTGTCAGTTTGGTTCTTTAACGAGGCTTCAGCTGCGTCAGAACGTTGTTGCTCAAGCTTAGTATCATTTGGATTAGAATTTGACATACTATTTTCCTTTTTATGATTGTAATTGATTATGAAATTTAATAATTGAAATTATGATAGTGCTTTATCGATAGCTTCGACAAAATTCTTGATATCGTCTGGATTGCGTGAGGTAATCAGATTACCATCGACTTGTACTGTTTTATCTACAAATTTTGCCCCAGCGTTTTCTAAATCGATCTGTAGTGTCTGATAAGCAGTCAACGTTCTGCCGTTAGCAATACCTGTATTAATAAGCACTCAAGGAGCATGACAGATAACTGCTAATGGTTTGCCAGCATCATTAATCGCCTTGATGATGCTATGAGCTTCTTTATTGCTACGTATGGCGTCAGCATTTACTGTACCACCTGGCAAGACTAAGGCATCATATTCATCAGCTTTTGCGTCTTTAGCAAATAGGTCGGCAGTGAACGTATCGCCCTTATTAACATCTTGCTTCATGCCTTGAACTTCTTTATCTTTATCGGTGGTAATAAGAAGTGTCTTGTAGCCTTTATCTTTTAGCTTGTTATTAACGTCTTCATATTCTGCTTGTTCAAAGTGATTATGTAATAAAAAAGCAATCGTTTTCATAGTATTCCTTATATTCTATTAATTATTCTTTTATTTTTCTTATCATAGTATTTAATATAACTTCTAAAAAATTATTTTATATTTGTTTAGGAAAAAATTATTATATTCATATTATTATATTTTCTCCTTGACTGCTTTTCCTTAGATGACTTAACTAAGGTACAAAAAAAGCAGGTTTCACTATAGGTGAAACCTGCAATAAAATGTGACGATATGTGATTAATGTGAATTCTTAGTAACTTTTACAGACTTTGAGTGATACAAATAACGGTAAATTAAACACCTAATACTATAACTGAATCAATTTTTTAGGTTGCAATCGACCATTTAAACTCACAGCACCGAGACCAATAAAATGTCCCTGCTCATTAATGAGACAGATATCTACTGCTATCTCATGTGGTAATGGTATTTCCTTGTTACTCTCACTCTCATTAATATTTCGTTGCTCATCATTACTTTCATCATTAGATGACTTTTGTTCGATAGCCGATGCAATATAGCTTTGCAAATCATCCGTCAGCTGATCGAATACATTTAAGCGTTGACCCATTTGTACACGTTCATATTGTTCTGCTGACAACATAAGCTCAGCATTAATATTGACACAAGCATCTACTACCAACAAATGTTCCTGACGACTCTTTAATGCTAGTGCCTCTAAATCTGCCAAAGTAATTGCTTGGTCAATTCTAAAATCACCAACTTGTAGACGGCGCAATGCAGTTAAATGTCCTAACGTGTTCAGTGTTTTAGCAATATCTTCTGCTAATACACGTACATAGGTGCCTTTGGAACACGTCACTGTCAATTGAATCTGCTTATCATCGATAGCTTCTAGGCTGATTGCTTTGAGGGTAATATCTCTCGGCGCACGCTCAACCTCTATCCCAGCACGCGCATATTCATAGAGCTTTTTTCCATCTTTCTTTAAAGCAGAATACATCGGTGGAATTTGTTGCTGAGCCCCTAAAAACTGCTGAGCAACATCGTTTAGTGTCGCTTCATCAAATGACGGAATAGTCGTTTCAGCAATAATTTTTCCATCTGCGTCACCGGTATCTGTTTGGCTTCCAAGTAAGATAGTCGCTTGATAAGATTTATCAGCATCGAGTTGATAATGACTAAACTTAGTTGCTTCACCCAAACAAATAGGTAGTAGACCAGTTGCCATCGGATCAAGCGTGCCTGTATGACCAGCTTTTTTACTGTCATGATTCGGTGATTTAAACAGATACTTCACCTTTGACACTACTTGCTGTGAAGTCATACCTTGAGGCTTATCCACCAATATAACGCCCGATACTTTTATCTTTGTGGGCATTGTATTGAGATTCTTACCAACTTGCGTAGACGCTTTTGTAGAAACTGTAGACATAATGGCTTTTACTCTTCTATTTCTTGCTCGTCAGACTCGTTTTTCTCAGTTTTAATGACCGCTTTACTAATTAGATCCATCATATAATTACCTCGAGCGGTAACTTCATCATAGTGAAAACGCAAACGCGGCGTCGTGCGAGTTTTTAGACTGTGGCTTAATTCAGTACGCAAGAAACCTGCTGCGTTATTAAGCACCTTAATACTCTCTTCATGATTGGACTTAGTCATAGCATCATTGAGCTCTGGCTCCATGATTGTGACATAAATATCAGCGTAACCTAGGTCTGGACTAACTTTAACACTAGATATAGTGACAAAACCAGTCAGACGCGGGTCATTGACAGCATCACGGATAAGAACAGCAAGCTCACGCTGAATCTGATCAGCTAAACGTTGTAAACGTTGGTTCATGGTTATTACCTTGTTTTTAATATAGCTTATTTTTATTGATACTGAATCTAAGAAATACGATTAACTTGATGCAACTCGCTTAGTCTATAAGAGATAGTCTCTGCGCTCGTTTTACTGGTTACTCTATTTTTCGGAACAGTCTTATGAATAAATTGAGTGATTAATATTTGTTAAAAAAGGCCTAGCAGGATGTACCTGTTAGGCCTAAGTACAGCTGAGTATTAAAAAGATATCTGACATACTCAGCTAGTTAGGCATATTGCATTTTCAAATACCATTCTATCGAACAGCAACTTTAGATAGTACGTGCAAACTCTTGGATCTCAAAGACTTCGATTTTATCGCCATCTTCTACATCATAACCACGGACGGCTAGACCACATTCCATGCCGGTACGTACTTCATTGACGTCTTCTTTGTAGCGACGTAATGATTGCAATTGACCAGTAAAGATAACTTGGTCATTACGTAAAACACGGATAGGCTTGTTGCGATAAATCGTACCTTCAACCACCATACAACCGGCAGCTGCACCAAACTTACTAGAACGGAATACTTCACGAACGTCCGCGACACCCAAGATTTTCTCACGATGTTCAGGAGCCAACATACCGCTCATGGCTGCTTTCACATCATCAATCAAGCCATAGATGACACTGTAATAGCGAATATCCATGTTAGATACATCTGCTTTACGGCGTGCGGTTGCATCTGCACGGACGTTGAAACCTAGCAATACTGCTTCACTAGATTCTGCCAGTGTTACATCAGACTCAGAGATAGGGCCAACGCCTGAGCTGATTACTCTGACTTTGACTTCATCCGTTGATAATTCGTTCAGTGCTGCAAGTAACGCTTCAAGTGAGCCGCGAACGTCAGTTTTTAAGACAATATTTAAGAATGACACATTACCTTGTTCCATCTGATCGAACATGCTCTCTAAACGCATCGCATTTTGACGCTCAAGCTGACGCTCACGCTCGCGATTGGTTCTAAAGTCAGCGACTTCACGAGCTTTTTTCTCATCGGTTAAGACTAAGAACTCGCTACCAGCAGCTGGTGTTTCAGGTAAACCTAAAATCTCTACAGGGATTGAAGGACCAGCCGATTTGATGCGCTGACCATGTTCATCAGTGATCGCACGGACTTTACCATAATGCTCACCAGCTAAGACTAGATCACCTTGTTTTAACGTTCCTTTTTTAACGAGAACGCTGACAACAGGACCGCGGCCTTTTTCAAGTCTTGACTCGATCACCACACCTTGAGCAGCACCATCTAATGGCGCTTCTAGCTCCATGAGCTCTGCTTGGATACTGATAAGCTCTAGTAGGTCATCAATACCATCACCGGTTTTGGCCGAAATACGAGCCATCGGCGTATCACCGCCCCACTCTTCTGATACCACTTCTTTCGCAGTCAATTCATTGAGCACGCGATCAGGATCAGCACTTGGCTTATCCATTTTATTGATAGCAACAATGATTGGCGTACCAGCAGCACGAGCATGATCAATCGCTTCTTCAGTTTGCGGCATCATACCATCATCAGCAGCGACAACGATCACTACGATATCCGTCGCCTGTGCACCACGTGAACGCATTGCACTAAAAGCTGCGTGACCTGGGGTATCAAGGAAGGTAATCACACCGCGTGAAGTTTTCACATGATAGGCGCCGATATGCTGAGTAATACCACCGGCTTCACCGGTCGCAACTTTCGTTTCACGGATTTTATCTAGTAATGATGTTTTACCGTGGTCAACATGACCCATGATAGTAACGACTGGTGGGCGCGTTTGTATGTTACTGCTACGCTCATCAACCGCATATTGTAGATCGTCTTCAACTTTAGTATCACTAACGGGTACTGGATTATGACCCATTTCTTCAACGATTAGACTGGCTGTTGCTTGGTCAATCGTATCTGATTCGCGAGCGATTTCACCCATTTTCATGAGCAATTTCGTTACTTCACGGGCTTTAACAGCCATACGCTGTGCGAGATCAGAAACAGTGATTTGTTCACTGATTTCTACATCATAAACAATTTTTTCGAGAGGCTTTTCAAACTTATGCTGTGTCGACTGGCTTGAACGTAAACCGTTTTTACGGTTTTTAATTTCACGCTCGTCTTGATTCTTACGACGACCACGGCCACGAGCACTAGTGCTACTTGCACCGCGCTTGATTTCACGACGTTCTTTTTCAAATGATTCTTCTAGCGCATCACCTACCAGACCTTCTGCCAATGGTTCGTCTTTACGAACTTCAGCAGCAGGCTGATCCGTATATTGACCAGCCATTTTGCGCATTTGCTCAAGCGTACGTTTTTGCGCTTCTTCAGCTTGGGTACGACGTGTTTCTGTTTCAATCTCGCGTAAACGAGTTTCTTCTTTCTCACGTACTTCGCGAGCTTTACGCTCAGCGGCTGTTTCAACTTTTGGTTTCGTCGCAGCAACTTTCTTCTTAGGTTGTTCTTTCGGCTTGACCTCAACTGTGGTCTTACCGCCTTTTTTCACAACTACTGACGTTGAGATATCATCGTTCTTATCACTAGACTTTTTACTAGAGCCCAAACTTGCGCGCATCGCGGCTAGAGTAGCTGCCTGACGATCTTCAGATTTTTTCTTAGTAGCAGCACGGTCTTCAGCATCTTTAGCAGCACGCTCTTGCGACTCAATCATCGCTTGCTCGCGCGCAGCTAATTCTTCAGCCATCTTCTCTGGATCAGGCTTCTCGAACACTTTCTTTTTACGCACTTCGACATTGACGCTTTTAGATTTACCCGAAGAGCCAGTCACACGCGCAGTACTAGTGGTCTTAGACTTAAGACTAATACGACGCTTTTCTTCCTGACCATGACTTTGCTTTAAATACGTCACCAACTTTTCCTGCTCAAGCTCGGTGACTAGGTCACCCTCTGCGCGCGCAGGCAGTCCAGCATCTACCAGTTGCTGTTGTACAGCACTTGCGGTTTTGCTAACCATATCTGCTAGTTCTTTGACGGTCTTATCTGCCATTTATTATCACCTACTGTCTATTATTTGCTATATGTTCAATTCAGTTGTTGGCTACAAATGATTGGGGTAAGGCCAGTATATATATTGCAATTATACCAGCACTTTATTATCAATAGCATATCACCAAAAGACAGCGATATGCAGTTACCGCTTATTCATTGAACCAAGATTCCCGAGCTTTCATGATGAGTTTTCCTGCGGTTTCAGTATCTAAGCCTTCGATATCTTCTAAATCGAAGACAGCTTGTTCTGCCAAGTCATCAACAGTAATGATGTCTTTTTGTGCCATTTTATAAGCCCAACTGACCGTCATTCCTTCAAGATCTTGCAGTTCTTGACTTGGCTCTTTCATGTTTTGTTGTTTAACTAATTCGTCTGCGATGACCAATTCTTTAGCACGCTCTTGAATCATATCAATCGCTTCATCGTCTAAACCTTCGATATCATAAAAGGTTTCAACTGGCACGTAAGCCACTTCTTCAATACTGGTAAAACCAATATCGACAAGTGCTTGTGCTAAGTCTTTATCTACTTCTAAACGCTCGTAGAACAATTCAATAAAGGCTTTAGATTCGTTCTCTTGACGCTGCTGATACTCTTCTTCTAGCATCATATTAAGCTTATAGCCGGTTAGCTCAGAAGCCAAGCGGACGTTTTGACCTTGTGAGCCAATCGCGCGCGCTAATTGATCATTGGTGCTAAAGACAATATCAGCGGTCTTAGTATCTTCATCTAAAATAATACTGCTAACGTCAGCAGGCTCTAGAGCACTGATGATGAATTGAGCTGGGTCATCTGACCAAACCACCACATCAATACGCTCGCCATCAAGCTCTTGCTGTACCGCTTGGATACGCGTACCACGCATACCGATACAAGCGCCAACAGGGTCGATACGATGATCATTGGTTTTCACGGCTATTTTAGCACGAGTACCTGGCAAGCGAGCGACATTACGAATTTCAATAATTTGTTCGGCAATCTCAGGCACTTCTTTTTGCATCAATGCCGAGAGCATTTCAGGATGAGTACGCGATAATAGCAACTGTGCACCGCGATTTTCACGGTTCACATGATATAAGATGGCATTGATACGTGACTTAGCACGTAGCTGCTCACGAGGCAACATCTGATCGCGTGAAAGATAACCTTCAGCATTGTCACCTAAGTCGATGATGAAACCATCACGAGTCTGTTTTTTAACTTCGCCGTACATCATTTCGCCAACACGTGGCTCAAAAGCATCTGCTACTAAGTTACGCTCAGCTTCACGGATTTTTTGGATAATAACTTGTTTGGCTTGCGTGGCCGCAATACGACCAAATTCGATTGACGCAATTTGCTCTTCTTTGATATCGCCAATTGACCATTCTTCTTGATCAAGGTCAGTGATAGCAAGCTGACAAGCAGGCATTTCATGGTCTTCATCTGCAACCACTGTCCAGTAACGATAAGTATCATAATCGCCTGTGGCACGGTCGATAGCAACGCGCACTTCTACTTCCGGCTGATCGGTATATACTTTTTTCTTAGTCGAAACCACTAAAGCTTCTTCAATTGCTTCAAAGATATCTTCAGGATTTAAGCCCTTTTCATTACTGACAGTTTCTACTACCGTTAAGATTTCACGACTCATGCTATACCTGTCCTATCATTTTTTAATTGACTTAAATTTTATAATTTGTATATTGCTATATATTTTCACCATCAGCTATGTGAGCTATTTGGAGATTAAAATACCAATTATAATGAGCGACTTAAATGATCAAATCAAACTATCCGTGTTAATAAACTCAACATTCGAATTAAATAAGCATTCGAATTAACTAAGCATCTTCATAAATCAAATTGGCTTTATCGATATTAGTCAATGCAATCTCGAACTGCTCACCATCAGCAGCTGTCAGTTTTAAAGAAGTTGAATCTATACTATTTAAGGTTCCTGTGGCTTTACGGCGCTTTTTATCACCTTCGCCAATCGCTTGTATCAGACGTAAACTGACTGTTTGACCAACATAGCCATGCATTTGCTCATCTGAGAAAAACGCGCGGTCAAAACCAGGTGAAGATACTTCTAATATAAACTCACCAGAAATAGGATCGTGAACCTCTAAAATACCGCTGACCTGGTGATTTACTGCCGCACAATTTTCAATCGTCACCTGTTTATCTTGAGCTTGGTCTTCAGGTAACGACTCAATATAAATACGCAACAAAGAACGATTGCCTTGCGGTGCAAATTCTATACCCCATAGCGCTACATCACAAGCGGCGACTGCAGGGGCAATAATACTAGTTAATTCTGTAACCTTAGTAGAAAGTTTCATAATCTATTAATAATGTCCTATTTGCATATCTGTTATAAATGAATCATTTTAATGGTCTATTTATAACAGTCAGTATAATCATTGTATATTCTATTATTTCTACTACCCACTCAACCCGATCTTATATGGGTCATGCTTATTTATAAGGGCACAACCAATAATTATCAAGCTCAAAAGCTTAGTGCTATTATTATTCATAAAGCAGTACTATCGATAAAAGGATGAGGAATAAAAGATAGTGTGCTTACCAGTTATCACGCAGTAGCAGGTGATGACCAGTAACGAATAGTATCGTACTCTATAGGCATAGAGCTTAGCATAAATAGGATAGATATCGCGATAACACCGACTTTAAGATACAAAAAAACCCACAAGCATAATGGTGGGCTAATTGGCACTGACAAATTTAGTGTACAAAATATCAGTATAAAAAGTGGTAGCGGGGGCTGGATTTGAACCAACGACCTTCGGGTTATGAGCCCGACGAGCTACCAGACTGCTCCACCCCGCATCAATCTAGAACGCGTATTATAGGGAGGTTTTATAGTAGTGTCAATCTTTATTTGAAAATAACTTAAAATAAAAATATTACCTATCTAACAACCCACTTAATACGATACAACTTTAAAAATTGGTGCGATTGGGGGGACTTGAACCCCCACAGCTTGCGCCACCACCCCCTCAAGATGGCGTGTCTACCAATTCCACCACAATCGCATTTTTCTAATTGCTCTGTTTTATAACATCTTATCTCTCATAATTGATGCTTTAAGGTAGGCATCGATAGATATAGACTTGTAAAAACAGAAAAGCATTGTAAATGTAACGCTTTAAAATAGCAAGAGCTGCCTGCTCAGAAAACGTTTGTTAACGCTCGCTAAAAACTGCTACTGAGGATTTTGAGTCAAAGGTCGCGGCGTTTGCGGTGCTGACACTGGCGCATCTAGACGGAACTGATCTTCCGCTTGCTTACGAGCATGGACGGCAAGCGTCATACTGGTGATAAAAAATATGAGGGTCAGCACGGCTGTCGCACGAGTTAGAAAGTTTGCTGTGCCTGCTGCGCCGAATACTGTGCCAGAAGAGCCTGCGCCAAAAGAAGCCCCAGCATCTGCCCCTTTGCCATGCTGTATCAAAATCAAGCCAATCATGGCAATCGCCACGATAATATGCAGGGCTAATATAAACGTATACATGGTGGCCTCTTTTGCCGCGTAATGACGACTGATAACGAAAAATAAATCGTGAGATTTAATAGTAATAGCGATCAGCGCCTAATGACGCTAAATCAATGATATAAATAAGGCGCATTGTACACGATTGCAAGGGCACTGTTAAACCCACTTTTGCCAACTGATAAAGACATTTTGTGAATAATAAATAAATAAAGACTCACACTTTTATTATATCTAGCAATAAGCTATTAAATACTGCCTTTACTAAAAGCGGTGGCAATCGCTAAAAAGCTCTCTGCTTTTAGGGAAGCGCCGCCAACCAATGCGCCGTCAATCATGGCATCTGCAGCAAAAATATCAGCATTGTCAGCATTGACACTACCACCATATAAGACAGTAATAGCAGACAGTGACTCCGCAACGCCTGCAACCGATTGCTTAATATGCTGGTGAGTCGCGCTAACCTCTGCCACTGTGGGTACTTTGCCAGTCCCAATCGCCCATACAGGCTCGTAGGCAATGATTAAACGAGTCGATAACGAATCAATAAGTTCTTGCTGCTGGGCAAGTAGACTCTTGATAACCGATAACTGGCTGTCGATGACTTCTAGCGTTTGCTGATCATCATATTGTGCTTGCGTCTCACCAATACAGAATACGACGCCCAAGTCTTGCATTAGAGCGTGAGTCACTTTTTGCAATAAGCTATCATAAGATTCTTGATGATACTGACGGCGTTCAGAATGACCAAGGATAGTCCAGGTTGCGCCAGCGTCAGCAATTTGTTGCGCTGAGCAATCACCCGTATATGCGCCGACACTGGCACTATGGGCACTGATATCTTGTGCCGCGCACAGTACTGAGGTGCCTTTTAAACGAGCACTAACCGCAGTCAAATGAATAAAGCTTGGCGCGACCATTAACTGACAGCGAGCGGTAACCTCTGAATTAGCTTGCTCTGTCGCTTCAATGGCAGTAAGTAAGTCATCTAGTAGCGCATTGACGTCATGGCTCGTCGCTGGATTCTGCTTCCAATTTCCAATTACCCAAGCTTGCATTCTCATCTACCTTTTCTTATGTATGACTGCCAATGTGGCTAATATGCGCGCAAGTATAACAAATATTTCACAAGTGCTATAGTATAGTGCGTCCGGAATTAGAACTGACTTTTTAGCAGGTTTCTTATTATATTTTGCTAAGGTATCGTTTTTTGCAGGTCGATAGTTCTCTACTATATATAAAACCTTTAAATTCCAGTAAATTCCTATATGATTCTATCAATATAAAAGAAAGTGCCGACCATCAATAAACTCTATACCTTAAAAAAATCTTTAAAATTAATATTTTAAAAAAGTAGCTTAAATATTAACGTTAGCTTGGCTACCAATTGAACATAATAAACAGATAGCCTGTAGTTTAGGTAAATACATCGTATATTCAGTATTGAGTAAGGAGAAGTCTTAATGTCTATCACAACCAGTAAATACGGTGGCCTAGCGCAGCAGCTGATTAGCGAAGGTATCGTCAGCGAAGCACATATGAAATCGGCTCAGACTGAGTCGCAGCAACAGCAGATAGGACTGGTGTCTTATCTGGTAGATCATAAACTTGCCAATGCTTATCAATTGGCACAGATGCTGTCGCAAGCTTTTGGTGATCCTTTATTTGATCTTGATGCGCTTAGTAACGATGTCCTTCCAAAAGATTTGGTCGATGAAAAAATCGTTCGCAAGTTTAATGCCTTACCAATCTTTAAGCGTGGACAACGCTTGTTTGTGGCATTAAGTGATCCAACGCGTATTGATGCTATTGACGCCATTGCCTTTAACTCACGCTTATCTATTGAAACGATTGTAGTTGAAGAAGATAAGTTAAAAAGGCGTATTGATAGCCTTTACGCTGATACGATGCAGAATTTCGATAGCTTTTCTGATAGTGATTTAAATATTGGTTTTGATGAAGGCGAAGAAGAGGAAGGCGAAACCAAACTCTCTGATAGTGTCGAAGAAGCACCGGTAGTAAAATTTGTGAATAAAATGCTGGTTGACGCTATTCGTATGGGAGCATCAGATCTACATTTCGAGCCTTATGAAAAGAGCTATCGAGTCCGCTTCCGAGTCGACGGTGTGATGCAAAAGATGGCCAATCCGCCCGTACAGCTTGCAAGTAAGATTGCTGCGCGCCTAAAAGTTATGTCACAGATGGACATCTCAGAGCGCCGTGTTCCACAAGATGGACGTATTAAGCTGAAGATATCTAAAGATAAAGCCATCGACTTTCGGGTAAGCTGCCTGCCTACTCTATTTGGTGAAAAACTCGTTTTGCGTATCTTAGATCCATCCTCAGCCATGCTCGGCATTGAAGCACTCGGTTATGAGCCTGACCAAAAAGAGATGTTTTTAGAAGCGCTGCACAAACCGCAAGGAATGCTATTAATTACTGGTCCAACGGGTTCTGGTAAAACGGTTTCGCTTTATACTGGTATCAACATCCTGAATACTGGTGATACTAATATCTCAACTGCTGAAGATCCTGTCGAGATTAACCTTGAAGGGATTAATCAGGTCAACGTTAATCCGAAAGTAGGACTGACTTTTTCTAGCGCTCTCAAGTCATTCTTACGCCAAGATCCCGATATTGTGATGGTTGGTGAGATTCGCGACCTTGAAACGGCTGAAATTGCGATCAAGGCAGCGCAAACAGGTCACATGGTTCTCTCAACTCTTCATACTAACTCAGCACCTGAGACGTTAACACGTCTACGCAATATGGGTGTGGCCTCTTTTAATATTGCGACTTCCGTGAATTTGGTCATTGCCCAGAGGCTAGCACGGCGCTTATGTAAGAATTGTAAAAAGCCTATCAATATCCCACGTCAAAGCTTGCTTGAGCTTGGTTTTAACGATGCTGACTTGGATAATCCAGACAATACCATTTACGAACCCGTAGGCTGTAATGAATGCCGCGAAGGCTATAAAGGCCGTGTCGGTATCTATGAGGTAATGAAGGTCAGCCCTGACATTTCACGTATCATCATGGAAGACGGTAATGCGATAGACATTAAAGATGCCGCTGTCAAAAATGGTTTTAGAGATTTACGCCGTTCTGGCATTTTAAAGGTTTTACAAGGTGTGACCAGTATTCAAGAAATGATGCGCGTCACGTCTGAATAATATGCATAACCTAAAGATTAAGTAATAACACTGTCAAAAATATCCACTTTATTTGTTATTTCTTTGTCAGAAGTAACGACAGTCAGTTTGGATAGAAAATAAAACAGATATATACTAGTTTTTTGCGCTAAAATGAAGTAGAGCTGCTTCGAACGACAAATCAGGCACATTTTTGCGAGCTTGCACTATATATATTCGACTATATCAGACAATTTTTTGAGGGAAGCAACATGGCAAAAGCTAAGACCGACATGCTATTAGACTTTGTCTATGATGGGGTAAACCGGCGCGGGCAAAAAGTAAAAGGTGAAACGACCAGTCGTAGCTTAGAGCTGGCAAAAGCCACTTTGCGCAAACAAGGGATTACGGTTAAAGGTATTAAGAAAAAACCAAAACCCTTATACACCTTCAAAAAATCCATTAAGCCTATCGATATTGCAATTTTTGCTCGTCAATTGGCAACGATGATGAAAGCTGGTGTGCCGTTAACACAATCCTTTGAAATTGTCGCTGACTCCCTTGATAACCCTAGTATGAAAGATTTAGTGTTGCAAATAAAAGCGGATATTGAAGCCGGCGGCACCTTTGCTTCGGCATTACGTAGACACCCACGCTATTTCGATGATTTGTTTTGTTCCCTTGTTGATTCTGGCGAACAATCAGGTGCGTTAGAAACCATGCTTGAGCGGGTTGCTACTTATAAAGAGAAAAGCGAGCTACTTAAAGCAAAAATCAGAAAAGCTATGAAGTATCCTATAGCTGTTGTTGCAGTTGCTATTATTGTTACCATTATCCTACTAGTTAAAGTCGTTCCAGTATTTGCTGATTTATTCGGCTCTTTTGGTGCTGAATTACCTGCTTTTACTCAAATGGTTGTAGGTATGTCTGAGTGGATGCAAGCATGGTGGTTTATTTTAATTGCAGCTATTGGCGGAGCAATAATTGGTTTCTCAGAAGCAAAAAAACGTTCTAAGAAATTTCGCGACTTTTTAGACCGTGCTGTACTAAAAGCCCCGATATTTGGCAATATCGCTTATCAAGCAGTCATCGCGCGTTTCGCACGCACACTATCTACTACTTTTGCTGCCGGCGTGCCACTTATTGATGCACTAGATTCCACTGCTGGCGCAGCAAATAATGTAGTTTTCTATAACGCTATCCAACAAATAAAAAATGATGTGTCGACGGGTCAGCAATTACAGTTTTCGATACGCTCAACTAATTTATTCCCAAGTCTAGCCATTCAAATGGTCGGTATCGGTGAAGAATCTGGTAGCTTAGAAGAAATGCTAGACAAAGTGGCTGTCTATTACGAAAACGAAGTCGATAACGCCGTTGATGGTCTAACCAGCTTAATGGAACCACTAATTATGTCAGTATTAGGAGTATTGGTCGGTGGCTTGGTTATTGCCATGTACTTGCCAATCTTCCAAATGGGCTCAGTGGTAGGCTAAAGACTAATTAAAGGACAGCTACTTGATGCAGTTTATACAATTATTACAAGAAAATATGGCACTAGCTTTGATCGTTTTTGGTGTACTCGGGTTGTGTGTCGGCAGTTTTTTAAATGTGGTCATTCACCGTATTCCGCTAATGATGATCTTTTCTTGGCGACAAGAATGCAGCCAGTTTATGGCTGAACAAGCGGATATGCCTCGTGAACACACTACTCCACTGACCGATATTATAGTCACTGATAGGCCTATTACTTTAAGTAAGCCGGCATCCCGCTGCCCGCAATGCGCACATAAAATAAAGTGGTACGAAAATATCCCTTTGATCAGTTGGATGGTGTTACGCGGGCGCTGCTCGGAGTGTAAAGCCGCTATTGGGCTGCGTTATCCCATCGTTGAGTTGGTTACTGCGCTGCTATCTGTATTGGTTATTTATAAGTTTGGTGTCAGTACGGCTGGTATATCAGCATTAATTTTAGTATGGACGCTCGTTGCGTTAACTGGTATTGATTTTGATACGCAGCTACTACCTGATCGCCTAACGTTCCCATTAGCAGGGTTAGGGTTGGCCGTAAACTCACAGGGTTGGTTTGTCTCGCCAACTCAGTCCATTTGGGGCTTATTGCTTGGATTCTTATCATTGTGGATAGTGGTTAAGGTGTTCTATTTAATCACTAAAAAGCATGGTATGGGACAAGGGGACTTTAAACTATTAGCGGTATTGGGTGCTTGGCTTGGACCTATGATGTTGCCGTTGATTATTCTCTTGTCATCCTTGCTCGGCTCAATCGTTGGGCTTATCCTCATGAAAAAACAAGGTGAGAGCAGACCTTTTGCCTTTGGTCCTTATATCGCTATTGCAGGTATTATAGCTTTACTGTACGGCTCAGACATCGTCAGCTGGTACTTAGGTATGTATACTTAATTGTTTACACCTAATCATGTACACTTTGGTATGTATCATTAATCAAGTAATTTAGCTATTTCTCAATAATTATATTTAACCTTTAATAACCATTTTTTAGGTTTATGGTTGATTACCATCACCTTTCTATTAGTCAGATAAGTCCTTATTATGTCAAAATATGTAGAAACACCCTCACCTTATTCGCATCAACCACAACTTCGTCAAACCAAAAGTAAGACTTTAGTAGTAGGTTTGACCGGTGGTATCGGCAGTGGTAAATCTGCTGCCAGTGACTGGTTTGCACAGCAAGGGATTGATATTATTGATGCTGATGTCATTGCTCATGAAGTAGTTGCTAAAGGTAGCTCATCTCTGCGCAAAATACAGAAAAAATTTGGTAATTGGGTGCTTAATGCCAATGGAGAGATGGACCGTGCCGCGGTGCGGACGCATGTTTTTACTTATCCAGAGGCACTGATTGAGCTAGAATCAATTACCCATCCAGCGATACGTGAGGCTGCGAAATTACAGCTAGCCGCCAGTACCTCACCTTATATAGTGTTGTCAGCGCCACTACTTATTGAAGGGGCGGAAGCAGGTCTGGCCAATTTATGCCAGCGTATTTTAGTCATGGATGCCGCAGTGGACATCCAGCTGGCTCGTGCCAGCCAGCGAGACGAACAAAGCGTACAAAAGATTAAAGCCATTATGGTCAATCAGCTAAGCCGCGAAGAGCGTAATAAGCATGCCGATGATGTGGTACTCAACGATGGCAATCTGACTGATCTTTACCTAAAGTTAGAGCCGCTACATCAGAGCTACCTTACGCTTGCCCAGCAGCTAAAGTTCGCTGCCGATTAATCTCATATAAGGCCATACCGGTAGCCACACTTACATTTAAACTTTGTAAGTTACCATGTTCATTCCCTGACATCGGAATATACACCAGCTCATCACAGCTTTCCGTTGTCAGGCGGCGCATTCCCTCTCCTTCCGAACCCATAATAAGTGCCGTTTTGCCAGTCAAGTCTGCTGCATGTATTGGTTTAGCATTGGCGTTGAGGGCGGTACCAAATACAAAGACACCGGCATTTTTAATCTTCGACAGCGTACGTGCTAGATTGGTCACGCTAATAATAGGCATCATCTCTGCCGCGCCGACCGATACTTTGGCAACCGTTGGCGTAAGGCTTGCGGCATGGTGTTTTGGACAAATAACGGCATCAACGCCCATCGCCACTGCTGTACGCAAGCAAGCACCAAAGTTATGGGCGTCGGTTATTTGATCTAGTACCAGCAGCAAGCACTCATCGCGCCCAGCAATAATATCAAGCAATCCTTCATCAGCGAAACCTAAAGGACGAGCGTTAAGCACCACACCTTGGTGTTGCGGGCTGCCACAAAGTTGAGTGAGATTATCTTTTTGCGTCGGTTGAATACTAATGCCATTAGCGCTTGCTTGCGCCATAATAGCCTGTACACTGCTGTCGCTTTCACGTCCTTGCTGCACAAATAAACTAAGCCCATCAAGAGGACGGTGTTCGAGCAAAGCATCAATCGCATGAATGCCGTAGAAATAGGTGGGTTTTGCCATAATAGGCCTGCCGATTATAAAGTGGATATCGCATCATACGATAGGAGATAAAAAGATATAACAATCATTGTAGCAACTAATCAATAATTTCATATCAATAAGATAATAAAAAAAAGAAATAAACCTTATCAAACCGATAGGGTTTATTTCTTTTAAATGTTGGATTTTTAGGTGTTATAAACTATGTTATGACACCTTTAACACTATTAACCTTCTAAGTGACAGATATACTGGACGATTTCTTCTGTGCGTAAGTTAAAACCACTATTGCCTTCCACCACGAATGACTGTCCTGCGCGGTAGTAGCTGAATTCTTCGTCACCATTTATTTTAACTTCACATTCACCGCTGATAATTTCAATACGTTCAGAAGTGTTGGTGCTGAAATGGTAATGTTCGACCAAATTATCGCAAGGCAAGATAACACCTAAGGTTTTATGGCGACCGTCCTCGAACATGAGGGTATGGCTTGAGCAACGACCATCGTATGATATCGTGGCTTGGGCATTGACTGTTACATTGGTAAATTGCGCCGCTGTCATAAGTGGCTTCCTTATCAAATAATTATTGCCAAACGAAAGAACCAAAGTGGAAAACTTAACTGAAAAACCTAACTGACAAGTAAACAACTGAATAAATGACAGTTGTCGTACCTCTGTTTTATATCAGTTTCACATCGCTAAACGTTTATTGTAAATACAGAGTCAGCTGAATTTGTCTAAAATAATGCATTATTACCGACATTTTATACTGTATAGCTTTATATAATCATCTAGTAGATGCATCCTATATACTAGGATTTATGCAAATCTAATAGTAAGAGTTTATCATTATGTGAGATTATGCTACCACACTATATCTATAAAGTTTGTTACAGCAACTATGAAAGTTTCACTTATTATTAAAGCAGGGATTGATGTCATTGATTACCTTTAATATTTGTATTTAAAGCTTTTTGCCACCATACTATTTGCCAACAACATTTATCGATTTATTCGTATTAAGTAAACCTTTTCATTCCTTTATTTACCCTATTGTAGAGATGACCTCCCAGCATTATATTGCATTGTATGTGAGGTTCGTTGTCTGTCATGAGAGGCGTTGATGCTAGTATCATTAACTTTACATCAGTTTGCGTTGATTGCTCAGCATGAGCTGAATGTGGCTGAAGGCTTCAATGTCATCACCGGTGAAACGGGTGCTGGCAAGTCGCTATTACTTGATGCGCTATCCTTGTGTGCAGGCGAGCGCGCCGACAGTGCCATGGTCAGACATGGTGCAGCCCATGCTGACATTTATGCTCAATTTGATGTCGACAATAACAGCGTCGTCGCTGAGTGGTTCGCAAAAAATGATAGAGCGCTAGAAGAATCAGAAGTATTGATTCGTCGTCAACTCAGTAATACTGGGCGCTCAAAAGCATGGTTAAATGGCTCGCCAGTTAGCTTGGCTGAGCTAAAAAGCTTAGGGTCATTGCTGGTTAATATCCATAGCCAACATGCTCAGCAAGCACTGCTTAAGCCGCAGTTTGTGGTGCAATGGTTAGATGATATGGCGCAGATAACTGCCCTTGCTACGCAGACGGCAAGCAGCTATCAAGGCTATCAACAGCTCAAACGCCGCGCGGATGAAATGGCTAGCCGTGAAGAACAGCGTAAAGATCGTATTCAACTTTTACAAAGCCAAATCGCCGACATTGCGCCGTTATTAGCCGTCGATTACACAGAAGTCGAAGCGGAACACGAAGAATTGTCTAATATTGAAGCATTAATGCAAGAGGCCAGTCATGGCTTGCATCTGCTCGATAATGACACCGACGAGCCAGATGTGATGACAATGTTAGGACAAGCGATTAAGCTCTGTGACAATCAAATGAGCGTCAGTCAAACGTTCGAGCAGGCGTCTGAACAGCTGCATTTGGCACAGCAGCAGATAATTGAAGTGACGGGCTTGTTATCAGATTATGCCGAGCAGCAACTACCTGACCCTGAACGTTTGCAATCATTAGACAGTTTAATCAGCTTAGGTCATCGCTTATCACGTAAACACAATTTGCCAGCTGGCGATTTGATCAATGAAGCAAAGGCGTGGCAAGCACAGTTAGAGCAGTTAGAAAATGAGCCGAGTAGTGATGCAATGGCGGCGCAAATTGAGCAAGCATGGCAAGACTATCTTACAGTAGCAATGCAGCTAAATAAAGAACGCGCTAAAGCAGCACCGATTGTGAGCAAACAGTTGATTAAGCAATTACAACCTCTTGCCCTACCCAATGCGCGCTGCGAATTTATTTTTACCAAAAAGACAGATCCTAGCCAGTATAATGCGCAAGGTTGCTATGATATTGACTTATTATTTAGCGCCAACGTCGGTATGCCGATGCAGCCGCTACATAAAATCGCCTCAGGCGGTGAGCTGTCGCGCATGGCGCTGGTGATGCAAGTCCTGCAAGCGACCAGTGCTGATAATAATGCTGCCAAGCCGATGCTCGTCTTTGATGAAGTCGATGTTGGTATTAGTGGTGGCACTGCTCAGGTGGTCGGTGAGCTATTACGTACTCTTGGGCAAACGCAGCAGTTGCTCGCGATTACCCATCAAGCACAAGTAGCGGCGCAAGCACATCAGCATATCTTAGTACAGAAACACCATGACCAGCAAACTGAAAGTGAGCTATTAATCTTAACTGATAGCGCCCAAATCGATGAATTAGCACGCATGTCTGGCGGCTTGACCATCACTGACATCACCCGTGACCATGCGCGTAGTTTGTTGACCGATGTTAAATAAACGTTATAAGTTCATAATCTCTGTCTAATATGTACCTAATAGCTGCTAAATATTTGCTTTAGTTGATTTTATACTCATTATCGCCATATAGTGGTCTCTCACCTTTATTAGTAGGTTGTGCCTGTCTCTATGTCTAAAGCCAATTTGACCCATCATTTCTTAATTGCAGCACCAGAGCTGTCAGACCCAAGGTTTGAGCAGGCGCTTATTTATATCTGTCGTCATGACAAACATGGGGCGCTCGGTCTGATGGTCAACCGTCCGCTGGAGCAATCTCGGGTGGGTAAGTTGCTCGAAGATTTAGATATTGAAGTGACTGATCCGCAAGTGATGGATGATGTGGCGTTAGAAGGCGGTCCTATGTATCCTGAAGTCGGCTTTGTATTGCACACCGGACAGCCAGAATGGGCGTCATCATTTGGTATTTCAGAAAATGTCTGCATCACCACCAGTCAAGATATCCTGACACGCATCGCAGCTGGTCAAGGGGTTGGGCATTACCAGTTATGCTTAGGTCACGCCAGCTGGGGCAAAAAACAACTTGAACGTGAGCTTGATAACGGCGATTGGTTGGTCTGTCCTGCTGATTTAAACTTATTGTTTGAAACACCCTTTGAAGAGCGCTGGCAAATTGCCGCTGATAAAATTGGCGTTAATTTTGACTATCTCAGCAGCGATATCGGTCATGCTTAGCACCGTAGGCTTAGCAAATATAGAAATAAAATAGGACATATCCCTTATTATGGTAGATAGCACTCTTATAACAGATACTGATACTGATACTGATACTGATACTAGCGTTGCTGAACCAGCTGTTAAGCCGCATCTTATCTTGGCCTTAGATTATGGGGTCAAAAAAATGGGCATGGCACTAGGCAATAGCCTAACTGAAACAGCGCGTGCCTTTGATATCTTAGCGATGAATAATGGACAACCTGATTGGGATAATTTACTCGGTATCATTAAAGTTTGGGGCGTTGCAAAAGTAGTCGTTGGACTACCGCTCAATATGGATGGCAGCAGCTCAATGCTCTCAAAACGGGCGCATAAGTTTGCCCGTCGTCTAGCCCATAGAATAATGGAGCAGCATTTACCGGTAACCGTAATACTCTGTGATGAACGCTTAACCTCAGTGGGAGCGCGTGAGATAGCTTGGGAAAATGGTTGGATTCAGAATGAGCGCGACCCGATTGACGATATTTCTGCTTGTATCTTGATGTCGACCTATTTTGCCGATCCTAGCAGCAGTATCGCCATCGACGCGATTAAAGCCGATTAATTGAGCGCCAGTTTTATTTTTCATGTATGACCAATATCTGATACATCCTCGATCTAAACGGATAAATGACTGATTACTATGACCACTGTCTCAAACCAATCCTTGCAAAATAACTCGCAACATGGTTTTGCGCCGTTAGCTATCGCTCGAATTAAAGGCGCCCAGCGAATAAATCAAATAGCCATTTATCTTATTTATGCAGCGATTATTGCGTTTATGGTCTTTGGTACGATTGCCAGCATCAAGGCATTTCATGACAATCAGCTGCTGTATCGGTTATTCTTTAATCTACCTTATGCGCTAATTGCGCTCACCATTCCACTGACGTTATATGATGCGTTTATTATCTATCGCTATCGTCTTAATCAGGCATCGATGGTCATAATGACGATTGGTGTATCAAGTATTATCCTTATCGGCGGGCTGTTATTTGCTGATACTGCTTGGCTAGGCTTGGCGTCATGGCTTGGCGTGGCGTTTTTATTTAAAGTGAGCTTCAAGCGTTTCTTTGATTTTTTAGAAGTGGCGAACTTGCCTGAAACTAATGAAATGCTAGAAACAGAAATTAACACTGATACTGTTATTGCCACTGACCCAGAAAATAGTCCTTTATAAAAGTGTGCATAAAAATCATAACTAAACAGGCTATCAGCTATCAGCTATCAAGCTTATCTCTCAAGTTTATAAAACAGTAGGTTTATAAAATAAAAACTATGACAACTTCAACACTAGATATCTCTATTAACCATCATTTAGATACCCAAGGCCTGATTTGCCCTGAGCCAGTAATGATGCTCCATAAGACCATACGTAAAGCAGATGGTGGCGATCTTATCGAAATAATCGCTACCGATCCGGCGACCACGCGCGACATTCCTAATTTTTGTCGTCATTTGGGGCACATACTTGTGCATCAAGAAACGCTAAATGAAGCACCAACCTATCGCTATTTAGTAAAGAAAAAGAGTGCCTAATAGTTTTTAGCGTAATGGATAACGCCAAAATATCTTTTGTATTTAAGATACCTTGGCATTATAGAGAACATATCATTTACAGGTTAAGGTAGGCCACGTGTTAGCAACAGAAAAGCAGTATGTGCAGTGGTTTGAGAACGAAACGTTACGTCATGCCCGCTGGTTGTCCCAAAGCAATCAAGTGCCGCCTGCGCGTATTGTTTTGGTCGACGACAAAACAACCGCCGATGAAGCTTATCGCTTGGCTTGCGCGGGCACGTCAATGCTGTGGTACGGTGACTTCCATAATGCTAGGCAACTACTACAAGCGCTTACTCGACGCATTGAGCATAGTGAGCAGCGCAAAATTAGCAAAGCGGCTAATAAACAGGATAAATCTGCTGGATCTCCTCATTCTGATAAGTCTACGGCTGAATCTTTAGTAACCCCTAAAATAATACCTAACTTGTTTCATCAGCAACGCCAAGCCCAAGCCCAACGTTCGCGCCTATTAAGCCGTTTGCTATTAAAGCTAGATGCCGGTTATATCAGCCAGTTACGTCGTGCTCCTGATGTGCGTGCTGCCTGTACTGCTGCTTTTGGCCAGTTAGATGAGAGAATGGATGAGTCGTGCTTACTCTCGTTTCGTGATCTGCAAGGGGCGCTTGGCGCAGCGGGATGGCGCGCGAAAGGCGTCCCGATCAAGCCTTTAAACTTATCAATTTTCCCGCATTATGGTGTTTTTGCGCCAACGCGTCATGAGTATGTGCAGTTGTTGCTTGATGCACCGTTGCCGGATACTTGTAGGGTCGCCTTTGATATTGGTACTGGAACCGGTTTGCTGGCCATTATCTTGGCGCAGCGCGGCGTAAAACAGATAATTGCGACGGACTTGAATCCGCGTGCTTTGGCCTGCGCCAGCGAGAACTTTGCGCGTTTAGAGTTATCTGCCGTGCATTTGCAACAAGCTGATTTGTTTCCGACTGACGCGCCACTCGCCAATCTGCTTGTCTGTAATCCACCGTGGTTGCCCGCTAAGCCAACCTCACCATTGGAATACGCAGTCTACGATGCCAATAGCGCGATGTTACGCGGGTTTTTGCAGGGCGTAAAACAGCATTTAGCCGAGCAGGGAGAAGTTTGGTTGATTCTGTCAGACTTAGCGGAGCATTTGCAGTTGCGCAGCCGTGATGAATTATTGGGCTGGTTTTCAGATGCCGGTTTAGCGGTAAAATACCGTCTCGATACCCAACCTAAACACGGTCGCAGCCAAGACGAAACGGATCCTCTATTTGCTGCGCGTAGTGCGGAAATCACTTCTTTATGGTGTTTAGTACCTTTTGATAATTGAAGTAATACCTGAATAGCGCCTGAAGCATAAAACTGTTTAGCAAAAATCATTTAGCATTATCAAGTGATAAATTTCTAAATGAGTTAACCCATCCTTTCTTATACAACTACTGAGTATTGTCTTATGAGCCGCGACCGTGCCGTACAGCAGCGTCAACCAAAAGCGCTAGCCGTCGATGACGAGCCGACTTATATGACTGAGTTTCGTCAGGCGATGCTGGCTCGTGGTCTAGCGACTCGTACGCGTAATGCTTATGTGCGCGACTTACGCTCTTGTGAGCTGACCAGTCATACCGCACTGACACTTTGGCAGCCTGATGATGTGCTGCATTGCTTATCAACTTTCACCGTCGAGGGCAAAACACCGCGCACTCAAGCACGTATGCTCTCCAGCCTACGTCAGTTTTATCTATGGATGATTGCTAGTAATCTGCGTGAAGACAATCCTTGCGAGCGTATCAAAAGCCCAAAGATTGGTCGTCCACTACCAAAAGATTTAGCCGAAGCTGATGTTGATAGCTTGCTTGCTGCGCCCGATAGCAGCACTGTGCTCGGACTACGTGATAAAGCCATGCTAGAGGTGCTATATGCCTGCGGTCTACGCGTCAGTGAACTGGTCAATCTATCACTTGAGCAAGTGAATCTAAATTCAGGTTGGCTACAAATCACAGGTAAAGGCAATAAAACCCGTTTAGTTCCATTAGGGGAATATGCAGCAGATGCACTTGAAGACTATCTAAACCATGCTCGCGGTGATTTGATTGCCCATCTAAAAGCAGGAAACTGCCAAGCAGTCTTTCTAACTGCGCAAGGTGGCTATATGACCCGGCAAAACTTTTGGTATCTGCTGAAGAAATATGCCAAAGTCGCCAGTATTGATAAAGACTTATCACCGCATACTCTACGTCATGCTTTCGCTACCCACCTACTCAACCATGGCGCGGACTTACGTAGCGTACAGTTATTACTAGGACATAGTGATTTATCAACGACGCAGATATATACCCATGTGGCGACGGCAAGATTGCAGAAGTTGCATGCTGAGCATCATCCGCGAGGTTAAATGACTGCTGCATCAAATATCCTTAACAATGGACGCCTTCTCCAAGAAGTACTTATAAATAAACGTAAAAAACGGCATTATCATTGATAATGCCGTTTTTTCACATTTATTAAATAACTATTAGAAATAGTAATCTTATTTATACTTAAGACAATTGTTTTAGCTTCTAATTTACGTTTTTATAGTAATAATGAGGATAAGTTTGCGTACTCGGTGCCTTTTGACAGCACATAACGCTTATTGGTTTCGCCATCGGTCAAAAAACCACCAAACGTTTGCGATACAGCGCTAAACAGAATAATACTGACAGCAGACAATGCCTCTTCAGCCAACTCTTCAGTGTGTAATAATTCTTTAGCTTTTGCCACACTAATCACCGCGCAGCTTTCATTCTCACTGAGACGTGGATTAGCTTCTTCATTATAGTTTTTATAACAAAAAGCGATAGACACATATTCATCAGAACCAGACAGCTCAGCGAGGTAAGCTTTATCGATAGTTTTTACCGCTTCAACACATTTGACAGCCGGTTGTTTCTTGAGTGGCTTGATACGTTGACTATGTACGATATGAATAAACGTTTCTTGTGCTGGATTTATTTTCTTAGACTTCATATTTAAGCATCCTTTCTTTTTAAGTAAAGCTTAGCGCATGTAAGCTTAGTGAGCTGGTATACCTCCTATTGTGACAGGAAGTCCTCATCATAAGACGTCACTATAATAAATAGTTGACCAATCGGTTAGCTTTCTAAGTATTCCATAGCTTCCATAAGTATGCTATAGCATTTGCGATATAAATGCGTAAATAAGTGATTTTAAGTGTCTGGAAGACATATGCGGAAGGTAATTGGACTTTTTTATCGTCTAAGCGATAATTACATAGCTTTTTTTAGCTTTGGTTTAAGCTCATATAGTTTATTTCAGCACAAAAGATACGTACAAATCTTTGCCGTTAAATTGCTTTAGATACTCACTAGCCTTATTAATGTTGTCCTCAACATTCACTTAATATTATTTAAATTTAACACCAATCACAACTTCTACCAATACGTAGCTGCAAACTCACCTTTTTCTCGTTACAATACTCGTCATGATATACATGTTGCCTGATTGGGCCATGCACTACTTTTCACCTAATTCATTATTCGAGAACTCCATGAGCCATAGACCTCCTGCTGACCTATTAGAAAAAGCAAAACATTGGCGCGAAGATATCAATTTTCGCCAAGATGTACTGGGCAAGCCTTTTGACTTTGCGACCACGTGGGGCATCTTTTCTCCGCAAAAGCTTGATGATGGTAGCTTGATGCTACTCGATTACGTGGATTTTCAGCAGGATGATGACTCAATAGATTTGGGCTGTGGTTATGGCGTACTAGGTATGACGGCAGCGCGCGAATGTCCAAACGGTAAGCATACTTTAATTGATAAAGACTTTATGGCAGTAGAGTATGCGCGCCAAAACTGCGAAAAAAATGGTCTAAATAATGTCGATGTGCATTTATCGAATGGTTTTAATCATGTGGATAAAGCGAAAGATTTTAGTCTTGTAATGTCGAACTTGCCAGCCAAAGTAGGTAAAGAGCAGCATTATCTGTATTTCCTTGATGCTCACGCGCGTATGCGTAAAGGTGGACGCTTTTATGTAGTGACCATTAATGGCTTACGTCAGTTTATGAAACGCTCATTTACCGAAGTATTTGGCAATAGCGAAAAAGTAAAACAAGGTAAAACTTACACCATTACGATGGCGACCAAAGATTAAGCGCTTACTATGAAATAGTGAAAGTTGAGTCATAAAAAAGCACGCTAAATCATCATGATCTAGCGTGCTTTTTTATGACTAAATTTTTAGAGTTACATCGTTTTGAGAATTACATCTGTCGTTTTAATAAATACCCACCCAATATCGCACTAGCGATAATCGGTAATATCACCATCAGTAACGGCGAAAAACCCGTCGCCAGCGAAACAAAGCCGACCAAATCCTGCACATAACTAAATAGCAAACCAAATAATAGTGCTACGACAATACGCAAACCCAGGCTATGCGTACGCAATGAGCCAAAAACAAAGGAGCAGGCAACAATCACCAGTGACAAGATAGACAACGGTGACAGCAGCTTTTGCCAAAACGCCAGCTCATGGCTTAGAGAGCGAGTGCCTTGTTGGCGCATAAACTGACGGTGCTCATATAGCTGAGTCAATGATAAGTCCTCAGCTTGGCGTGTTAGCAAATATACCGATTCAGGGGCAAACGGCAGACTTAAGGTATCTGATGGTGAGACGGCTTGGCTACTCTCGAAACCTTGGTTGATAGTCAGCTTGGTCATGTTATTGAGCTGCCACTCGTAACGATATTGCTCGCTCGGTTTGCTACTAGCAGCATCAAGTGGCTCGCGCCCAATATATTGTCCGCCCTCAGCATGAACGGCCGTTTGCAAGTTACCATTGTTATCCAAGTGCCAACGCTTTACCTGACCGATATTACCTTTGACGTCGGCATAATCGATATACAAGATGTCACTGCCATCCGGCTTTGTATTGCCGTCCTCTGCACCTTCAAAACGCGGCTGCACCGTCCAATAACCGCGTACTGAGGTGACCAATGAGCTGTTATCTTCACTATTAATAGCTGTTGCCAATTGGTTGGAATAAGGTAAAACAAACTGGTTAATGAATAATGCTAATATCACAAAAATCAGCGCTGGCTGCAATACCCATCCAACAATGCGATAGACACTGACGCCAGCGGCACGCATTACGACCAGCTCGCTGTTATTAGCGAGCAAGCCCAAACCAACAACCGCACCCAATAGCGCACCCGTTGGGATAAATTGCTCTAAAAAATAAGGTGAGCGATAAAAGATATATTTGATCGCCTCACCCATCGTATAATTATCATCTAACGAATCAAGCTCTGATAAATAAGAGAATACCAACTGTAATGCCCACAGCCCTATGACCGCGGCGATAATCGCCAGCAAAGCATTGAATTTGACATAGCGACTAAGTACTTTTAAGTTAGTCGGTTTTGGGCTAAGTAGCGATTTGGCATTTGGCGAATGCGGCTTTAAAGATTTAGAGAATAGAGCGCTCATTAGGATTGCTCTCCTTGTGAGCCACTATTTTGATTATCAGTAACCGTTGAAAGGTCATGCTCTGGCTTGCGAAAGCGCAATCGATGCTGCACGCGGCTACCCCAATTCATATAAAGTGCCAATGCCATAAATCCTAATATGAGCCATGCATAGGCCCAAACGCTAACGCTGCCTTTGCCGACTGCATTTTTGAGCGAAATGATACCGAGCGCACAGCTGACAAACAATAAAATAGAAGGAAACAGCCGCAACCAGCGACCTTGACGCGGACGTACTTGCGCCAGTGGTACGGCAAGCATCGGCGCGATAATCATCAGCCACGGTAGCGATAAGCGATAACCAAGCTCGCCTTGCGCCGCACGCATCGCATTGTTACTGCCCACTTGTGCATTGCCAGTAGCCGCTTGCCATAACGGACCAATCGCTTGCGTCTCGATATTGTCTTCGGTGATGACTTCTTTAGACGATTCCGTCAAGGTGATACGATAACGATCAAAGCCTACTTGATTGTATTTTAGACTACCTGCGCCGATTTCATAACGGCGACCTTGGAACAGATCCAATTGAGTGACGCCACTATTGCCGGTGTCTACTTGCTCAGCACGTTTGGCAAGCGTGATGGTATCTTTACTAATATTGGACTTATTGGCAAGCGCTGTTGGCAATTCAGGAATATTGAGCTGTTCGGTAGTTTCGGGATCGATGTTGTTTTTAACATCCATAGCAGTATCTTTAGCAGTATTATTTTTAGCCACACTACCCTTTTTCTCAGGCTCAGACTGGATAAGTATCACATCTTGCAATTGCTTTTTATCATCACTCAAACTGCCAACATACAGATGATAATTGCCACTACTGATAAACTGATTGGGGCGGATTAAATCAAAGGCACTGGTCAGCGCTTGCTGCTGCCAAACATTCTCAGATGAACGTACACCCCATGGTTTACCAACGATAGATAAAGCCGCTTCACCCACGAACAATGCCAAAATCAATGGGGTCATCAAGCGCCCAAGCCTGCCGCGCGACACGCCACTAGCATTAATTACCGCCATTTCTTGGTCGACATACAGCCGTCCAAATACCAGCATTAATGCAATAAAAAATGCTAATGGTAAAATCAGCTCTAAGAAATACGGTAAGTTATAGCCAATGATGGTAAATAATAAACCGATATCCAAATTACCTTCAGCTGCGATACCAAAATAGCGGATCAAACGACCACCAAGCATCATCACCACTAAAAACCCCAAGACCAATGCGGTCGTTGAGGCAACTTGTTGGGTCATATAGCGGCGTAATATCACAGTAGGTACTCTTAGCGGTTGTAGCGGTTGGCGTTCGTGCGGTTCGTCTGTATTGGTAAAGTCAGTTAGGATTGAACAGAGACGATAGGCATAACCGCTAATGCTAGCATATTTCTATAAAAAATAGCGTGGAAATGTGTTTGAAAACATTACCTAGCCCTTACTGATAACGCCTTTATTACTTGCTAATTAACAGGGTCAAGTTAGGACATAACTGCGCTATTTAAAACAGAGCCGTACTATCTAAGACATAACCGAACTATTTAAAGAATAACTGCACTAACTAAGACATCATGATTAAGTCGCTAATGCATGCTTTCACATTGAATTTGTGTACTGTACGTATCACGTACTGAATCCTAGCAGCGTTAGTTGTTAGTATTTAACGTCAGTTAGCATGCAAAATTATTTAAGATCTAGTATCTATACTCATCTCTTTTACTGATTAACGGAGCATAAAATGTCTATTCCCTCTACCTTGCTTGGATTAGCTGGCGGTCAATTTAATGAGCTTGATTGGTCGAAATGCGCGATTGTCATGATTGATTTTCAGAATGAATATGTTGATGGCGCGATGCCATTGGGTGATTCCGGTAGTAAAGCCACTGCAAACGCTCGCCTGCTACTCGATAAAGCTCGAAAAGAAGCTATTCCGATATTTCATATCGCCCATCACGGTCAGGATAATGACAAGGTTTTTGATCCATTATCGTCGAAGGTAGATATTGTTGATAGTTTGCAGCCCCTTGATGGCGAAAAAACTATTGTTAAAATGCATCCTAATGCCTTTTATGATACCGAGCTTCAAGCGCTTATAAAATCAGCTGGCAAGCAACAAATTATTTTTGCAGGTTTTATGAGTCATATGTGCGTCAGCTCAAGCGCCAGAGCGGCCTTTGATTTGGGTTTTGAGAGCTTTGTCTGTCATGATGCCTGCGCCACTCGCGATCTGCCTAGTGTTAACGGACAAACAATTACTGCGAGCGTCATGCATGATAGTGCGATGGCAGCACTGCAGGATAGATTTGCCGCTTTAGTAGCGACTGATAAACTGATTAATGGCTAACTGCAGATGGTAAAACAATGCAGGCAATAGCTTTAGAAACATTCCCTAACCCTTGCTAACTGCGCACTTAACAGTGATATGCTACACTACTACGCTTGTTTGATACGTGCGCTGATTAAAATTCGCTACTCGTTTAACTTTGATACCGTACCGTGTCCGCACTTTTAAAAAAATACATTCATCTAATAAGGATAACAATATATGAATATTAAATTAACCCAGCATTTACCAAAGACGCATACGCAAAAAATACTTAAAAAAGAAGCTAAAGACAAGGATGATTCTTGTTTAGTCGTTTTGGTTGATGATAAGAAAAACGTACTTGCCGCATCTGCTTTAACTGATTATCAAGCACGTATTGAGCAACTAATTGAAGTCTCACATTTTAAAGGTAAAGCCTGTGAAACGGTCGCTGATTATGCTTTGGCAGGTGATAAAAAAACCACCAAAGAAAATCCAGTGCAATTATTATTAGTTGGTGTTGGTTGCTGCGACAAGCTTAATAACACCATCCTACAGAAAATTGCCAATACCATTTATCAAAGCACACACAAACGGGTTGCTTCTATTACCGTTGCTTTGGGCGATACTCTAGAAGAAAACCAATTTGGTCAGTTTGCCCTTAATCTGCTGGCAGCTAGCTATCGCTTCGACAAGTACAAATCTGAGCAACAAACGCCTGTCTTAACAGATATCTATTTACTGGCTGATAAGTCTTTAGAAGCTTCATTAGCGTTTGCGCAAGCGGTCTTTACTGGTCAAAGCTTGACCCGTGATGTCGCTAATGAGCCGGGTAATATTTGTTTCCCAGCCTACATGGCAGAGCAAGCTCAAGAATTGGCAAAAACTTATCCGGATCTTTTAAAAGTGACGGTACTGGGCGAAAAAGAGATGTCAGCGCTGGGTATGGGCTGCTTTTTAGCCGTATCGCAAGGCTCTACCAAAGAAGGTCAACTGGTACTTTTAGAGTATCAAGGCAAGTCTAAATTTAGTGCTAGTACTGTTTCTACCAAAAATGGCAACAGCAGCGCAAAAGTAAGCGGCAGTCTAAAAGCCCTGACTGATAAATTACCCATGAAAAAGGCCGGTAAAAAAGCCGACAAAAACAGTGAAGGCAATACCCAAACTGCAAACGATGGCGCTCCTATCGTACTAGTCGGTAAAGGCGTGACCTTTGATTCAGGCGGTATCTCAATCAAGCCCGGCGCGGCGATGGATGAGATGAAATTTGATATGGGCGGTTCTGCATCGGTATTGGGTACCATTAAAGCACTATGCGAAGCGCGTCTACCGATTAATGTCGTTGGCGCTCTAGCTTGTGCTGAAAACATGCCGTCAGGTGATGCGACTCGTCCAGGCGATATCGTCAAAGCCATGAACGGTAAATCTGTCGAGATTTTAAATACGGACGCTGAAGGTCGTTTAGTATTGGCAGATACTTTATGCTACGTCCAACGCTATAACCCCTCTGTCATCATCGATGTGGCGACCTTGACTGGCGCTTGTGTGGTTGCATTAGGTCATGTACGCTCAGCAGTATTTAGTAATGATGAAGACGTGTTATTTGCATTAGAAAATGCCAGTAACCAGTCGGGTGATTTAGTTTGGCACATGCCAATGGATGACGAGTATCAAACGCAGATCGATTCGCCTATCGCCGATATGCAAAATATCGGTGGCAAAGGCGCAGGTGCTGTGACTGCTGCATGCTTCTTGTCGCGTTTCGTTGAAGACGGTCAAGCATGGGCGCATTTGGACATTGCTGGTACGGCATGGATTTCAGGCGCTGAGAAAGCGGCGACCGGTCGTCCTGTACCGCTATTTATGCAGTATCTAAAAAACAGCGCAAATATGGCATAATATGTTGATGAAAAACTAATTTATGAAAACTAATTTATGAAAATCAGTTTATGAACATTAGCTTTTATGTTTTAAGTGAGAGTAAAGCCCAAGATTTCTTGGGCTTTATTTGTCAGCTGACCCAAACGGCGCTCAATAAAAGCAGCCAGTCGTTATTAATCCTTACTGAGGATGAAACGCTACTTGGCGAGCTTGATGAGGCGCTTTGGGCACAAGACGAAGCCAGCTTTATTCCTCATCAACGACTTTTGGGTTCTAATACTGAAGGCGTTGATACGGATATTACTAATATTGATATTAATCATCAATTATTAGCACCTGTTCTGCTTGCTAGCTATATACCAGCCGATTTTAAAGGTATCGTACTTAATACCACCATACATCCGGTGAACACCTTTATGGCTGCAACCAATAATGCTCAACCCACTCGGGTACTTGAGCTTATAAAACCTGACGCGACTAGCATGCAAGAAGGTCGTCACAAGTATAAAAGCTATCAACAATTGGGCTATGAGCTGACCCATTTCAAAGTTTAATGAATCAAATCTCTTTATTGCTAACAATAAAAACCATCCTATTTTCCTTATACAACGCTTCTCTCTTAGCTCCACAAGCCTGTTCATGTGAGGGCTAAAGTTAGGCGCTTATCTTAAAAAATGCTACCATCCTTCGACTAATTTTCCGTTTTCGTTATAAGCTTCTTATTTATTGACTAAGTCGAGGGTGTATAGATGCGTTCATTGATTGCGACGTACCAGCGTATAGGGCTGGTACCGCTCATTATTATCGGTTTAATATTAGGCGTGTTGATTGGTTGGTTAGCGCCAAGTATTGGTATTGCACTAGGATTGTTAGGGACGCTATTTGTTGGTGCCCTAAAAGCCGTGGCTCCAATACTGGTATTTATCTTGGTCATGGCTGCCATCAGCCAACATCGTAGTGGTAGCGAAGTCTACGTCAAACCTGTCATCATCATGTATATGTTCGGCACTTTTTTGGCTGCGCTGACTGCCGTAGGCGCAAGCTTCTTATTTCCAACACAGTTGGTGTTAGTCAATGCAGTTATTGAGCAAGTACCACCAGCTAATCTAAAAGAAGTCCTAACCAACCTGCTACTAAATCTAGTTGCTAATCCGGTTAATGCGATCGCTGAAGCCAATTATATTGGTATTTTGGCTTGGGCAATTATCATCGGCTTTGCGCTACGTCAAGCCAGTGATACCGCACGTACCGTAGTCAGTGATTTTTCAGATGCCATCTCACAAGTGGTCAAGTGGGTTATTGCCTTAGCCCCTTTCGGTATCTTGGGCTTGGTCGCCAATACTGTCGCGGAAACAGGTTTTTCTGCTTTGGCAGGTTATGCACGTATCTTAATGGTATTGGTCGGCTGTATGCTGTTTATCGCTTTAGTCGTTAATCCATTAATTGTCTTTGTTAAGACTGGCAAAAACCCATATCCGCTAGTCTTTACTTGCCTGCGTGAATCAGGAATTACTGCATTTTTTACTCGCAGTTCAGCGGCAAACATTCCGGTTAATATGAACCTAGCACGCAAATTAGGTCTGCATGAAGATACGTATTCAGTGACCATTCCGCTGGGTGCGACCATTAATATGGCGGGCGCAGCGATTACGATTAACGTCTTAACACTTGCTGCAGCACATACACTGGGTATCGAAGTGAGCTTTGCTTCGGCGCTATTATTGAGCCTTGTTGCGACGATCAGTGCTTGCGGTGCCTCTGGTGTCGCTGGTGGTTCATTACTACTGATTCCACTTGCCGCCAGTTTATTTAGTATCCCAAACGACATTGCTATGCAAGTGGTTGCGATTGGCTTTATCATCGGTGTTATACAAGACTCGGCAGAAACAGCATTGAACTCATCAACTGACGTGTTATTCACCGCTGCTGCTGATCCAAAATACTCTCGTTAATAGTCACTATCATTTAAAAAATCGTTATTTATAAGAACAAAAAAGGGCATCTATCGCCCTTTTTTATTGGCTAGAATTTATATGTGTCTAAATGCAATACAATCTCAAACTATTGCTTTGAACAAGAAAATCATTATATATAGTAAGGGTTTGAAGCTTAACAAAACCGCACATACCACCATACGTATGCTTTAGAAACACAGTTATACTGCACTCACCATTCAGGCTCTAGTTGCAAAATTTGCACTATCTCAAAGTCATTTTTATCACCTCGTCACTATTAATTCTAGCGCCCAATAGCGCCTACTTATAAAAGACCATCATGTCTTGCTACCCTGACCATTTATGGCAAGGGGTTTTTACCTATCATTAAAAGAAGTCAACATGAGCATTAACAGAAAAATGAACATTGCCAGCTTCAATTTCACTATATCCTGCATTACTCGTTTAACTTACATAGTCTACACGACCCGCATGACTATAACTTGTATAGCCTCTATGATAATAGGAGCGCTAACTATATGAGTATCATGGATGATAAAGAACCTGTTTCTACTACTTCGGGTTTACCTATTTGGAAGCTACTAGCATTCACATTAGCAGGCTTCCTCGCTATTATGACTGAGACCATGCCAGCAGGTCTGCTGCCGCAAATCAGTGAATCCTTAGGGGTATCCAAAGCGCTAGCAGGCCAGCTGGTAACTTTTTATGCGTTGGGCTCTGTGCTTGCCGCGATACCTGTTATTGCTGCCACCCGTAGTTGGAACCGCCGCCGATTATTCTTGCTAGCAGTTGCTGGACTATTAGTCTTCAATGTCATCACAACCTTATCCAGCCATTATGCCATCATTATAGCGGCACGCTTTGCTGCAGGCATGGCAGCTGGCGTGATATGGGGACTACTACCCGGCTATGTACTACGGATGGTAGCGAATAATGTTCAGGGACGTGCGTTAGCAATAGCTGGTGTGGGCCAACCTATTGCACTAGCCGTTGGGGTGCCTTTAGGAACCTGGCTAGGTTTGTTATTCGACTGGCGCGGTGTATTCTGGATTATGTCAGCGCTAACATTGTTATTATTAATCTGGGTGCGTTTAGCGATACCTGATTTTGCAGGTCAATCGGATAAAGAACGCCTGCCAATCCGGCGCATTTTCTTGATGCCAGGTATCCGCCCCGTACTGCTCACGTTATTCGTCTGGATAACCGCTCATAACCTCCTTTATACCTACATTGAGCCCTTCCTAGCCTCAGTAGGACTGGCAGAGCGAGTGGATGTAGTGCTGCTACTGTTTGGCATTGCCGCTATGGTAGGAATTTGGCTCACTGGACTGTTAGTCGATCACTGGCTTCGTGCAATGGCTTTGATAAGTTTAAGTGCGTTTGCGGTAGCAGCATTAATATTAGGCTTCTCTGGTGGCTCCACTGCTATTGTACTAATCGGCATAGCGATATGGGGACTCACCTTTGGCGGCGCACCGATCATGCTACAAACTGCGCTAGCAGGTGCAGCCGGTGAGAATGCCGATGTCGCACAGTCTATGTTTGTGACGATATTTAATCTATCGGTAGCTGGTGGTGGAGTGGCAGGTGCGCTGCTATTAAATCGAATTGGGGCGGTATCCTTCCCGTGGGCAGTGCTCGCTTTAGCGCTAATAGGGCTATCAATAGTATGGTCAGCTAGAGAAAATGGGTTTAGAGCTAAGAAACGAGACGCTGCAACCTAATTCTGAATATGCGGGACTAAGTGATAACTTAAGTAATCAATTAAGTAACCATTCAGCTCAGCTATTTCAATTATTATTAAAAACAAAAAAGGGCATCTATTGCCCTTTTTATATTCTATTCATACATACTTTTTAATATATATCTGGACGCAAGCTCAGTCATGCTAATAAATTACTTTGAGTTAAAAGACTATTTTAAAGTGCTGACTTCTACTTCAATCATCGGCGTTTCTACTTCCCACTGACGCTTAAACTGGCGCAGCTGCTCAAGCTCATCTAATAGCTCAAGTATCAAACCAATAGCAGGGACACTGGCTTCAAAGTCACGGCTCAAGCGGGACGCGCGGCGCACAGTAGTCAGCTGATAGCCGCTGAACTGTTCACTTTCAGGCACGTCATACTCAATAATACTTTCTTCAATCAAAGCAATAACCCATTGGCGCTCTTGACCACAGGCAGATATCAGCTCATCTAAGCTCATGATAATGTCGGTTAATTCGGGCGAGTGTTTCATAGTTATTATCCTCGTTTGCTCTTCATTTCATCGTTATCGTATGGTCATTATTCATCTCTAACACGGTTAAATCATGGCGGCTATTAACGGTTAATACTGGTATCGGCAAAGGCTTGCTTTAGTTGCTCATAAGCTTGGGTTGCCGCTTCAGTGTTGATCTCTGGATTGACAATATTCAAGGTTAAGTATAAATCGCCGGCTTGCTTAGCAGGGATACCTTTACCTTTGAGACGAAGATTACTACCAGACTTGCTGTTTTTTGGAATAGTGACGCCTAACGTTCCTGCTGGGGTGGTGACGTTGATTTTTTCACCGAGCGCCGCTTCCCATGGGGTGATGTTTACGGTTTGATAAACATTGGCGCCTTCTAGGCGAATATTGTCGGCATGGGTAATTTTAACTTTTAAGAATAAATCACCATTTTTGCCGCTACCACTACCAGCAGCACCTTGTCCTGTCAGGCGGATTTGTTTGCCATCAGTGATGCCTTTAGGAATTTTAATTTTGAGCGTTTTATTGTCATAGCTGACGTTGCCGTTAGGCTGACGGACGGGAACGTTCAATTTGATACTATAGTCATCGCCATTATAGACCGATGCCAAATCGACGTTGATTTCTGCATGTTGGTCTTGACCTTTGCTATCTTGCGGGCCAAAGCCACCACCGAATTGATCGAAGCCACCCTGCTGTGCTTGACCGCCAGCTTGCCCACGTGCACCGCGACCAAATGCGGAAAAGATATCATCGAAGCGAAAGCCGCCACCACCAAAAGCTTCACCTTCACCAAACTGACCTTTCATATCTTCCCAGCCTTGACCGCCGCCAGACTGCCTATTAGAGCTGCCACCGAAGCCGCCTTGACCGGCAAATGGATTGTTTAGCATGGCGTCATATTCAGCACGCTTTTCTTTATCTCTGATGGTTTCATAAGCGTTATTAATCACCGCAATCTTATTATCAGCGTCCGGATCGTCGCTGACATCAGGATGATATTGGCGGACGAGCTTACGGTATCTTTTTTTAATATCGGCGTCCGAGGCGTCTTTTTTGACCCCTAAAATATCATAGTAGTTTTTCTCTGCCATGTTGTGTTCCTCAAAATAAGACATGTTAATAATAATGGGTTGCCAATTGTAAACATACAATGATAAGAATACGTTTTTGATATAACAGGTTGTGAACTTAGCCTACTAACAATAATAGCGCTAAAAAAACCAAATACCGTTATAGAAATATTACCAGTAACGGCAATCGTATTTAATAATGATGACATTTACTGATATGAATTTTCATCGCTTATAGATTGCAGACAATAGCATGCAAGAGAAATTTACCTGAGTAAAACGCTATTTAGCGTCGCTTCTTTTTATTCTTGACTGCTAATACAAGCAAATAACTGACGTAAATACTATTCATAATAGCGATTGTATAAACATAGTAAAATACGCATATAAAAGCTAACTGGTTGTTAAAAAACAAATTTTGACCTTAATAGTTCTTTTACAGAGCTGTAATAATAGGACAAGTTACTTCTTGTAAGATACTTTGTATTATTTGTACTCATAGGGAGTGTGAATAACATAGGCAAAAGTATCTGTCTATCTCATCAATAGAATACAGGTTTTAAATGTCTTATTTAATTAAGTCTTTGGTTATCACGTTATCACTATTATTAAGTACCACCGTTTTTGCCGGGAACACCAGTTACTATGGTAGTAAATTCCATGGTAAACGTACTGCTAGTGGTAGTATCTTCAATATGAACTCCCTCACCGCCGCACATAAAACGCTGCCGTTTGGTACGAAGGTACAAGTGACTAACCAAAAGACAAAGCAGAGCGTGATCGTAAAAATTACAGATAGAGGACCTTTTATTCGCGGTCGAATTCTTGATTTATCGAAAGCCGCTGCTGGTCAAATAAACTGTCAGCTTTGTACGACTACGATGAAAATCCTCTCTTATGGTGATGGTAAATATCGTATGCAATAAGCACATAAAATAATAAAAAGGGAAGGCATAAGCCTTCCCTTTTTAATGACTAAACTTTATCACTTGGTTTCGATTAAAAAATAAGTGATAAGTGTTTTGCAATGCTAACCAATACTGGTACCGGCTTCCATTTCTTCTAATGTCGTCATTGCTAGCAATAATTTTTCTTCATTATCATTATGTTGCTGCTGTAGTGCGGTTTGCTCGTTAAGTAGTTTCATTAAATCAGACTTACGGCTTTCTTCATAAAACTCGGTATTGGCAAGCTTTGTTTCAAGAGTCGCTAATTTTTCGTCAATTTGAGCCAGCGCTTTTTCTGTATTTTCGATATCACGGCGAATAGGCGCGGTTAACTTACGTTGTTCAGCGGCAAATTTGCGCTGCGCATCTTTGCTCAGCGCAGGTTGAGACTCGTTATTCCCAACTTGCTTATTAAGCTCACCGTCATTCGTTTCACGTGAAACAAATTTCTTACTCTCTTTTTTGCTTTTTTTCTTACTGGTATTCTTATCTTGCGAATTTTCTTGCTTACGCTTTTCTGCAAGCCATTTGCCATAGTCACTGATGTCACCATCGAACTCATCGATTTGACCATCATGTACCAAAAACAGCTCATCACAGACGTTAGCAATCAGCTCGCGGTCATGCGATACCAGCACCACTGCTCCTTCAAAGCCCTGCAAAGCGATGGTCAATGCTTGACGCATTTGTAAGTCTAAATGGTTGGTTGGCTCATCGAGTACAAGGACGTTCGGACGTTGCCAAACAATCAATGCTAACGTTAAGCGCGCACGCTCACCACCTGAAAATAGCTCACTCGGGGTATCAATACGGTCGCCACGGAAGTCAAAACCACCCAAAAAAGACCGTAATTCAGCGTCTGATGTTTTACCAGCCAAGCGGCGCATCATCTGTAGCGGAGTGGCGACAGCATCTAACGCATCCATTTGATGCTGATTAAAGTAGCCAAGTTTGAGCGTATCCGAGACATTATAAGTGCCCGTTAATACGCCAAGCTCACCCACCAATGCTTTAATCAAAGTCGATTTACCTGCGCCATTCATTCCTAGCAGCCCGATACGAGTATCAGGGGTGACTTGCACATTGGCGTTATAAAGCAGCGGTGTGTCGCTATAGCCAATATCCGCATTGGTCAGCTCAATCAGCGGCGAGCTCATGTTAGCTGGTTCATAAAAACGGAACGAGAACGGGTTGTCGGCCATCATAGGTGACAGCTCTGCCATGCGCTCAAGCTGCTTGATACGGCTCTGCGCCTGTTTTGCTTTACTGGCTTTAGCGCGGAAACGACGAATAAAGTCATCCAAATGTGCCTTAGTCGCTTCTTGCTTCTCAAAAGCTTGCTGCTGCTGCGCCATACGCTCATGACGCGTGCGAATAAACTGCTGGTAGTTACCAGTATAAAGGGTGATTTTTTGCTGCTCAACGTGCAAGATATGACCGACGGTATTATCCAAAAACGTTTGGTCATGCGAGATGACAATGACAAGACCTGTAAAGGCATTAATCCAAGTCTCTAACCACAAAATTGCATCCAAGTCCAAATGGTTGGTTGGCTCATCAAGTAGCATTAAGTCTGCACGGCTCATCAAGGTTTTGGCAAGGTTTAGACGCATACGCCAACCACCCGAAAACCCTTCTACTGGTAGCTCATGCTGGTTAGTATTAAACCCTAAACCTGCCATAATTTGCGCAGCTTTGGTTGGTGTACGATAACCATCAATTTCATCAAACTGCTGATGCAATACCCCAATCTGCTCATCACTGACGCTGCTCAAATCATTTAAAGCAGCGTTAATCTCGTACCACTGCTCATCACCGCTCAGTACATAATCAATCGCGGTCTGTGTGGTTGCACCAACTTCCTGTGCCATGTGCGCCACATGCCAACTATCAGGAATACTCACTTCGCCCTTATCAAGCGTCACTTCGGTATCGCCAGTACCCATTCGTGTCAATAACAAGGCAAATAAGGTCGATTTTCCGGTCCCGTTATTGCCCGTCAAGCCAACTTTATGGCCCGGATGTAGCTGGAAGCTTGCGCCCGCAAACAACTCACGACCATCACGGCGAACACCAACGTCTTTAAATTCGATCATATAATTTCTTCATCTCAGCGGTAATATAAAACATAAGGCAATAGGAAAAACATACGTCTGGCATGTTTACTGGCGGCTATTATTTCAAACGCCTAACCGATAGGCAAACAATTAAATAAGTATTTTAAATTCAAACCTTTATACTGCTAAATATTCTGTACTGTCAGTCAAAAATAATTAACGCATATTACCCTTTTATATAATAGCAAACGCTGTTGTCACCCTTGACAAATCAATCATTACCCCAATTATGTTATACTAGCAAAACACTATTGACATCATGCAGTTAAGTACTGACAGCCTTAATCTTAACCTAACGGCTATACCACAGTTGCCAGCGAAAATAACCAGCACTATCCAGTATCAATAGACGACCTCGCGTCAGTAAAAAATAATATCATTTGATTTTAGCAATTGAGGTAGACATGAACCAATTTGACCCAAGCTCAAGCCAACCTGTAGATCCAACCGTTTTAAACCTAACCGATAGCGCTGCCCAAAAAGTACGTCGCCTGCGCGAAGAAGAAGGCGATAGCAATCTGATGCTACGTGTCTATGTCACTGGCGGTGGCTGCTCAGGCTTCTCTTACGGCTTTAACTTTGCTAATGAGCTCAATGAAGATGATGCTAATTTTGATAATAACGATGTCACCTTGGTGGTCGATTCGTTAAGCTATCAATATTTACAAGGCTCTACCGTTGACTATACTGAAGGCTTAGAAGGCGCGCGCTTTGTCGTGACCAACCCTAATGCCACCACGACTTGCGGCTGTGGTTCATCGTTTTCTATTTAAGCCAATATTCCTATGCAAAACCGTTGAATTGAGAGCGGTTTATTGATGAGCTATTTATTTGAACGCTTATAACTTACTAGCGCCCTATTTAATCGCTTTTCATAATGGCTGACAACTTAATAGCTTCCAGCTCAGCAGCCGTTATAAACAGGATAATTTGTACCTTAAAAAGATTGGGACAGAATATAGTGTGCATTCGTATACTAAAAAATGCATTTTTTACCGCTAATCCGGTTAAAAGTGCGTTTAGTCGGTTTACAATTGTATTACTATGAGGATATGCTTAAATGCTCGCTTCATTTAAGTAGTTGCACTACACAATCCCATATTGTGATTACTTATTATAAGATTTTGCTTTTAAATAGCATACTGGCTCATTGCTATAGAAGCGGTCGTTGGTTTGATAATTCGTTAGGCTGGTATTTGTGCGTCAATATGAATCATTTTATGATGCCATTAGCACAATAAATATTATAAAACCTAACCCTGATGTCAAGCGCCAATAACTGAAAAGCAATCCTATTCATATCCCAAAATAGTTAAGGTACACTCACATGGCTAAGTTATCACTTGATGCATTGAACGACATTGACGGCTTTATCGCAGCAGCATTAGTAGACAGCGAATCAGGTCTCGCATTGGCAACCCTAGGTTCTGGTATTGACCTTGAGCTTGCCGCTGCTGGTAACACTGACGTATTACGCGCTAAGCGTAAAGTCGCAGAATCTTTAGGTTTGAACGAAAACATCGAAGATATTCTCATTACTCTTGGTCAGCAATATCATTTGCTACGTCCATTGGTACGTAATGACACTTTGTTCTTATACTTAGTACTTGATCGCCAAAAGTCTAACCTTGCTTTGGCACGCCATAATCTAAAAAGCTTTGAGACAGAACTGGACTTCTCGTAAGTCTTTTATGCCTCGAAAACAATTATCAATCCATTTGTGACTTCTAAAAAACTACTGCATGAATTGATGATACTTAAAGCACCTACCTTATCCGTAGGTGCTTTTTTTGCTTCATATAATGCCCAATTCATGACCTGATGAAGCTTACTGGTTTTGTAATTTCGCGTAGTTTTTAGACTGGCTTTGGGCTAAACTGACGTGATTATCTCACCCCTTTTACGATCGGACAGCAATTATGTTTCGATCGACCATCACCAATTAACAATAGATGACCATTATGAGTAATTTTGCGAGTAGCTTTGTCGATTTTGATATTCCAAACTGGTTTGCCAGCAAGCACTTAACCGGCATGCTACGCGGTATCGAAAAAGAAGGTCTACGCGTCAAGCCTGATGGTTATTTGGCACAAACGCCGCATCCAGCCAAACTTGGCTCGAAACTTACCCATCCATTTATCACGACCGATTACTCAGAAAGCTTGCTTGAGCTGATTACTGACCCTAAGTCGTCGCCAAAAGAGACGCTTAATATGCTGCGTCAGCTGCACTTATTGGTTTATAAAGGTATGCCCGAAGATGAGCTGATGTGGCCTCTGTCCATGCCTTGTATGCTGTCTGCTAATGATGAAGATATTCCACTGGCAGACTATGGCAGCTCGAATACGGGTAAGCTAAAAACCTTATATCGTAGTGGGCTCGGTATCCGTTATGGTCGCCGGATGCAAACTATTGCTGGCTTACATTACAACCTATCATTTGGTGATGATTTATTTTCAGCGTGGCAAGATCAAACACCAGCGGCGCAAGCGCTCACTCTAACAGAGTTTAGAAATGATAAGTATTTGGGTCTTATCCGTAACTTTAAACGTCTAACCAGTCTGGTGCTGTACTTATTAGGAGCAAGTCCTAGCGTGTGTCCCTGCTTTGTCGCAGGAATTGATCATGACCTAGAACTGTTTAATGACTCAACCTACTACAAGCCCACTGCAACTAGCCTGCGTATGGGTAAGCTTGGCTATACCAATAGCGTGCAAGAACATCTTGATATTCGTTATAACAATCTACCAGAATATGTCGACGGTCTACGCCGCGCCATTCAAACACCGCATGCAAGCTTTGAGAAACTGGGTTTAGATGACGAGAATGGCAACCCTATTCAAATCAATAACCATATTCTACAAATAGAAAATGAATACTACAGCCCTATTCGCCCTAAGCAAATTGCTCTAAGTGGTGAAACACCGACCGAAGCGCTTGAGCGTCGTGGTATTGCTTATGTTGAGTTTCGCGCTATTGATCTAGACCCTTATAGCGATATCGGTATCCGTCTGTCGAGCGCCTGCTTTTTAGAAGTGATGGCGCTCTACTGCCTACTCAGTGATTCGCCTGAATTGATGCCAGAGGAAGAAGAAGCATTGGCCGTCAACATTGAGCGCGTCGTCAATGAAGGTCGCCGTGAAAACCTGCAAATCCTCAATAATGGCACTGAGCAATCACTTGAGAGCTGGATGCTCATGCATTTGAACCGTATGCAGCCGTTGGCTGAATTACTTGATGCCCATTATGGTGGCAACGATTATCGTGTGGCAGTGGCCTTGATGCAAGGTAAGGCAGGTCACTCTGAATCGACCATCTCTGCACAAGTGAACTCTGATAGTAAGCGTTTGGGCAGTTTATGGCAGCTAGGCTTTACCCTGGCTCAGCAGCATCGCGACTCACTATTGCAGCAAACACTCAGTCCAAACACCCAAGCCAAATATGAAGTGCTGGCCGAAAAATCAATCTTACAGCAAGCTGCGATGGAAGAAGCCGAAACAGAAGACTTTATGGATTTCTTACAGCAATATCGCTAATTACTTACACACTTTTGCTGTACATTTTTTCATTCATCAACGCGCATTTTATAAGAGTATTTGTCCCATGCTACAGCTGACCACCTACCGCAATCTGCAAATATTTTTAGTGCTAATGGCCGTTATAGGTATGAGTTTTGCGCTGTTTTTCTTACAGCGCTATATGGGATTTTCACCTTGTCCGCTTTGTATTTTTCAGCGTATTGGGCTGATGGTAATGGGCGGCTTTGCGTTAATCGCGGCTTTATTCAATCCCAAATCAATGGTCATCAGATTACTATTATGGCTTGGTAGTCTGGCAGGTATCAGTTGGGCAGCTGCAGTCGCAGGGCGCCATGTTTGGCTACAGCATTTGCCAGCTGATCAAGTTCCTTCCTGTGGTCCAGGTTTAGATTATTGGCTCGATACCTTACCCATGCAGCAGGTATTATCAGAAGTTTTTGCCGGCTCTGGTGAATGTGCGTCTATTGAGTGGACGTTTTTGGGATTGAGTATCCCTGAGCAGTCCTTGATTCTGTTTAGCATCCTGATACTAACTCATCTACTAATATTATGGCGTATCGTACGACCTGCTATCTCTAACCGTCACGCTTAGTAAACGACTGACAGTTATCATAGGTTCATCAGCTACAACCCTTTAAAAACGAAACAGTCGCTCTTAACACATAATTTAACGAAGTCAGGCTCGCACAGTTTACTTATTATCGTTAAGCTAGTCATTATCATGATTTTTACTATCGCTTTAGATCATGCATAATGCTGGCAATATTTAAAAATACTATTTAAAAACGGTTTTTTGGTATCACTATGATATATTTTTCGCCCGTCTCCTTATCTACTCTGGCCGTCATCAGACGCTGTATGCGCCCACTATTGGCAGTGCCAGTATGTATACTGCTTATGAGCTGCGACAGTGCGTCATCTTCTACCAATAATAAGATGACTCAAGGTGCACCGATTAATAGTACACAGAATACTAATGCGGAAAATGATGATGCTGTTGCACAAAAAAGCGATGCTAAAGATTTAGCGGATGAAGTGAGTAATGAGGAAGGACAATCACTTATTGCCTCTGCCAACGCAAACGCGAGGTCGCATAACTCACCGATGATTTCAGCATTGAGTAGCGATAGTACGCTGCAAGCCACGTTAATGGGTGATTATGGTGGCGTAGTGCCATGCTCATCTTGCGAAAGTATCAATATTACTTTGAATTTATTTGCTGATGGGTCTGTACTAAAAACCAGTCTCTTTAATAATGCTGAATCGCCGCAACCAACCTTAGTTGAATCCGGTGTCTATCGTCAAGACAGTGATGTGATTACGATTGTTTATGAGAGCAAAGAGATCGAAACCTACCATATCCAAGACAGTCATTTAGTTATGATGGATGAAAGCAAAAATCCTGATGAAGACTATACGTTGTCTCGTATATAAACAAACACCTGAATAAAGAAATACGAGAATAAAGAATGCAATACTCTATAGATAGGGTGAGCATAGATAAGACCGCTTTATAAATTGCACAACGCCTACTTGTTAGGCGTTTTTTATTGGTCAACGAACCACGTTTACTTTACAATGAGCGCTGGTCTGCACACTATTATATTAGTAAATATTGGCAGCTGTTTATCAAAAATATAGCTCGTATTAAACATAGCTGAGTCAGTGTTAAGTTTAATTTTAGATCATGATAAATATATAAACCTCTATCTTTTACGGGTTAATTCTAGATTTTTATTCCTTTTATTCAAGCTGGTACGGAACATCTATGCATATTCATATTCTTGGTATTTGCGGTACTTTTATGGGCTCACTGGCATTGCTCGCGCGCGCGCTTGGACATACGGTCACTGGCTCAGATGCCAATATTTATCCACCGATGTCTACCCAACTTGAACATGCTGGCGTCACTATCCAAGAAGGCTACTTAATAAAGCATTTGCAGCCTGCGCCGGACTTAGTGGTTGTTGGTAACGCCATGAAGCGTGGCATGGATGTGATTGAATATATGCTTGATACGGGTTTGCGCTACACTTCTGGCCCACAATTTTTATCTGAGCAGGTATTGCAATCACGTCATGTCATAGCAGTGGCAGGTACTCATGGCAAGACCACGACGACGACGATGCTCGCTTGGATACTACATTATGCTGGTATTGATACTGGGTTTTTGATTGGTGGTGTGCCATTGGTCGATACCCCTGACGAGCATTTGCAGCAGGTTTTTGCTCATAGCAGTTATTTGGGTGCAGAAAAAAGCGACAATGACGACTCAGCGAATACGGGCTACTTTGTCATTGAAGCCGACGAATACGATTCGGCGTTTTTTGATAAACGCTCAAAGTTCGTCCACTACCGTCCGCGTACTGCCATTTTGAACAATCTTGAATTTGATCACGCAGATATTTTTGAAGATTTAAATGCTATCCAAACCCAATTTCATCATATGGTGCGCATGATTCCAAGCACGGGTAAAATCATTATGCCAGCAGCGACCATTAGCCTAGAAGATACTTTGGCAAAAGGCGTTTGGACGCCCATTTGGCGTACCACTGTCCTTAATAATCTTTCTAACCAGCTTACCGACAATCAGCAAGCTAACAATGAGGAAAATAGTGCTGCCAATAATAGTGAATGGCAAGCCGAACTTATTGGCGAAGATGGCAGTCAATTTAAAGTCAGTTTTCAAGAAGACGAGCATGGGAACACGCCGTCTGCCATTGTAGATTGGTCGATGAGCGGTATTCATAACGTCAATAATGCGCTCGTTGCCGTCGCGGCTGCTTATAATGTTGGCGTTAGTATTAAAACTGCTTGTGCAGCCTTATCAGAATTCGCAGGTATCAAACGCCGGATGGAGCTGATTGGTGATGTGAACGATATCTTAGTGTTTGATGATTTTGCTCATCATCCAACGGCGATTACGACCACCTTAGATGGTGCTAAGAAAAAGCTGGCGGGTAGACGCATTTGGGCAATCATTGAGCCGCGTAGTAACACCATGAAGATGGGTATCCATCAAGATAGCTTAGCTGAGTCTGCTGCCCTCGCCGACTATACGTTATGGTATGAGCCTACAGGTCTAGAATGGGGTCTAAGAGAAGTCATTGAACACGCCAATGCCACAAACCCTAATGTAGCTAACCAAGAAGTCATCTCTAGTGTCGATACTATTATTGAGCATATCAGCACGCACGCAAAAGCGGGCGATGCGATTGTCATTATGTCTAATGGCGGCTTTGAATGGATTCATCAGCGTCTGTTAACTGCTTTAAGTAGCAAATAGTCTGACTACTTAAAGCAGATTAAAAAACTTAAATTAGCGCTAACTTAGAGCGTAGTATCGTTGTCGACGAGCTACGCTTTTTTATTTTATAGTTTATAGCTTCTAATATTTATTTTGATTTGTGATAGCCATTTATCTTTTATAGCGTTAGCGACTCGACTACCTTTTTAACCTTTCGTTTACCTAATCTACCTGCAACATAGCAAATAAGCTAATTTCCTCACAGAGCCCCTACACAGGTAACATTTTGCGCTTATTTTTAATAACTGCTAATGGCTACAATATATTCATCGACATTAGCGAGGCGCTGCTGGGTTAGAGCGAGAGACTGCTAGATAAAATATTAAATACAATAAAATTGATTATTATAAATTAGGAGAATGAACATGGGCTTTATTTGGATGATTATCGTAGGTTTGGTCGCAGGTCTATTAGCACGTGCGATTAAACCAGGCAGTGACCCTATGGGTTGGATTATGACTATCGTGCTTGGTATCGTCGGTGCAATGCTTGGTGGTTTTGTTGCTAGTCTAATCGGTATCAATGCTGATGGTGGCTTTACAGGCCTTATCTTCTCAGTAATCGGTGCGATTATCCTACTGTTTATCTATGAAATGATCATGAGTAAACGTCGCGTATAATTGAGCATAGCTCACATGACTAAATAGAAACTTTATAAATAAAGGCCTTGCTTATCGCAAGGCCTTTTTCTTTTCTCATTAAAATTTATAATCTTAGTCTTTTAAAACTCTGAATAACGATAGTTGCCGGAAAGTATTGATAAACATTACTTTTGCCCCCATTTATCTTATAATATCAAACCTATTTTTTATCTTTATCATTGAGGTGAGCCTTATGGCGTTACTCCCTATTTTAAGCTATCCCGACCCGCGCTTGCGCACGATTGCAACGCCCGTTAAGGAAGTTACTGCTGAAATCAAAACCTTAATCGCCGATATGATTGAGACCATGTATGATGCGCAAGGCATTGGTCTGGCTGCCAGTCAGGTTGATCGCCATATTCAGCTCATCGTGATGGATTTATCAGAAGATAAAGACAGCCCGAGGGTATTTATTAATCCGAAAGTCACCCCATTGGTTGAAGAAAAGCAGCCGTACGAAGAAGGTTGTTTATCAGTTCCAGATGTCTATGATAAAGTTGAGCGCCCAAATAAAGTGCGTATCGAAGCACTTGATCAAGATGGCAATGCGATTGATGAAGAAGTCGAAGGTTTACTTGCCGTCTGCATTCAACATGAGATGGATCATCTAAATGGGGTTATCTTTGTAGATTATTTATCAAATCTTAAGCAAACCCGCGCTCGTGATAAAGTGCGCAAAGTACTAAAAATACGTGAAAAGCAAGAAGCCGATAAGCAGCCACAGCCAACCACTGTTTAATCCCAATAGCGTTACTGTCATTTCATATCGGTGTCCATCGGTGTAAGCTTTACCTTGCCACCTGCATTCGTTATATACCTATTTTATTGTTTTTATTAAGGGTTCCCTAGCATGACCATGATCAAAATTGACCAATATTTTGACCCTGCCAGCTGGCAGAAATTCACTCAAGCTGCTGAAGGTCGTGAAACCCCTTTCTTAGTCGTTGATCTTAGTCGTATCAAAAGCAAATTTAACGAAATGGTTGCACTCTTTCCTGAGGCAAAGATTCATTATGCGATGAAAGCCAGTCCTGCGGTTGAGGTAATTAATTTACTTGCTGACCTTGGCTCGAACTTTGACTGCGCGTCTATTTATGAGCTTGATCGCGTGCTTAACTGCGCTGTTGATGCCAATCGTATCTCTTACGGTAATACCATTAAAAAAGCACAACACGTCAAATACGCTTATGAAAAAGGCGTGCGACTATATGCGACTGACTCAGAAGCCGACCTTAAAAATATTGCTACCCATGCACCCGGCTCTAATGTATTCGTACGCATTTTAGTAGAAGGTTCAGACACTGCTGAATGGCCACTATCGCGCAAGTTTGGTTGTGATCCAGTCATGGCGACTGAGTTGCTAATCCAAGCACGTGACTTAGGCTTAGTACCTTATGGCGTCTCATTTCATGTAGGCAGTCAGCAAAAATCGGTTGCAGTATGGAATGACGCCTTGGTGACAGTTAAACATATATTTGAGCAGCTGTTGAAAGAACAAGGTATCAAGCTGCAAATGATTAACTTAGGTGGTGGCTTCCCTGCTAAATACTTAAGTAAAATCAATCCGATCAAGGAATACGCTGAAGCGGTAAAGCAGTATTTAGTGGATAGTTATGGTGTTGAAGATATGCCGGAGATTATCTTGGAGCCGGGTCGCTCATTGGCGGCAAGCTCTGGGGTTTTGGTCAGTGAGGTCGTGCTGATTTCACGTAAGTCGCATGACGATACCACACGCTGGGTCTATACCGATGTGGGCTTATTTCAAGGCTTAATCGAAACCTTGGGTGAAGCCATTAAATACCCTGTATATACCCCTAAAATGGAAACCTCAACCAGTGCAGGCAAGGTAGTATTGGCAGGTCCGACCTGTGATTCGGCTGATATCATGTATGAAGAAACCGACTATCAGCTACCAGAAGAGCTTGAGATTGGTGACCAGATATTTTGGTTAGCCACTGGCGCTTATACCAACTCTTATTCGTCAATTGAATTCAATGGTTTTCCACCTCTAGAGGTGGTTTATATTGACTAGTTTTTCATAAATTATCGTCAATAAAAAAGCGTGTCATTGTGAATAATAATGCTGCGCTTTTTTATGCTTGTTTTATTACTTATGAGATACAAGCAGTGAAAAGCAATATCGATACAACACATACTGCTGGTATTAATTTTTCTTACTTGCTGTGCCTACGCAGACAGAGGCTGCAAAAAATTTATATCAGCAGTACCGTAGCGTTTTTAAGGTGTTTTGACGATAGCCTACTGTACCAATAGTGAAATAGGTACGCTACCACTGCGAGTGTTTGTACGGTTACTTCCATAACTTGAACTTTGGTTTTGGCTGTTTTGAGAGATTTGCCCGATAGTCACCCATTGCCCTCGCGGCACAATAATGGTGCTGTCTAATCGTTGACCTTGAATGGCGCTATTACCATAATTATTTTGAGAATAAGAAGCATTGGAGCGTACAAGCCGCTCTTCTGCTTGTGATAAATTTACTTCAATCTGACCATTTGCTAGCAGTCTTGGCGTAACGGCGATACCTTGGGTCGTTGGCAACAACACTTGCTGCTGAATAATAATCTGTCCCGACGGTCGATTATAGGTTGGATAACTGTTGGAAGTATAGGTTTGGTTTAGTGAATAAAGCGTACCGGTACTGATGCTTGCAGCGCTACCAGATAAGGTTTGTACTTGGTATAAGTTGTCGGATTGCTGCTGGCTATTGCGCTGATTAATAATTCCTGCGCCTTGGATACCGCGGTTGCTAATAATTACCTGACCTTGCTGGATATTACCTTGGCTACTGCTGTTATTACCAACACGCACAGATACCGTCAGCGCTTGCGGCTGACGATCAATCTGTAACAGTAACTGCTGTACGGCTTGATAATTTGCCGCTGTGGTTTGCAATATCAGTTTATCTTGATAAATGGCGACCGTACCGCCGTCGCGGCTGCTATTCAATTGCTGACGAACCGCTGGCAATAAGCTTTCACCACCATAAGTATGGATAACATACGTTTGATTATTAGCAGCTTGAACGACTATCGATAACATAGCAAGGCTGAGAGCGAGCGCTATTTGGCAAGTATGGGTTGATACTTTACCAACGGTCGCAACTAGCAAATTATATCTTCCTATACCCATGCGCTACTCCTTATTATTAATAGTTATGTCTAAGCCTTTACGCCTTTAAGCACTAATCATTTAAGCCCAATACATCCTGCATATTATACTGACCAGCAGATTGCTGAACGATCCAAGTAGCGGCGCGCACCGCACCAGCAGCAAAAGTCATTCGCGCACGGGCACGATGGGTAATCTCAACGACTTCGCCATCCGCAATAAACATCACGGTATGGTCACCAACAATTTCGCCACCACGTATCGCATGAATACCAATGGTGCCAGTTTCACGTTCACCTGTTTGCCCTTCGCGGCCATAAACGGCAACGTCTTTTAGGTTCTGTCCGCGTGCTTCTGCCACTGCTTCTGCCATCATAAATGCAGTACCAGATGGTGCGTCAATTTTATGCTTATGATGTGCTTCGATGATTTCTACATCTGCTTCAGGGCCAAAAGCTTTAGCAGCCATACCTAGCAATTTTAATGACAGATTAACGCCTGTCGAATAGTTACCCGCATACACAATAGCAATGTGCTCACTTGCTGTTGCCAGTACTTGCTCTTGCTGCTCATTAAAGCCCGTCGTTCCAATGACCATCGCGACGTTATTTGCCGCGCAAACCTGCATATTTTGCTCAGTCGCAGCAGGTAAGCTAAAATCAATTAAGACGTCAATGTCATTAATCACAGCCTGTAAATCATCAACTATTTGCACATCTAAACGACCGATAGCGGCAACTTCTCCAGCATCTGCTCCGACAAGGCTTGAGCCTTGGCGTTCAATTGCCGCACTCAATGTGGTCTGTGGATTATCTTGTATGGCTTCAATGAGCATGCGTCCCATACGACCGCCTGCACCGATGACACCAATTTTAATCGTCTCTTTATTTGTATTATTGCTTGCTTGCTGAGTCATATCTTTATCCTAAATATGTTTTAGTGCTATCGTTATTAGTGGTATTTTAATGAGATTATTATTACAATTTTTAGAGAAACTATTTTTTCAGTCTATTTATACCAAGTTTAGCAAATATCCTCGATGAATGGTTTTTTATGCCACTAACTAAAAGCATTAGCGAAAAAAAACCCAATCGTTTCACGTGAAACGATTGGGCTTTTATGATTTAGTTATTTGATTAAACGATGCTATTAATCGAATAGTTCACCAATCTTTTTAAAGAAAGATTTTTTGTGTGGCGACTGCTGATGCTTACTATCACCATCAAGCGTATCTTGGAATTGACGTAACAACTCTTTTTGCTCACGGTTTAAATTTACTGGTGTCTCAATAACCACACGGCAAATCAAATCACCTTTCATCGTCGTACGTACTGGCGTCACGCCTCTACCGCGTACACGTAAGAGCTTACCACTTTGCGTACCTTCAGCGACTTTGATTTTTACTTTGCCATCTAAAGTTGGGATTTCCACTTCTTTACCGAGTGCCGCATCAGTAATGCTAACTGGCACGTCCATATAAAGATCCGCACCTTGGCGAGTAAAAACATTATGCGGTTTAACACGTACTTCGACGTATAAGTCGCCGTTTTGTACGCCAGCGCCGCCCGCTTCGCCTTCGCCCGCTAAGCGGACACGATCACCATCATCAACACCCGCTGGGATAGAGACTTCTAGCGTACGCGATTTGTCTTTGACGCCATTACCGTGACAGTCAGAACAAGGGTTTTTGATTTGTTTGCCAGTACCACCGCAATGTGGACAGGCTTGTTGAACGGCAAAGAAGCCTTGCTGCATACGCACTTGACCTTGACCGTGGCAGGTTTGACAAGTCACAATATCAGAGGCGTTCTTTGCGCCCTTACCATTACAAGTCTCGCAAGGCGCAGGTGCGGTAAAGCTGATTTCTTTTTTACAGCCGCGTACCGCTTCCTCTAAAGTTAGCTCAATCACATAACGCAAATCTGAGCCACGACGCGAACGTCCGCCGCCACCGCCACCACGTGATTGACCAAAGATATCGCCAAAGTTACCAAAGATATCACCAAAGATATCTTGGAAATTACCGCTACCACCACCGCCACCGCCCATGCCGTTTTCGAAAGCTGAATGACCCATGCGATCATAAGCAGAGCGCTTTTCTTCGTTGCTCAGTACTTCATAAGCCATCGATGCTTCTTTAAACTTCTCTTCCGCATCAGGATCGTCAGAGTTACGGTCAGGATGGTATTTCATGGCAAGCTTGCGGTAAGCTCGCTTGATTTCCTTGGTTTCAACAGTCTTACTGACACCTAATACTTCATAAAAATCGCGCTTACTCATGGGCTCTCCTATCGTCTTTACAGTTCACCACTTGGCCGATTCATCAATCCAATTCGTCAATACATTTTATCAACGCTAGTCAACGAACAATTATTTTAATACTGTCCATCATCGTACCCAAAGGTTTCACATGAAACATAGTGGAGTATAAAGAACAGAGATGATAATCGTATGAATCTTACAAGCAATACGGTGGGATGCTGCTTAGCCAAATCAATTATTAAAAGTTTGCGCTATTTATGGAGATGGCAGCAGCATTTATCAAGTTGCGAGCGGAACAAAGTGGTAATTAGACTCTTTAGTAGCATTAAAAAGGTTTCATTAATGAATGAACAAAGGTTTTCGTACCTTAAAAAACGTCAGCCATGCTAGTATTTGTCGCTATACTTTCAATAGTGCGATCGCCATACTGTCGAGTTTTTAGATTTACACTAACTATTATTAAGTTTTCGATTTTGTGATAAGGGTTTGATTTTTATGAAAAAGCTGATTGTTTTATTGATTGTCATTGTAGTTACTGTCTATGCAGGCTCGCCTTATTACAGCGCTTATCAGCTTAAAAATGCCTATGATGCCAAAGACGGCGCCACTATCGCAGCGGCTATTGACTATGAACAAGTGCGCCCAAGTATTCAAAATCAATTGACCAGTCAATTTGCCGTGACTATGACCAAATATCCATTAGTCGCTGAGCTGGGCGGCGAGCCATTAAAAGAGGCAGCAAATGGCTTTATTATCCAAGCTGTAGACGGCGCAATCACGCCACAAAATATCGAAAAATTAATCAACACCCAAGGTCAAGCCAATACTGCCACCAAAGAGCTGGCCGCAGCATGGGCTATTGCTAGTAATCAGGTGGATTTAAAAAACCTGATTCAAAATCTAATTATCCAGCGTGGCGACATCGATGCGGTGGTGAAAAACCAGATGCAACAGATTATGGAAAAACAAGCGGGTGAGTTAGAGCAGCAAGCAGCGCAAGGATCTGATAGTGATAAGCCAAAATTGAGCTATTGCGGCATCAACTGCTTCACGATAACTGGTCAGGTCAAAGGTTATCCACTTACCATAGAGATGCAGCGTCAGGGCTTTATTGATTGGAAAATCGTTGATATCGTTTTACCTTAAATGCTGTTTTGATCGATTATTTTTTTATAGCTTCTTTTCTTGTATAGTCAGTTCTAAATAAAACAAATACAAATATTATAACGTGCTACTGGTATCAATTTTTCTTGCTTGCTGTGCCTATGCAGACAGAGGCTGCGAATAATTAATCCCAGTAGCATTGTATTTTTTTTAAAGTGGATCCACTATAGACTCTAGATTTATTAACCGTAGTTTATATAAGCTTAAGCTGTTATTAAAAAAGTAAAAAACTGCCTAATAGGGCGGTTTTCTTATTAATCATTATTACTAAGCACTTGATACGATAAATTTGAGTCAAGCTAATGCAATTATTCTACTCCCAAAAATTCTAAAAACTCGGGACTCTCAAAGCTCGCTTGAAACAGTACGCCATCTTCACGATAAATGGCAGGCGTCGCCATGACCGCAAGACCTGCCGCTTTTTCGCGATTGGCCGTCACATGATTGACTTTACAACTTGCTGGTGCTGCGGTCATCTTACCTTGCAACATGGCTTTATCTAAGGCTTTACGGCGACCTTCATCGCTCCCTTGACACCAAATACCGCGCATTTGCTCAGGCGACTCTTCATAGATAGGATAGCCAATAGTTTTTACCGTCACGCCTTTTTTATTTAGGCTGCTCATTTGCTTATGTAATAAACGGCAGTACGGGCAATTCACATCGGTTGCTACATAAATAACCGCCTTTTCGGTAGTCGTCGCTGGATAATTGATTAACTGTGCCTCATCCAAAGTAGTAAATACAGACTGGTTTTTAAGCTTCTCAAACGTGGTATCAAGTCCAGTAAACTGACCGTTTTCAATGACTGATATCTCGCCATCGGTGATGTACTGCGCATCATCAGATAATAAAAAAGGCACGCCTTCTAATGTTGCGCCCCAAATAACACCTGGTACGGCGGTATAAAAGAAAGGCGTTTTAGCACTCATATTTTTAAGCGCGCCCATATTTGCCAATATATCAGATTTAATACTGGCACTAACTGGCTTACCTATTTGTGCACTATTACTACGCTGCTGTACTTTAGTGACTACTCGCTTGCTTGGGTTCTTTTGTAGCTCGCCCTGAATGACATATTTACCATCCTCGGTGATATGTAGAGGCAACTGCCCATCTACATTAACTTGATACATGTTGGGTAAGTTAGAAGGTACAATCGAGATTATTTGCGTTTTGATACCTGCTTCAGTCAGCAATTGGCGCAAACGGCTATCGATAGATTTGCTGACTGTGCCAGTAGCTTTAGTATTCTGGCTAGTTTGGGTGTTGTTTTGGCTTGCTGTTTTATTGGTCATGTCGGTAGCACTTGGCTGCGCGCAAGCGGTTGTTGCCAATAACATAACACTAATTAAGCTAGCAGATTTTAATACAGGGAATTTCACAGAGATTGTCCTATCTGTTTTTTGATAACAACAGTTATTCAATAATGAATTATTTAGTAATGAGTTTTTTAATAAGGAAAACTTTAAATAATGATAAATACGGTATGTAGAAATAACAGTATTTAAAAACATAGATTAAAAAAGATAGGCAGACTGTAGCACAAGCAAGATTTTTTCAAAGTCTTAAAGGCTCAATTTTGCAAAACTGCTACTGAGCTTTAAGAGATAGGCAACACAGGCAACTCTTAATACCAATTGATAGAAATAACTCACATCAGCAGACGACAAAAAGCAGCGCACTTTTTAGTGGCTGCTGATGTTATAAGCTAATATTAGAAAGATACTTTCAATGGAGTATTTTAGAATTTAACTGGACGTAAACTTAAAACTTAGCCACTTCTTCCGGCGTTAAGAAGCGACTATCACCTTTATCCAAACCATCTAAAGTGATATGACCGACACTGGCGCGATGCAGCTCAGTGACTCTATTGCCAAAGTAACCCATCATACGTTTGACTTGATGATATTTACCTTGCTCTAATGTCAAACGTGCATGCGTCTCGTCAATGAATTCGAGAACGGCAGGTCTGGTTTCTTCATGGTCGCCTTCTAATAAGATACCTTGCGCCACTTCTTCTACAGCATTGGCTTGTGCCGCTGCATCCATTGGATCCGCTAGCGTCAGCTCGTAGATTTTGGCATGTTCGTGCTTAGGACTGGTGACACGGTGCAACCATTTACCATCATCACTGATCAGTAATGCGCCTGTCGTATCAACATCAAGACGCCCTGCAATGCGCAAGCTACCAAGCTCTGGCACCGCAATCAGCTCAGTGACGATAGGATGCTCTTTCACTTTAAGCGTACATTCAAAGCCCTCAGGCTTATGTAGTAGAATATAACGACTGCCCGCAGCGACCGATAATGGCTCGCCTGCCCAAATCACATCGTCGTTGATGATATCGACATGTACACCTGGATCTTTGATGACTTGATCATTTACCGTCACTTCACCAGCGTGCAGAATTTTTTTCGATTCTTTACGCGACAGCTCAGTGGCTTTACTCAGAAATTTATCTAGACGCATATATTGCCTCCCATCCGTTTTAGGATACTCACTCTCCTCAATAAGATGCCAACGACGCATGCACTCACACGTTTGTTGTTGGCTATCTTCAATGGTTAGAAGTGGTACTATAATGAAAAATGAAATTTACACTGCGCCAAATACGGACCACAGTGAAAGTTAGACAAGTTTACCATATCCAACTTAGACCTGATGAAATATGAGCTATCAAACGCTAAAACGTGCCGTCACTGCGCGCTTAGAAATTAAAAAATCTGAGTTTATTGCCTACGCTTATCCGGTCAACTCACGTGAACAAGCCATGTTTCACGTGGAACATTTACGTCAACAATACGCTGATGCACGTCATCACTGCTGGGCGTATATCATTGGCGATCCCAATAATACTACTAGCGCAGGGTTTGATGACGATGGTGAACCCAATGGTACCGCAGGAAGACCGATATTAAATGTGCTGCAACACAAATCCATCGGCAACGTCATTATCATCGTCGTACGTTATTTTGGCGGTATTAAGCTTGGCGCGGGCGGTCTGACCCGTGCCTATGCAGGCTCAGCGCAAGCGGCTGTCGATGAGATGACGTTAAATCCTTATATACCAATGGCGCAAGTACAGATATTGGCAGAGTTTGCCACCGAAGCGCAGTGCCGCTATGTAGTCGACAGTTTAAATGGCAGTATCGATGATGTCGCTTATAGTAAACAAGTGACTTTGACCGTGACGCTTGCTGAAGCAAATATAGAGCCCTTAAAAGAACGCCTTGCGATGGATGGGCGCGTATTAGATGCGTCTGAAAAATTGAATGAGTAACCATGCGTTCACTGAAAATAATTGGTTTCGATAACTGCTATCGGTATGATAAAGCACTGATTATTAATAACGATTTTTAACCACCATTATAAAAGACGTCACTATGCCAACTTCATCAGCAACCAAGCCATTCGCGCCTGCCCCTTTTAAACCACCATTCTGGCTGACCAATCCACATCTACAAAGTATCCTGCCCAAATTTTTTGCCCCAAAAACGCCAAATTATAGACGCGTTATCAAGCAAGACTCGCTTGCTGAAACAGACATCGCTTATGATTTTTATGATGCTTATCCTATAGAGACAATAAACGATGGCGAGCGTGAGCAGACACCATTAATTGTTTTATTTCATGGAATGGAAGGCAGCAGCGACAGTCATTATGCGCGCGCTTTAGCGTATGAGATGCATGCGCAAGGCTGGCACTTTGTCGTCGCGCACTTTCGCAGTTGCGGCGGTATTCCTGCTAATGGCAGGGTTTTTTATAATGCTGGTGATACCGATGAAGTACATCATGCACTGCAAAATTTAAGTCAGCAATACGCTAATATTTATGCGGCTGGGGTATCACTTGGTGGTAATGCGTTGGCAAAGTATATGGGCGAATATGGTGACGACGCAATCTGCCAAGGTGCGGCTGTGATTTCTGCACCGGTTGATATGTCATCGGCGGCGCTTAGTATGCACGGCTTTTTAAGCCATCGAATTTATACCCCTTATTTGCTCAACCCCATTATCAAAAAAGCCTTAGCCAATGACATTACTCAAGATGAGATCGACTCTATTAAAGCGGTCAATCGTATCAGTGATTTTGATGATATCTTTACCGCGCCGCGTCATGGCTACCGCTCTAACAATCACTACTACCAAGCCTCATCAGCTCTTCCTTACTTGATAACAGTGACAAAGCCTCTATTATTAATTAGTGCCAAAGACGATCCTTTCCTTGGTTTTACCGCCACACCAAACGATGTCTCTGACAGTGTCACTATTTTAGACACTGAGCATGGCGGGCACGTAGGCTTTATTCGCTATCGCTCTTATAAAGACAAATCACCGCATCTTTATAAAAAATCAAGATTTGATATCAACTGGATACCTGAAACTGTGAGCGCCTATTTTAACCATATCGGCGTAGACTCTAATGAATCATAAAATAAAAATATGAATTTTACCTTTTAATTTTTTGAGACTGCTCTATGTATCCATTTATTCGTTATGCCAGCACCATTGCTCATGCCGCGCTACAAGTCAAAAAAGGCAATACCTTAACGTTTAAAGAGACGAGTGAGATTACCTTTCGCTGCCGCTTATCAGATATCGATAATTTCTTAGAGATGAATAATGGTCGCGTACTCACGCTTTATGACTTGGGACGTACCGACTTTGCAGTACGTAGTGGGCTTGGCAGACAACTGCTCAAGCAGCGTTGGGGTTTGGTAGTCGCTGGCAGTACCATCCAATACCGCAAGCGCATTCGCGCCTTTGAAAAAGTCACGCTAAAGACCAAAATCGTCGGATTCGATGAGCGCTGGATATATATTGAGCAATCGATGTGGGTAAAGGGTAAGCCTTGCTCATCTGCCCTACTGCGCACTGGCGTCACTGAAGGCGGCAAAGTCATCGAAACGTCACGTATATTGGCAGCTGTAGACCAAGCCGATTGGAAATTACCACCGAGCGGCTATGTGGCAGAGTGGATCGTCAGTGATGCCGACCGACCGTGGCCGCCTGAGGCTTAAGAAGCCTTAGCTCTTTTTTAGCAGCGTTTTTATCCGGTACTATCTGATCAGTAACCTTATAACTACTAAGTCATGACAATACATTATATAAAAAAGCATAGTTTATGCTAGGATAGTGATTGAGTACTTATTTTACCCAACTAAATATTGTTTAATTAAAGTCTAATAAGGAAAATAACATGGCTAAGAATACGGATTATCGCACTGACTATGTCGGCACGCTGTTCGATAATAGCGAATCAAACCCAAGCAAAATTACCTTAGCCTTTACCATGGCAGGCATTGCTTTGAAAAAAGGTCACTCTGCATCAGTCATATTGATGGTAGATGCCGTATATTTGGCATTGCCAAACGCTTTAAATAACGTCGATATTGGTACGCCATTTGAACATGCTGGCAAATTATTAGAAGCCTTTATCGAAAAAGGCGGTCAAGTATTGGTCTGCGCCGCTTGTATGAAACACAACGGTGTCGAAGAATCAGCGATCGACCATCGCTTTGAAGTGATTAGCGGTGATGATGTGGTTGAACTGCTGATGAATGCGAAAGGGTCATTGCAGTTGAATTAAATGTTTGAGCTAATTAGTTATTTTATAAAAATGGGTTGGCTTTCTTTAGCATCTTTTGATGGCTTTGAGGGTCAGCCTCTTTTTTGTATAGTAAGTCAGTTTACAAAATATTTAAAACGAACTATTAGACAGCATAGAATAAACTTATAAATCCTAATAATTGTCAGAACAACTTTAACAAAAGCTCCACATTTGAAGGGATATCAATATTTTGATTATACTACTTCTGAATTTCATAATTAGAAGTAGTATAATTTAGAAGTATTAACACAGAATCACCTCGTTTGATAGTATTAGTTGTCAGTGGAAAAATAGATTTAATACTTTCCCTAAGCAGTCTTTCATTTTTCAAATAAGCTTCTTCCAATTGCTTTATGTTTTTAATACCTAAGTCTTTAATTCTATTTATTAATCGGTAGTGATCAAAGCTATCAACATCTGCCTCCGTGATAACCAAACCATACTCATGCAAAAATACCTTATCTTCAAAATTAATCACATTATCATTTGTTGTCATGAATGAAGTTAATGAAGCTTTATTTATTTCAATTTGACTAGGATTATTTTTGATACTCTGACTCAAACTGCTCTCATACTCCGCTATGGTTAATTTTAATTTCACAAATTCAATATCTGCTTGTTCTAGAAGGGCTGCAACTCTATAAAAAGTACGTTTAGCAGTAGAGGGGATCTCAAACTCACCTTTGTAGCCTAGACCATGCTCAATTTCTGCCCAAGAATGCTGTAAGATTGTCCTAATTTGGAATTCAAACTTACGCTCTCCACAGCTAGAATATTCTGGTAAGTTTATCCTATCTCTTTTTAAATTAGCCACATAGTGAAGGCTTCTATACCCAAATTTATCATTATCTATTTTCCGCTTGTCTACTGAGTTGTCCTGATCTATAACAAACTCTTCTTCAATCATAGCCGCAATTTGATCTACTTCATCATCAAAATAAGTAATGATACGTACACCAACTATATCTGTAATATCACTTAGAGATCCGTATTTATCATTTTTTCTTATAATTTTATTTTCCAAGCTATCTCTATCTTTAACTCTAGTCTGTACTTGATGGACTCTAATACTTTTTTGTTCGAGTAGAGAATTTATTAGATTTAGAAGAGTCCTATCTAAATTGTCTAATAAAATCTTTGAACTGTCATATTCTTTTAGTATTGCATTCATTTAATAGCTCATTGGATAGATTGTCACGAGAAGTCGATAATTGTATCTTACATTATAAACGCTTGAAAAAAATTAATTTATAATTACAGATTTTGATGCATGATTTAACTACAACTTCGTAGTCAAAACCCATCCCCATATTCAGCAACTAAATAAATACTATCCAACATATTTTTTACCATGTTCTGTTAAAGTAAGTCATATAAACTCTCTAATAACACCATTCCTAAAAATCAGAGTAGCGAGGAAAACGAGTGCAAATACTACATTTGGTAGACTAAGCAAGTTTGACACCGCTAATCGTATTTTTGGGTTTAGTATAAAACAAAAAGGACACCCGTCATGATCTTACTTAATACCTTTGATTTAACCTACCCTATCGTGCAAGCACCGATGGCAGGAGCAACCACACCTGAGCTGGCGGCGACAGTGAGTAACTTTGGTGGATTAGGATCATTGGGAGGAGGTACGACGGCACCAGATGTTTTAAATGAGGAAATCAATACTCTTAAAACGCTGACTGATCGTCCTTTTATGATCAATCTAATGGTGTTGTCTGAGCATGACTCTACTACTTTTGACAATGCAGTTCCCGCTTGGCTAAGTAATTACTATCAAGAAAATAATATCGAATTTGTGCTACCTGAACGCCCCGCGCTCAGCTTTGCAGAGCAGCTACAAGTGCTCTATGACAATCCTGTTCCTGTCGCTAGTTTTACCTTTGGCATTATCAGCGCTGAGCAAGTGCAACGTTTACAAGATTTAGGTACGCGCGTCATCGGTACTGCCAATCATCCATTGGAAGCGAAAGCATGGGCGGAGATTGGTGCAGATGCGGTATGTGTACAAGGGTCAGAAGCAGGCGGACATCGTGGTGGTTGGTTGTCACAAAGCGCAAGTGATCCATTGGGATTATTGACATTGATTAGCCAGACTCGTGCCTGTACCGATGTTCCTTTAATCGCTGCGGGTGGCATTATGAAGGGGCAAGCCATCAAAGCAATTCAAACCGCTGGTGCTGAGCTAGCGCAAATTGGCACGGCGTTTTTGACCACCGATAAGTGCGGTATTAACGACATTTATAAACAAGCACTACTCGATGCCAGTCAAGATAAACGCAGTAGCGAGACGCGCTTAACTCGGCTGTTTTCAGGTAAGCAGGCACGCGGTTTATTAAATGATTATCTGCGTGACTTTGCTCAATTTGAAAGCGCACATGAGCTACCGCCCTACCCACAATTAAATGCGATGACCAAAAAATTGCGTGGCTATGCGACAAAGAACCTTGATCCAGAACATGAGTCTTTATGGGCAGGACAAGGAGTGGCCTTGGTCAGACAAGAGCGCACGCTTGAGCTGTTAGAGCGCTTGGTAAAAGAGCTATCGTCTGCTACTCCTTAAGGGTGGTTCCAAAAGTTTTATAATCATTTGCCGTCTCATTTACCGCCTTTATTATCGGCACATGCCCAACTATCGGCAAAACTAATACAGCAACGTATCAACCAAACTTATTGCCTTATGGTATCGTTTATCATAATCACCACTGATGACATGATAATTGATACCAAACTCAGCTAACAAGCCTTTTAATAGTCGATTATTTTTCTCACGTACTTCCACCTTACCAAATGATCTCAGACCATCAGCTACCCATTCGACGTCAGGCTCTAAGAATAACCAAAGATCGTAGTTTTGTAGTTTGGCAATTTCATCTAACACCGCTTGTCTTGCCTGTAAATAAGCCATAGAAAAATACTGCGTGGTAATGGCTTCGGTATCTATAAAGAATACTTTATTGGCTACTTTTCTAGCTTGCCGCTCTTGATATTTTTGCTCATAAGCAATAGCAGCGAAATCCTCATAAAGCACAATTTCTGCGCCAATGGCTTCATAAAAATGACGCCCTGCTTCTGCTACCAAACAAGTCTCATAATATTCAGCAAGTTTACTTACTAAAGTTGATTTACCCGTACTTTCTGTACCGACTATCACCACGCTTTTGGCAAAGTAGGGTTTTACAACGTCGGGTAATTGCTGCCAATACTTTATAGCGCCCTCATTTCGTATTCGAGTGGGTGATATCGGGTACGCTTGGCGATTGGGGTCAATGACGATATGTTTGGTACTAGGATATAAACGGCTAAAGTAATGCTCATAACTGGGCTCAGAGCTAAACACAACATCGATTGGTTTTGCCACAACTGCTTTGATTCTATCCGCACAAGACTCCCAGTCTGGCTCATTGTTGATATTGGTTTCCTCTACCGCATGCACGCTTACGTTATTCATGTCTTTAATGATTTGATGCCACCAACGCAATCGTTGTTCGATAGATATCGGCGTAATAACGCTATGATTAAAATAACTATTTTGCTCAAGCTCTACATTATAAGTTACGATAACGTAGAGCCTATCGACCATAGCCGCTGCTTTTTGCATCGCGCTCACATGACCTTGATGAACTACTAGGAACTTGCCACCGAACATTTCTATTGTGGCATTGCTTAGCGTTTCATTACTGGTCGTTTCATTACTGGTCGCTGCGTTACCCATAGTATCTCCCGCTATTACTCCACCTCTAGCCCGTCACGAAACGCCTTGTAATCATTCGCGGTATCCTTTACCGCCTCTACCATCGGCACATGCCCAACTTCTGGCATGATGATAACTTGCGCTTGCGGAATAATTTCTTTTATCAGCTTAGTCGTTTCAGGTTTTATGACCTGATCCTTATCTCCCCAAACCACTAACGTCGGAATATTGTATTTGGCGATAATCTTGGCACGCTCCTCGACACTATCTGTGACGATTTGCTCCAGAATTTTGGCATCTAATTCTTTATTATTGATTCTCTCTTGCGCAAAAACCGCTTTTACTGACTTAGGAATATAAGGCGGCTTGTACATGACGAAATCATACATTTTGTAGAAGTCTTCCTTGTTATTGATAAGCAGCGGATTATTCTCTAAAGTCGCGCCTTCTAATGATTTAGGAACACCTGCTGACCAAAAGCCTGCACTATCGACCAGCCATAAACTTTTAACGTCTTTGGGGTACTTTGCCGCATAAGCCACACTGATAGCGCCGCCCATCGAATTGCCACCGACATGAATATTGGAGGTCAAACCCTTAGCTTGCAGTAACTCGTGTAGGCGTGTTGCTTGGGCATCAGCACGATAATCCGCAGTCATAGGTTTACTAGACTCACCAAAACCAAGCAGATCAGGGATAATCAGATGATAGCCTTCTAATTGATTAGCAATGCGCGTGAAGTTGTCTTTATTACCGCCGAAGCCATGAATCAATAGTAACGGCTCACCCGTTACATTATCATTTTCGGCATAGACCATTTTGTCACCAGAACTCAATGTCAGCGCTTTTACGGCTAAATCAGACTTATTGCGCTCATACTGAACTAACTTTTGGGTGGTATTTATAGCAAGGGTATTGGGCGCGGTGGTACAGCCGACCACTGAAAGACTGAACAGCGCGGCAAGACCTAAGCGTTTTAATAGCATCGAAACATCCTTATTAATGTCTGGCAAAATAAATTAAAAATCATAATCCTAGTACAAGCGCATTTCAAGCTTAAACCATGACTGCCAAGATGTGAGCCAATGCTGGAAAAAATGACGTTGTAGAGTATCTGTCACTATCAGCGGAATAAGGTGTTGCATTTGATGTGGATGAGTTACTAATGATTGCGAAGGGTTCGTTACCGCTGATCTGATTACCGTTCTAATAAAGAGGGCACAAGCATTCTCCTTTATAATAAGTCCCTTTATTCCATCAATTATTTGATTCATCTTAAGTTAACCATCTGGTATCTTTCGTAGGACGCTTTTTTACCATCAAACAAAAAGAACCAACTAAAGCCAACTTAAATAGCGCAAAAGGATAAACATTGAGTAAAACAGCTACCTCCAGCGATAAACGGCGTGACCTGACCGAAGGGTCGATTGCCAAAACGATGCTGCTGTTTGCATTGCCAACACTTGGATCATCAGCCCTACAGTCGTTAAACGGCTCGATCAATGCCGTCTGGGTGGGCCGAACTCTAGGTGAAGAAGCGTTGGCAGCCACGGCGAACGGTAATATCTTAATGTTTATACTGATCTCCTTCGTTTTTGGTTTCGGTATGGCATCTACTATTTTGATTGGTCAGGCAATGGGTCGCCGTGACGACGCTATGGTTAAGAAAACTATGGGAACGGCGCTCGGTAGCATTATTCCGATAAGTATAGTGGTATCAGCAGGAGGATGGATATTTGCGCCGACGCTACTTGATCTGCTTGGCACGCCGCCAAGTGCGGTAGATCTTGCCCTGACCTATCTGCGGATGATTTTTGTTGCGATGCCTGTCACATTAGCGTTTACGCTGATCATGATGGCACTGCGCGGGACGGGCGATTCGACGACGCCGCTTTGGTTTATCATTATATCGGTCGTTATTGATCTGATTTTGACCCCGACGCTGATTTTGGGTCTAGGACCCTTTCCCGAGTGGGGGATATTTGGCTCGGCCTTCGCAACCGCCGTTGCAAACACGCTAGCGCTTATTGGCATGGTCGTCACCATGTATCTGCGTGGCTCGGTGCTGACCCTTAAGCTGCCGGAGCTACGCTTTCTGCGCGCAGACCGAGAAATCCTAAAGTCGATGTTCTCAAAAGGCTTGCCGATGGGTCTGCAGATGATTGTCATCTCTTCGGCAGCGTTGACGATGCTGTCGCTGATTAACCGCGAGGGTGTACAGACGACAGCCGCTTATAGCGCGACCCAGCAGCTTTGGACATACGTACAAATGCCTGCAATGGCGCTAAGTGCGGCGGCCAGTGCGATGGTTGCACAAAATATCGGTGCCAACCAATGGCACAGGATTGTAGGTATCACACGCTGGGGGCTTATCTTTAATCTGGTATTGACTGGCATTATTATCCTACTGCTAACCGTTTTTGATAAGACTATTTTAGGCTTTTTCCTCGGCAGTGACAGTGAAGCCGTTCCGATCGGGCGTCATATTCAGCTAATGGCGACATGGGGCTTTGTCTTTTTTGGGATAGCGCAGGTACTATTTGGCACCATGCGTGCAAACGGCTATGTGATTTGGCCATTGATCGTCATGGTGATCTCGATGTACCCAGTGCGTCTTGGCTTTGCTTTTGGGCTTTATCCATTACTTGGAGAAGATGCGCTTTGGCTGTCGTTTCCAGCAGGCATGGTAGCAACTGCCGTGATGGGGGCAGGATTATATCTGTACGGTGGATGGCGTAAGGGTAAAAATATGCCTGCAGAAGAGGCTGCTCAAAGGTCTGAAGAGTTTCGCGCGCATACCGGCACCAGTGCGTCGTTTCGGGACATTTTACCAACGACTGTGTGGAAACTGTCACCTTTACGCCGTATCACAAGATTGCACCGACGACTGCATAGAAGACTGCATAGACACCGTATCATCAGAAAGAATAAACGCTCATCGCGTGGTTTATAGATGGTAAGTTCAATTGGTTTAAACTCAACTGTTTTAAAATCAATGACTGAGTAAAAAATCTACCGCTGCGGCTGCATGAATAGCAGTGGTATCAAATACTGGGATTGGGCTGTCTGCTTGGCTAATAAGCAATCCAATCTCAGTACAGCCTAGTATCACGCCCTCTGCTCCTTGCTCAGCCAAATCCTTAATAACTTGGCTATAATACTGCCGTGAGCTGGCAAGCAACTGTCCTTGGCACAGCTCATCATAAATAATACGATGGACTTCGGCGCGTGCATCGCTGTCTGGTATCAGTACTTGCAAGCCCGCATCAATCAAACGCTGCTTATAAAAGTCCTCAGTCATTGTAAATTGCGTGCCAAGTAAGGCAACTTTAGTGAGACCTTGTACCTTAATCGCCTTGGCTGTCGCATCCGCGATATGTATCAGTGGCAAATTGGTCGCAGCTTGTACCTCATCCACTACTTTATGCATAGTATTGGTCGCAATTAATAAACCTTGCGCTCCAGCCGCTCGTAAGCGCTTACCGCTACTCGCCATCATTACGCCCAACTCATCCCACGCGCCTTGCGCTTGCAATACACCGATTGGGGCAAAATCCACGCTATGAATCAGCAAATCCGCTGAATGCAAGTTGCCAAGCTCAGCCTTGATACCTTCATTGATCAACCGATAATAGCTTTGAGTGCTCTCCCAACTCATGCCACCAATAATGCCTAACGTTCTTTGTTGAAGTGTTCTTTGATTCGCGGTTCGTTGTTCAGTAGACATTCTTTATCCTTAATGAGTGTTTTAATGATAAAAGTGAAGCACTAAAGTGACCGTAATATAAAAACTTGCACTTAATGATTGATAATAACTATTTTACCTAGCCATCAGCACACGATATCATAGTCACCGCCAAGCATTCACAACGCTTAACTTCATCTTCTCTTATCTCAAAAAATCACGTTTATTTTAGTATTTAAGCGTGGCTCTCATCATGCAGGACAACATAACATTATGGCAAAATTCCCTACCCTTAGAATACGCACTCGCCGCAAATATTATCGGCTTATTTTTACCGGCCTAATGGCGATGATGATGTCACTCATTATCTCAGCGGCACTTATTATTGTAAAAGCAGGCATTCACGATGGGTTTTTTATGACGTTAGTGCATTCGTGGGGGTTGGCGTTTCTCTTTGCGTGGCCGAGCGCTTATATCTGCGCCTACTTTGTACAAGAGCACGTGCTTAGCCGCATTGAGTTTTACTAAGATAATAGTAGATGAAGGGTTGAGGGTCGAAACATAATGATGAAACCTCATTTTGCGCTGATGGCAAATTATAATGCGGTCATGAATCAAAAAATATGTGACGCTATAGCGAGCCTTGCTGAAGATGTTTTGTGGCAAGATAATAAGGCGTTTTTTGGGTCAATATTAGGAACGCTTAATCATCTCATGGTAGGCGACCTAATTTGGTTAAGGCGTTTTAATAATCACCCTAATCACTCCCATAACATAGAAGCTAACCGCTTCAAAGCACTGGATTCTTTAGCAAGTTTTCCATTACCGACGGCACTTACTCAAACCCTGTATAGAACTAAAGAAAATTTCACACGTAATCGCCAAGCCTTAGATCAAATAATCATTCAATTTATAGATGAAACTGTTGAGAGTGATTATTCAACAACCCTCACTTATACCAATACTAAAGGTGACGTTTTTAATAAGCCTTTCGCTATGCTGCTGCAACATCTCTTTAATCATCAAACCCACCATCGTGGGCAAGTAACAACATTACTCAATCAAATAGATATTGATATCGGTGAGACCGACTTATTAATGCTGATTGCTGATATTTAATTTAATGGCTGTTTATTAAATTAAACATTAGTATGCTCTCACCTCAAAAAACAGCTAAGATAGTCTTCAAACTGTTTTTAATAAGAGGACGCTATGACCCAACCACGGCGTACTATCGAGCAATTGCTCAAGCAAGGTGCGCTGCCGCTATCTCATGCTGATGTGGCAGCCACTCATCTAGAAGTCTACCCTACCAAGCAAACATGGCTCGCTTTTTTTGATAAAGCGCTGCTGGTTATCGGCGCAGTCGCACTGGTATTGTCCCTTGTTTTCTTTATCGCCTATAACTGGATAAATATGGGCAAGATGGGTAAGTTCGCTTTGGTCGAAGGCGCTTTGGTTATTAGCATCGCGCTTTACGTTGCGCTCTCTTTTAGACAGCGATTCCAGCTTGTTCGCCAACTGCTATTGTTAATTGCCAGCGTCATTACTGGTAGCTTACTGGCGCTATTCGGGCAGGTCTATCAAACGGGCGCTGATACGTGGCAGCTATTTTTTGGCTGGGCAATACTGATTACGCCGTGGGTATTAATCGCTCGCTTCCCTGCGCTGTGGCTACTGTGGCTTGGACTGGTTAACGCCAGTCTCATTTTATATTTTAACGTTGCAGACTTTGCATTTGCTAATTACCTTTATCAAGGTATCTTACAAATAGGCATTCTTGCTGCTGTTAATTTTGTAGCACTAAATTTGTGGCTATTCTTTATTGAGAATAAGCGCAGCTCTCAAACAAGCATACCCGAATCAGTCTCCTATACCAAAGTCGATTTGCATTGGAGTACTTATGTCGTCGGTTTGCTCAGTACTTACTTTATCACTCATCTTGCTATCATAACTATTTTTGACAGTATCGATATTTTATCGCTGTCGATCACATTAGTGCTATGGGCAAGTTGGTGTGCATTTATGTTATGGCGTTTTTATCGATCTAGCATCAACTTATTAATGCTGACTTATCTGTGCGGCTCTGTCATTGCCGTAGTTATGTTTTGGGCAGGACGGCTATTGCTAGGTAATTTTGACGCTGGCAGTTTCTTAGTATTAGCCTTGTTATTAATTGGCATGAGTTCAGCAGCGGTCGTTTGGCTACGTAAAATCGCACGGTTAAATAATGAGAACAATGTCCCGCATACGGTTGTAGGGGGAGATAGTCATGAATAATAAAATGTCTGATATCTTTTATAAATTACAGCAACGTGGATTAATTGATGCTAATGCGTTATTAGAGACAACAAGTGATAGCTCTCAACAAGATAACCCTTGGTTCTTACAAGCACTCTTTGGATTTAGCGGACTCTTTGCCAGTTTGTTTTTCGTTGGATTTCTGACATTATTATTGTTTGAGACCCGTGTCTTTGATAGCTCTGTTGGTCTACTGCTGATAGGTCTCGTGCTAAGCGCTACTGGCTTTACGCTGTTTAGAAATGAGCGCTTACGTGACAATGCCTTTATGAGCAGTTTGGCGTTTGCGGTTAGCGTTGCGGGTCAAGCCTATGTCGCCTTTGCTTTATTAAATGGTGATTTATATCAACCTGTGGACGTTTGGTTGTTCTTAATGCTGCAAGGTTTTATGACCCTTGTCATGCCTAACCGTGTTTATCGACTGTTAAGTGCCCTGATAACCTTGTGCTGTCTGGTTTATTTGCTCAGTTTTTATCGAGTATCTGAGGTTAGTTTAGGATTATTAGCGTTGATCGCTATAGCAACTAATCTGCAGCGCTACGAGCTACTACAGCGTGTGCCTGTTAAATGGCGAGTCAGTTTTGCCGACGTTCTCAGCGCTATCGCTTACGCTAACGCCATCGTATTACTAGGCGTTTCGGTCTATTTTATCGCGGCTGAATATGGGGGCAGCTTTGATAATTATGGCGACCACTTTATTTATAACTACTATCTAGCACAAGGGCTACTGACCTTTGCCAGTCTATACGCTGCTTATCTTATCCTTAAGCGCTACAGTATTAATCTATTATCAAAATCTGGCGTACTTATCATCTGCGCCATCGTAGTACTTGGTGTCATGTCAGTCTACGTCTCAGGATTACTTGCAACCATCCTGATCATCGTCATCGCAATGGCCAATAGTCAGCGGGTGTTATTGGGTCTCGGCATTTTTGCCTTGGTCAGCTATATTTTTTGGTATTACTATCAGCTTGATACGTCATTACTAGTAAAGTCTGGCTCCATGCTAATCATTGGCATCGTTATGCTGCTCACGCGATGGCTGTTAATAAGTCGCTACTTTGTTAATGATAAACAGCGGATGAATGCTGCCGATAATAAGGAGCGTCTGTCATGAATAATATCAATGATAAATCCTTGCTTCAAAAGCAACTGACTGAAAAGCAGCCGTTTTATTGGTTACAGAAACGGGTCGTTTGCATCGTCATTGCTCTACTTGGATTACTGCTGATATTGGTGGTAATGACCATTAATGTCGTCAAATACGAAACCCATCTTGCAACTGGCGATACCGTGTTATTAGCGCTTGCCCCTGTTGATCCGCGCGGCTTTATGCAAGGTGATTATATGACGCTTAGCTACGCACTGGAAAATGAAGTATTTGCGCTATTAGATAAACGTGCAAATGACGATTCGCGCAACGCTCGCAATATGTCCAATGACGGCTATGCTATTGTAGCCTTAGATAAAAACAACGTTGGACAGTTCGTGCGTTTAGCTAAAAGTAATCAGCCTGATACTTTAGCCGCTAACGAGATGGCCATTCACTATCGTGTTCGTAATGGCTCAATGAAGCTGGCGACCAATGCCTTCTTCTTTCAAGAAGGTCATGCCGAAGCATTTGAAGCAGCTGAATATGGTTTATTCCGCGTGAATAAAAAAGGCGAGCCATTACTCACGGATATGGTTAATGGAACGTTTGAGGTGATTGTAGGTAAAAGTAGCCTAGAGGATAAAGTATCAAATTAAACGTTTAAGACTGTATGTATCACATTTATCATTATCTGCAAGACTGTGAACAAGCAATAACGTTCATTAACTAAATTGATATTGTGATAGATACACGCGCCTTGTTACTGTTGTTCACGACTTAAACAATAAAATAAAGGAAGATATCATGCGTAGCGCAACTTATGACCATTTTGGTAAACCTGCTGAAGTACTTAGCTTAGGCGACCGCCCTACTCCAGAACCTAAAGCCAACGAAGTCCGAGTCAAAACTATCTTAGCCTCTATCCATAACCACGACTTGCTCACTATTCGCGGACAATATGGCTTTAAGCCTGAAATGCCCGCTATTGCTGGTTCTGAGGCCGTTGGTATTATCGATGCGGTAGGTGATGACGTCACAGACCTAAAAGTCGGTCAGCGTGTTGCAGCCGCTAGCGTCCAAGCAACGTGGGCAGAATATTTCGTTGCTTCAAAAGATATGGTATTTCCCGTACCCGATAGCCTAGACGATGAAATGGCGGCGCAATTAGTTGCGATGCCGCTCAGCGCGTTGATGTTGATTGAGTTTTTAGAGATGAAAAGCGGTCAATGGATTATTCATAATGCGGCGAATGGTGCAGTCGGTAAGTCGCTTGCGATGCTAGCAGCGGCGCGCGGTGTCAAGACCATCAATCTAGTACGCAGTGCCGATTCGATAGATGAACTAAAAGCGCTGGATATCAAAAACAATATCAATACGTCAGACGATAACTGGAAAGAGCAAGTAAAGCTAATTATTGGGGATGACAAAATCAGCGCTGCCGTTGATTCGGTGGGCGGAGAAGCCAGTGGCGATTTATTATCGCTACTCGGTCATGACGGAGTATTTGCCGTATTTGGTGCGATGTCAGGCAAGCCAATGATGCTTAATCCTACGGATATAATCTTTAAACAAGCGACGTTAAAAGGCTTTTGGGGCAGTAAGCTCAGCCAAGAAATGAGCGTAGAAAACAAGCAGCGCTTAGTTGCAGAACTGATTGATAGAGCGGTGAGCGGTAAGTTACAACTGCCTGTTGAAGCGACTTTTGATCTCGCTGATATTACTAAAGCGGTCGCCGGAGACGTACAATCAGGTAAAAAAGGTAAAGTCCTGTTGAAGCCTTAATTTATCAAAATCGAATAAAAAAAGCTCATGGTTTCATGGGCTTTTTTATTTTAATGAGACGAGTAAACGGTTAATAACCACACAAAAATAAATCTAATGAGGACTATAATTATGTCTAATAATAAAACCTTTAAAGCCTTGATCGTCGAAGAAACTAGCGACGGTAAATTCAATAAAAGTATTCAAACGCGTAACGTCAGCGATTTACCCGAAAATGACCTTTTAATTGAAGTGCATTATTCATCATTAAACTTCAAAGATGCCATGTCAGCAGCGGGTAATAAAAGAATTACTAAAAACTATCCACACACGCCTGGTATCGACGCAGCAGGCGTCGTCATCAGTGATAAGTCTGGCACTTTTAAAGCAGGTCAAGAGGTCGTGGTCTTCGGTTATGATTTGGGTATGGATACCGATGGTGGCTTGAGTCAAATGATCTCTATACCAGCCGATTGGGCGCTACCCTGCCCGTCTTCATTAACGTTAAAAGAAGCGATGATCTATGGTACTGGCGGCTTAACGGCAGCCTTAAGTGTTCAAAAGTTAGAAAAAATGGGTGCAAAACCAAGTGATGGGCCAGTAGCAGTCACTGGCGCAACGGGTGGCGTCGGTAGTATCAGCATTGCCATCTTAAAGCAACTGGGCTACGAAGTTATTGCGTTCTCAGGTAAGCCTGAGCAAAGCGATCATCTAAAAGAATTGGGCGCGAGCGAAGTACGTCATCGCGATACTATCAATGATATCGGTAACAAGCCTGTCGGTCGTGAATTATGGGCAAATGCCATCGATACCATAGGCGGCGACTATTTGGCAAACTTACTCAAACAAACCAAAGCTGGCGGCGCGGTTACTAGCTGTGGTTTAGCGGGCGGCGCTGAATTTTCGATGACGGTCATGCCTTTTATCACTAGAGCGGTTTCTTTATTGGGCATCGATTCGGTATATACTCCACTGGCTGATAAAGAGGCTATCTGGGAGCGCGTCGCAACCGATATGAAGCTGCCTAATTTAGAGAGTTATGGCGAAGAAATTACCTTAGAGCAGACACCCGAATATTTGGACCGCTTTATCGCGAGTAAAACAGTGGGTCGTTATGTGGTGAATGTTCGGGGTTAGTTTTTTGGTTTAGCAGTTGAATTTTAGATGATGGCAGTGCTTCTTTTGGGGTGCTGCCATTTTTTAAGATTTTATAGATAAAATTTGCGTTCATTTGCGTTCATTTGCGTTCATTTGCGTTCATTTGCGTCTATATAATAAACTGTCGAACGATTTTGACCACGTTTGCTAATAAGTTTTAGATCAATTAACTTTGTTAATCTTTGATAAATCTTTGTCTTACTTTCTTGCAAAGAGTTCTGAAGCTCTTGACGCGATTTATCACCACTTAATGTAAGAATTTTAATGATTTTTTCATCATTAGCATCAATATATTGCTTAACATCAGCAACAACTTCATTGTTCTCTAATATATTATCCTGAAGAGTAAAACCTAATTCAAGCTGCTCAGCTTCACTTAAATTTTTCTTTAAATTATTATTAGCCCAACCTTGTTTGTCATCGGCAGCTAAAGCATAGTGTTTGTTATATAACACGACTTTAAACTGATTAGGTGTAACTATGAATTTCGGCTCTTTATCAAAATCCTTATAGCTTGCTAAAATTCGCCTAATACCTGTTGCAAAATTTTCAATATAGTTGATTTTATCTAGAACATGTACAATATTAGGGTTTCTTTGAGCACTTATACCTTCTTTAATATCTACAACACTTAAGCCGTCAGGTAAACCACCTGCAGAAAATATTTCCATTCTATCATCATAAACTTCAACCTTTATATCGGCTGATAATGAATAATCGCGATGGGCATAAGCATTTATAACTGCTTCTCTAATAGCTTTAGATGGATAGCCTTCATGCTCTACACGCGCAGCCGCACCAGTAAAAGATACTTTTGTATCATTTAGCAGAGAAATATATTCAAGTGTCATATCAATTTGTTTAATTAAAGATCCACTGAATGTTTTCTTCGCTAAAAAGTCTACTGACATATCTAGTCCGTCAATTACTGCAATTTTAGTAACCTGAGAGTTTTGTTCACTTAATAGTAACGCTCCATTATTATATTGATTATCAATATTTTGAAGTCTTAATCCTTTAGGATCAAACACTATGTTGTTATCCAATAACTTATCTTGAAGATAATGGAAGGTTAAGCTTTTCTGAATACTAGATGGCTCAATTTCGAACTCATTAGCAACTTGAGCTTTTACCATTCGCCTAACCTCATCATCAGTCGCACGTCGCTTGCTACTACCATTCCGTATGTATATACCTTTACTATTAAAACCCTCGCCATCCTTATAATAATAAGGCGGTTTATAACCCTTTTTGATATGAATAGCAAATTTCTGAGCTGATATTTCAAGGATAATAAATCTTTGCGCTGGTACACTAAAGGCATTGTGGATCCAATCACTAATTAGTGATTCCCATTTCTTAAATTCTTCCATTTTTTCTGGCAGAAAAAGCCCATCGTCGTCAACACCAAGAAAAATAGTACCGTCATTTGTATTAAGAAAAGCAACAATTTCTGCTTTAAAAAGATTGGTTTTACTAGGAATATCGGACTTGTACTCAACTGTTTGATTTTCCATAGCTAACCTTTTTAATTAACAAAATCACGGTACCGTATTATTAGAATATTATTTAAACCTTCTATTCCCACTCAATCGTAGCCGGTGGCTTGCTCGACACATCATAAGTCACCCGTGACACCTCAGCAATCTCATTCATAATACGATTCGATACGGTCTCAATCAAGTCATACGGTAGATGTGCAAAGCGCGCCGTCATAAAGTCTACAGTTTCAACGGCACGTAGCGCAATCACCCACGCATAGCGGCGGCCATCACCAACCACGCCGACCGATTTGATCGGTTGGAATACCGCAAACGCTTGCGCAGTCTTCTCATACCAGCCTGATTTTTCTAACTCTTTCATAAAGATAGCATCAGCAGCACGTAAGATATCAGCAAACTCTTTAGTCACTTCGCCCAAAATACGTACGCCCAAACCCGGTCCTGGGAACGGATGACGGTTAATCATCTTCGCTGGTAATCCAAGGGTAAGACCCAGTTTACGGACTTCATCTTTAAACAGATCACGTAACGGCTCAACCAATTCAAACGCCAAATCATCTGGCAAACCGCCAACATTATGATGGCTCTTAATAACGTGCGCTTTACCTTGATGCGACTTAGCAGACTCAATGACGTCTGGATAAATAGTACCTTGTGCTAAGAATTCGATGACTTTACCATCGCTTTGCTCGCTGATTTCGCGCGCACTATTAGCAAATACGTCAATAAAGGTTTTACCAATGATTTTACGTTTGGCTTCAGGATCAGATTCGCCAGCTAGGGCGGTTAAAAATAACTCTTCGGCATCGACGCGAATGACTTTTACGCCCATGTTTTCTGCAAATACTTGCATCACTTGGTCGCCTTCGTGCAGACGAAGCAAACCCGTATCAACAAACACACAAGTCAGCTGATCGCCGATAGCTTTATGTAATAATGCTGCGACAACTGAACTATCAACGCCACCTGATAAACCGAGCAATACTTGCTTATCACCGATTTGCTTTTTCAGTTGTTCGATACGCATATCGATGATGTTGTCAGGCGTCCAGCTACCGGCGCAGCCGCAAATATCATGGACAAAACGTCCAAGTAACGCAGAACCTTGCGCGGTATGAGTGACTTCAGGGTGAAACTGAAGACCATAATAATGGCGCGACTCATCAGCCATAATCGCAATCGGGCAGCTTGGCGTACTGGCAACAATATCAAAGCCTTGTGGGGCATCGATTACTTTATCGCCATGACTCATCCAAACGTTGAGCTTACCGGCTGCGTCTTCAATACCATCTATCAGCTCAGACTTGCCATCAATATTGATAGTCGATGCGCCAAACTCATGGATATCACTGGCGTGAACTTGTCCACCGAAGCGCTCTGCCATCGCTTGCATACCATAGCAAATACCTAATACTGGTACGCCAAGCTCAAATACCGCGTCGTTAATACGTGGGCTGTTTTCTGCATGCACGCTCTCAGGGCCACCCGATAGGATAATACCTTTTGCACCGAAATCGATGATGCGCTGGGTATCGATATCAAACGGGAACATCTCACAGAATACGCCAGAATCGCGTACCCGGCGGGCGATCAGCTGGCTGTACTGCGAGCCAAAATCGAGAATTAAGATACGGTCTGCTTTTATAACAGGTATTGCAGGAGTGGCAGCGGTCATAAATAGATGTCCATCAATAAATAAAATTGGTGGCCTATTTTAACAAGTTTGAGCCTATTAATGGCTATTAGATAGTTAATTATTCATGATTTTTGCGAGTTATTACGCAGTGATAAGGATAATACTGTTGAACGAACGCCAATAATGTCGCTATCGAGTAAAATCTATAAATTTTTATTATACAAATGACGAGTCTATATAAAAATTTTATTTATATTGTGCTATGCTCGAATTATAAATATCTTATTTTAAAGACTGCCTATTTAGCGTAAGACCCTAATATCATATATATTTTATGATGACTCTTAGCTAATAATTAGCAGTCTGGTTGACCCAACATTATCCGAACTCTTAATTATAATAAATCGACAGGTATGTCCTCTATGAGCAAAATTAAATCTCTTATTCGTAAATCTACTAATCCTGTCCCTACTGCGGTGATATCTACTATTAAGAATACTATCAGTGCCGGTATAGATAGCGCTGTAAAAAGTAATACGCCCGTCAATACAGCCGCCAACACGTCAGTCAATACACCCATAGAACAGACCCGCTGGAATGGCTGGGGCAATGTGAATATCAATAAAAAAGTATCATTACACGGTGCTAAATTGATTAAATCACACATCGGCAAAACCAAAAAACTATCCTCTGTTAGCCTACAAAAGGTGCTAAAGAAAGTACCAAAATCACGCTTGCCCGCTGCCATCATTAGCCTCGATATGGTCTCTATTGATCAAGAAGATAGACTCAGACATGCCCGTGGGCAAAGCTTTCCTGACTGGATAGCCATGCATGGCGGCGACTTCGAGGTATTCCCTGATGGGGTGGCGCATCCGCAATCTACCGCTGATGTCGAAACCTTATTAAAACTGGCACGCGAACACGACCTTATCGTTATCCCTTATGGTGGCGGCACGTCAGTGGTCGGTCATATCAACCCACCAAAGGATGCGCGTCCGGTATTGACCATAGCGATGGGTAAGATGGATCAGCTCATTGACTTAGACACTGAAAGCCAAATTGCCACCTTTGGCGCAGGTTCGCAGGGGCCAGCCGTTGAGGCACAGCTGGACGAGCACGGCTACTGCTTGGGACATTATCCACAGTCTTGGGAGCTATCGACACTTGGCGGCTGGATTGCTGCTCGCTCTAGTGGTCAGCAGTCTTTAGGTTATGGGCGTATCGAGCAAATGTTTGCTGGTGGGACTTTGGTTACGCCGCAAGGGGTGCTGAATATCGCTGATATTCCAGCGTCATCAGCAGGTCCTGACCTACGTGAGATGATGATGGGCACTGAAGGTCGTGCCGGTATTTTTACCGAAGTCAAAATGCGTGTGCAGCCTCAGCCTGAACAAGAGCTATTCAAAGTGGTATTTTTGCCCAACTGGGAAGCGGGTAAAGCGGTGCTAAGACAAGCGGTGCAAAAAGATATCCGCCTCTCTATGCTACGTCTGAGTAATGCCGTCGAGACCAATGCTCATCTGCATTTGGGCACCAGTCCCAGTCAGTTTTTGGCCATTAGCACGTATCTAAAAGCACGCGGACTAGACTCGAAGAAAGTCATGCTCACTTATGGAGTAACGGGCGATAAAGCACAGAATAAACTGGCTCTTAATCAGTTCCAACAGCTATTACAGCAGCATGGTGGCGTCAGTGGCAAGCTGGCAGATCTGATGGGTAAAATATGGGCGCATGGGCGCTTTAAATTCCCTTATCTACGCGGTACCTTGTGGGAAAAAGGCATTATGGTCGACACCTTTGAGACCGCGACTAACTGGAATAATATCGACGGGCAAATGCAGCAAATGCAAAAAGCAGTTAGAAGCTCTCTGGTAGATGAAGGCGAAGCAGTGATGGCGTTCACTCATATCTCGCATGTCTATAAGCAAGGCGCGAGTCTTTATACCACCTACTTTTTTAGAGCGAGCAAAGACCACGCCAGTACGCTCGCCCGCTGGCAAAAAATCAAACATGCTGCCAGTTTAAGCGTCACTAACGGTAAAGCTACGATATCGCATCAACATGGTGTTGGTCGTGATCACGCCCCTTACCTTGCGGCCGAAAAGGGCGAGCTTGGCATTCAGGTGACCAAAGATATGCTCAAAAGCTTAGATCCCGAACAACGTATGAATCCGGGCGCTTTGATTGAAGATTAAAAATTCCAAAATAAGAGATAGATCGTCTATCCCGTGCTACTAATATAATTTTACTTGCGTGCTGTGCCTTCGCAGCTTCGAGCCTGCGCAAAATTAATACCAGTAGCACTACACCGTACTTATTTTAAAGTGGCTTAACTATTTATGTTCGTTAAATAGATTACGTAATTTAAGAAGAATGATTTATGAACCAGAATAACCAACGCCAGCAAGCATTAACGCCTTTATCTCGCCGCTCGTCTCAAGTAGAACCATGGGATATACTGATCATCGGTGGCGGTATTACTGGCGCTGGGATTGCTCGAGAAGCAGCAAGGCGTGGCTTAGCGGTCTTATTAATTGAGCAAAAAGACTTTGCTTGGGGCACCTCCAGCCGCTCTAGCAAAATGGTACATGGCGGGCTACGCTACATTGCATCAGGCGATTATAAGACGACTTTGCTCAGCGTCCGTGAGCGCGAACGCATGCTGGGCGAGGCCGGTGGCTTAGTCAACGAGATGCACTTCGTCATGCCGCATTATAAAGGCAAGTTTCCACCGCCATGGATATTTAATACCCTACTTAGGGTATACGATAAGCTAGCGGGTAAGCGTTATTTTAAGTATTTTAAAAAAGACACTTTTTTAAGTCTTAATCCGGGTATCAAGCAAGATAAATTTTTGGGTGCCAGTCAATTTAGCGATGCAGTGACCGATGATTCACGCCTAGTGATGCGAGTGCTTGATGAGGCGATTAACGACGGCGCGCACGTGATTAATTACCTTAAAGCTGATTCGTTAATTACTAATGAGCAAGACTTGGTGGTGGGTGCGACTCTAAAAGATACTTCTGCTGAAGATAGCAATAATACTTATAATGTTCACGCAAAAGTGGTAGTCAGTGCTACTGGCGCTTGGGCAGACACGCTACGCATGCAAGCCACCAATCAGACTGAGCAAACCTTTCATAAGCAAATTCGTCCATCGCGGGGCAGTCATTTAGTAGTCAGCCAGCAGCGCCTACCTATTAAGCAAGCCTATACCTTTTTGCACCCTGTCGATAAAAGAGCCGTCTTTGTATTTCCTTGGGAGAACCGCTCAGTCCTAGGAACAACCGATTTGGATCATCCGCCATTGGACGATAATGAAGTTGGGATTACCAGCGAAGAGGTAGATTATTTATTAACTGCGACTAACGATCTATTTGATGATGCTAATCTCAACCGAGAGGATGTTATCAGCACGTGGGCAGGCGTGCGTCCGCTGATTTCAGAAGGCGGCGATGGTAAGCGCGTCAGCCCCAGTAAAGAAAAGCGCGACCATAGCGTCTGGCTGGATAATAACTTAGTGACCGTTAGTGGTGGCAAGCTCACGACCTTTCGCCTTATCGCCCTTGATGTATTAAAAACTTGCCAAAAAGTACTGGCACTCGATCCTGCGGCGATTGAAGATAGGAAAATTAATAACGATAAGATTTCAGATAAAGTCTTTAGCCAGCAAATCCCAACTAACCCCAAGTTTGCTACTTTACCAAAACCCCTACAACAGCGCTTACAAGGGTTTTATGGCCGACAGCTCGACACTTTGCTTGAACTGGCGCACAAAGATGACTTGGCTTACATAGCAGACAGCAATACCATCTGGGCAGAAGTCCGCTTTGCTGCCTGTCATGAGCAAGTCATTCATTTGGACGATTTATTACTACGGCGCACGCGCTTGGGTTTGATACTGCCGCATGGGGCGATGACGCCGTCCGTTAGCGATAGGCTTAAGAAAGTATGTCAGCAAGAGCTGGGTTGGGACGAGCAAAAGTGGCAGCAAGAAGTTGATCGCTATACCGATTTATGGCAACGCTACTATCATCTGCCTGCGGCCTAACACTTTTTTATATGATATTAATAGACAAGTGCTACTGGTATAAGTTTTCCGCAGCCTCTGTCTGCGTAGGCACAGCAAGCAAGGAATACTTATACCAGTAGCACGCTATAATCATAGAATTTTTAGTGAGCTATATATCTATTCCCACATAGTTAAGGATGACTATGACCAACAATTTTGATACCCCTATTTATTTCTTAGCGATCGACAATGGCACTCAAAGCGTTAGAGCGCTTATCTTTGACCAATTTGGCACAGAGATTGCCAAAGCCCGCGTGCCTATCGAGCCTTATTTTTCAACGCAAGCCAGCTTTGCTGAGCAGCATGCCGACTATTATTGGCAAAAGTTAAGCGAGGCCTGCCAGCAGTTGTGGCAAACCTGCGACATTACGCCAGCACAAATTGCGGGCGTCAGTCTCGCCACCCAGCGCTATACCATGATATGTTTGGATAAAGATAAACAGCCGCTACGCCCCGCCATTGTTTGGATGGATTTTCGACAAGGGGAGCCCAATGATATCGGCTTCCTTAGCCCCTTGACCAAAGTTATCGGCATGGGCGAGCTCGTAGAAGAAGCCCAACAAAAAGCACGTTGCAACTGGCTTGCTCATCATGAGCCAGAGATTTGGGCAAAGACGGCACATTATGTGAATTTGTCAGCGTACCTAACTTATCAGCTCACCGATCAATTGGTCGATTCCACTGGTCATGCGCTAGGCTATTTGCCTTATGACTACAAGGCGCAAGCGTGGTTTAAGCCCAATAATATCAAGTGGCGATTGTTTAGTTGCCGACTAGAGCAGATGCCCACACTCATGCCACCGGGGCAGCAGCTCGGCAACATTAGCGCAAAAGCGGCAGCAGCCACAGGTATTCTGGAAGGCACGCCAATGATAGCGGCTGCCAGCGATAAGGCTTGTGAAGCATTAGGATCAGCGGGTCTCGCAGCCGACACGGCTTGCTTAAGCTTTGGTACCACTGCCACCATCAATACCACGTCGGGCAATTACGTCGAGATACTCAAGCATATGCCCTCCTATACGGCCGCCGCGCCGAACTACTACAATCATGAGTATATGATATATCGTGGATTTTGGATGGTCAGTTGGTTCAAAGAGCAGTTTGCTCAATATGAGCAGCAGCTGGCAAAGACTCAGGGCATCGATACCGAAAAGCTCCTCGACAAGGCAGTCAAAGATATTCCGGCAGGCTGTATGGGACTGATGATGCAGCCGTATTGGTCGCCCGGCGTGCGTCATCCTGGTCTTGAAGGCAAAGGCGCATTCATTGGCTTTGGCGATGTGCACACGCGGGCGCACGTTTACCGCGCTATCTTAGAAGGGCTCGCCTACGAGCTCAAGCTTGGCTTTGATAAAATTGAGAAGCGCACTGGCAAACCCATCAAACACTTGCGCGTCTCTGGTGGCGGCTCACAAAGTGACTCGGCCATGCAGCTCACAGCAGATATCTTTGGCATGCCCGCTTACCGTCCGCACACCTTTGAGGCAACAGGATTAGGCGCTGCCATTAACTGTGCGGTGGGTCTCGGCATTTATCCCGACCATTTAGCAGCGACTAAAGCCATGACCCATTTGGGCGATGAATTCTTGCCCATTGATGCCAATGTTCAGCTATACAAACGCTTATATAATGAGGTCTATCTCAAAATGTATGAGCGCTTGCAGCCTTTGTATCATAGCATACAAGACATCACGGGTTATCCAGCTAAATAACAGTAAATGTCTGCGGCAGACTAGCCTTAATGCTGGTTAGGCATTGTGGCTTTCATTACTGTTTAAATGTCTTTACTGTTTAAGGTATTGCTATTTAGGGCTGTATACATACGATTTAACCCTTCAATCAGCAGCGCTCTAGGGCAAGCCACGTTAAGGCGCATTTTAAGATGCCCTTCATCACCGTATTGAATACCCGCACTTAGCTCAACTTTAGTGGCTCTTAATTTGTCATAAAGCATTTGATCCTCCCCGGCATACGCTGAGCAATCAAGCCATATCAAATATGAGGCTTCTGGGCGCATGACTTTAATATTGGGCAGGTGTTTTTCTAAGAAATCACAGACCCATTCGATATTTGCTTCGATATACGTTAACGCCTGCGCCAACCACTCACCGCCTTGCTCATAAGCGCTAGCCATTACCTCATAAGCAAATAAATTCAAATCATGCTCGTCACTTAAGCGCTGCTGTTGGCTCATTTTTTTAACCAATGCCTCATCTTTAGCAAAGATCATCGCCCCTTTAATGCCCGCCACATTGAAGGTTTTGGTCATTGAGGTGATGCTCACTACCTTGTGCTCATAGCCTTTTGCTAACTGTAAAAAAGGAATAAACTCATGACCACTCAAAGTTAAATCTTGATGAATCTCATCGCTTACAATCGCTACATCGTGCTTTTTACAAATCATAAGCAAGGCCTCAAGCTCATCTGCTGTCCACACCCGTCCACCCGGATTATGCGGATTACACAACAAATAAAGCTTAACCTCATGTTCGACTATCTTAGCTTCGATATCAGCCAAATCTAGCTGATAGCGTCCATCCACTTCTGTTAATGGCGAGAGGATAAGCCGTCGACCATTATCCCGAACCTTAATCATAAAAGGTGTATAGATGGGATCATTGACCAGCACTGCCTCGCCTACCTCAGTAAATACTCTCAGCATCAGCGCCAAACTTGGTATCACGCCATGGGAAAACAAGATATGTTGTTTATCCAGTGCTAACCCATAACGACTGCCATGCCAGTTAATAATCGCTTGATATAAAGCCTCAGTGGGTTTGGTGTAGCCCAATACGCCATGCTGCAACACTCGTTCAATCGTATCTAGAATCGGCTGTGCCGCTCTAAAATCCATATCCGCCACCCAAAGCGCAATGGTATCATCGCTATAATGCCATTTAAGCGACCCAGTATGACGTCTGTCGATTATCTCATCAAAGTTGTACAACACGGTATTCTCCAGAATCAGAAAAAATAATAGTTTAGGGTACAACATGCATAGAGTCATCGCCAATCGCTTTATGGCGTTTGCATAGATGCGCGATGAGAGTAACGCTAGAAGATTGATGCTGTGAAATAATAGAAAGGAAATTTAACGGTTTGATTAGAGTTGAGTGTGTGAGTAGCCAATCCTGCCATCCGCTATTATCTACTTATCTAGGCGTGGCGAGGCTACGGTTTGGGTCATTCCTGTTTGGTCACGATACTGCCCCAAAACTTAGCCTTCGCAACACGCCTATTCAAGCAGGATAGCCGCTACTGTCAGGGCTAAAACGCGCCTTAAGAGGGTTGTTATATAATTGTAGACTTTAAACAATCTCAAACGTCTCATCATAACTTTGCTCAGAAGACAGCTCCCTAATAGCCTTAATTAGCTTCATCTCATTCTCAGCAATAGTATTTTTAAACTCTTGGTAGCTTGCGACTTGTTGCGGTATTGCTAGTTTAAACTTGTGAATACTACCGCCGAAACCATTAAGCACCCCCATATTCAACGCCAAATTATCACTTACTGTAGGGGCAATATAACCACCAATATTTGCTTGATATAAAAACAAATACGAGAGTACTTGGTTTAGGTCGTCGCGTTTGATGTTATTGTCTTTCATACGCTTATATTTGGCATCCAAAATAATACGGTTGTCTTTCACAAAATCAGGATAACGACGCACGTTATTACCCGAAAACTTCTGCGCATAAACTTTAATACCACCTTTTCGATTATTATTAGTGGGGTGCTTGTAGCCGATAGGACGCAGTAGCGTGTTGAGATATTCTTCCCATAGCCAAGCGCCATCGAACAAGATACCGTGAGCTTTGTCGTCATTGTTAGCGTATTTAAGACCTTCATGACGCAAAATTTGTAGGCAGATTTTTTGCAGGCCACTATATTCCGTAAAGTAAGGATGGGCAAAGGGCTTACGGTTAGCATTGATAACGGTATGTCTGTCTCGTGCATGATATGACGGACTGTGCTGGACAATTAGATTGACGAAATTAAATGTTTCGCTGTCGCTATGCAAGACATCTTTTAAGTTAGGTTTTTGTTTGATTAGCTCAATGGTGTGGCGGATAAGCTGAGTTATCGGGTTATCAAAACTGTGCTCTCGCACACGGTAGGCGACGTTACCTCGAAACGGTAAGTTTCGTTGCAGATGTGTTTTGATGTCGATAGCACCTTTGAGATTGCTGTTGTTATAGGTTTTCTTTTGATACTCCTTATATAAACCTTGAGATAGGGCTTTTTTAAGAAAGTAAGGAAGCAAATACACCAAAAAATCAAAGACGTTGGTCTTGTTGCGACTGTGTTTTAAATCAAACAGATTAACGCACAACACCTTTTGCAGCATATAGTGTAGAAAATAATCTTCTTCACTGCCTTGATTGTTACCATCAACAACAGAAGCCTGAGCAAAACGGGATTGGATTTTTAATTGCGTATCCTGCACCCCAATAAAACCCATGACATTCCCTGTCTCCAAAACCGTCTTAGAGTTTTGAATTCTTAACTCAAAAATAGGGTTGCTGGCGATATCATCTTCATTGTTTTTAAAGCACTCAGGGAATATCAATAGATCAGGATGCGCTTGTACCAGCTCACCAATGCTTTGATTGGCGAGTAATGATAAGTCGGCTATGGCTTTATTAACGTTTGGCGTATTAGACTCTAAAGCCAACGAAGTATTATCTGTCGTTACGAGCATCGTCAAACCTTGATTCTAAATTATAAGTGTCTTTTAAATCTTGGAGCTGTTGCTCAGCATCAGGATAACCACGCAGATATTCAAAAATTAGCGACTCTAAATGGTATGTCCATAACTTGTCAAAATCACCGTCATAGTTGGTAAGCTTTAAGAAGTAAGCTGGGCCAACATGATAGGCTGCACTCAACCCCTGTACAGATTCGATAGCTTTGTTTAAAGCGATTAAGCGCTGTTTTGCTTCGTCTGACCATTCGTCAATTTGACCGTCCCACATAGACAGGCGGTCTTCTGATTTGATTTCTTTCCATGCAAAACGTCGACGCATAGCAAAATCAAAGGACTCAACACTACGGTCAATGTTGTTCATCGTGCCAATAATATAAACGTTATCTGGTATATAAAAGCCCTTGTTAAATACATCTTCTTCCGTTTGAAGGTTGGCATATTGGGTAGTGACTCTACCACTCTCCCCACGATATCCAGGGTCAATAGAAAAGAAAAGCTCGCCTAAGACTTTGGAGATTTCGGCGCGGTTAATTTCATCCAATATTAGAATAAACTTCTTATCTTTATCGCCCGTATTGGCCATTTTTAAATCATAGTTTTCTTGTATGTATTCGCATACTGGAATCAAATAAGGCTTCCAGTCAATCACCTCTCCAGTTTCAAAATAAGTTTGAATAAAATTCTTCGTGATAGGCATCTCTGATTGTTTTATCGTATCAGGAATGGCTATACAGCTTTTTTGAGAGTTAATTTCAACTCGGAATGGTTTTTTTTGAGAAGGAGTCACTAGTTGTAAACCATTTTCTAGAACATCATCGGTAAATTTTTGATAGACCTCATCAAAATTACTTAGCTGTTGGTTTTTTTGATATTTCAGCGCTTCTTTACAAAAACTTTTAAAACTACCATCTCGCAATTCAAAACCAACTTCGCCTTCCTCGCTTTGAATAGGTCGTAAGCCTTCAACAAAATCAGTATAGTCATAGGATGGGTGAAACTGAATGAGCTTACACTCTGCGCCCCATATCTTAGCTAGTTTTTTGGCTAAATAAGTTTTACCCGTTCCCGGTGCACCCGTCAATATTAGGTTTTTGTTAGCTAGTAGTAGCTCGCTAATTTCTTGCAGTAAGGGGTTAGTAATAGGCTGTTGAATTTCTTCTACCGTATAATTAGTATCTGAGTTTACTCTCATCTTGTTAGTCAATTCATAAACCTTTTCATAAGCTTCAAACAACGCTCCTTTGAAGTCATTGATGATACTGTAGTAGTCAATTAAAGAAAGATGATCATCATTGATTTGTACTTGACGACCAAATAAATAATCTTTTTCTTTCTCACAATCACTTATATCTGCAAAATCATTATTGAACTGGAAACCTCTATCGGCAAGCTTAGCAATCTCATCGCTGTCTTTTAAAGCTATAAAAGCCTCAATGAAGGGTTTTATGTACTCAAAATCTGGTATTCTTTCATTCTCTACATAACGAGTATTAAATCCTAAGCCGTAGCCGATTACGCCTTCACGCAAGTAGATACGATATTGTATCTCATCGGAACCGCCGACATTTATTGCCCAGTCTATATCTTTACTATCGTATATAAACAACTGCTTTGCACTATCAGAGCGTTGCAAATCTGCTAACTGTTGCCTTGTTTTCACAAAGCGAATACTAAAGTCTGAAATGTCATCGTTGATGTGGTCAATCAACACTTCTAGATCGTTGATATGTAGTGAGCTTTTCTGAATGTAATCAAGCTTATTCATCGCTTCTATAAGCTCATCACGTAACCGCCATTCAAACAAACCACCAGCGACTTTTTTGCCTGTCATAGTGATCAGCCACCAGTTTGGCGACCCATCTTCTTTGACTACCTTGAAACGATTTAGCTTACCTTGTAAGCGAGCACTAAACTGAGTAACAAAGCCACTTATTGAGTTCGAATGAGTATGATATTTTTCTGCCAGATATTTGCAAGTGGCTTTATGGTCTGGCTCTAAATAAAAGATACTTAGCGCAAATTTATAATTATTGGACATAAAGCTGTCATCTGACAGTATCTCTATCCAGTCTTGCTTATTCATAGGTGGTGGACAGTTGTAGTCGCTATCTTTTACGATGATTTGTTGCAAGGCAGTATCCTTCTAATAAAATTTTAATGATGGTTCTGTATGATGATAAAAGAGATAAACTAGAAAAACTAATGCCCCTTAAACTCAGCCGCCCGCCTCTCAACCATAGCCATCACACCCTCTTTAGCATCTTCTGAGTGAAATAGTGGTGGCAGATAGCTATGAATATTAGCCAATGCTGCGCTTGCGCCATTACGACTGGCATCTTGCGCTGAAGATAGTAATCCTTGCACACCAAGTGGTGCAGCCTTGCAAATCTCTTTTGCTATAGTTATTGCACGCTCATATTCTGTGCCGTTAGCGACAACTTCACTCACTAGATTTAGTCTATCAGCAGTTTGCACATCAAATACTTTGCCGGTTAATAGATACGGCATGGCTTTTTGCCAACCAGCAGCAGCTACAAAGCGAACGGTTGCGCCGCCGAACGGCATAATACCGCGCTGCACTTCCATTTGTGCAAAGTTGCAGTTATCACTGGCGATTACTACATCACTATTTAGTATCAGCTCAATCCCTGCGGTAAAGCAAGTGCCTTGTACCGCGACGACGATAGGTTTAGATCGTAGTTTGCCGCCAATGCCCCACGGATCGATTTGGCTGTCATCAAACTCAAACGCGCCTTTATCCCATTTATCTTGTAGCTCAATCAAGTCAAGACCTGCGGTGAAGTGCTCACCATGGGCGAAGATAAGTGCACAGCGGAGATTCGAATCATTTTCATAGTCGGTGAGTGCTTCGGAGAGTTGTTTGATCATATGACTGTCAAAGGCATTGCGTTTGTCGGCGCGATTGAGTCCAATCAGGCAGATAGTATGTTGAATATTATAAGTGATGCGATTGTCCGTGCTGTTAGTACTTTCCTTAGTCATGGTCTTATCCTTGTCAAAATCATGGTTATGGTAAAATTATGGTTATTGTAACGTCAGTCGTCATAAGCTTACTTTTAATATAGACACCCCTCTGCCATAACACAAGCAACAAAGCGCAGACTCATAAAGGTTAGTATCAGTAAAAGCGAGCATTAATATAAGTTGACCTCGTTTGCGATAAGTGAAACTATTATGCAAATGACAGCATTACTCAGAGCACGTTATGGAATTTTGGCACGGTTTTTTGCTTATCACCAGCGTTCATCTACTCGCTGCCGCCTCACCTGGCCCTGATTTTGTATTGGTCTCGCAGCAGACTTTAGCAAAAGGTCGACGCACGGGTTTAATTTGTAGTGTCGGTATTACCTTAGGCTTATCCATTCACATTATTTATTCCGTGCTGGGACTGGCGACGGTTATCGCCCATTCGCAGCCATTATTGACCGCAATCAAATGGTTAGGCGGCAGTTACCTTATTTATTTAGGGTGGCAAGGCATTCAAGCCAAAGCTAACAAGCCATTAGACTCAGCAAATGCAGCAGACGCAATCGATTCAGTCGCTAACTTTTCACAAGATACGCTTGCCAAGCAAACGACGTCTACCAATCATGCAGCGCTTTCTGATAAAGGTATTTCCACTAAAAAGTATTCCACTAAAAAACCGCCTACTGATACAGAATCGACCGCTTCTATTCTGCGCCGTGGCTTTTTTTGCAATGTATTCAATCCAAAAGCGCCCGTGTATTTTGTGGCGATATTCACTCTCGTATTATCACCAGATATCCCACTTTGGCAGTTAGCAATCTATGGCGTATGGATGATGGTCTTGCAGCTGGCATGGTTTAGCACCGTGGTGATGTTGCTCTCCATTCCTGCTATCAATCGCCGATTTCAGCGCTTTGAGCATTGGATAGACCGCGTATTAGGGTCAGCGATGATAGTATTAGGGTTAAATCTCATTTTACGTAGCCGATAAGACATTAGTTACTCATGAAATCTGCTAAAATGGCGCATTATATTCACATATCAAAGCCCGATACTATGACAAGCAAGCCTATGACCCGTCGCCCGACCGCCAGTAATCATCGAAATCGCTCGCCTGAGACCGCCAAAAAACTCGGCAAGCTGCATCCGCGCAATCCGCACCAAGGTCGCTATGACTTTGCGGTATTAACTCGCGCCTTGCCTGAGCTTGCTGAGCATACCATTACCAACCCTAAGGGCGAGTCAACGATTAATTTCTCTGACAGTGCAGCCGTACGCGTCCTTAATCAGGCGTTACTGGCTCATTACTATGGCGTCAAGTTTTGGGATATTCCAGAAGGTTACTTGTGCCCACCAATTCCGGGACGTGCCGATTACATTCATTATATCGCTGACTTGCTTGCGCAAACGACTCATGTTAATAAAGACAATACGCCACCGACTGGCAAAGAAATCCACGCCCTTGATATTGGTACGGGTGCCAGCGCGATTTATCCGATTATTGGTAGCCAAAGCTACGGCTGGCGCTTTACGGCCACTGATATTGATCCAATTTCGGTCAATACCGCAGCGCTTATTTGTGAAACCAATCCCAAGCTAAAGAGCGCGGTTAAAGTAAAACTACAATCTGAGCCTAAGTTTATCTTTAAGAATATCATTGGTCGCCAAGACTACTTCGATGTGGTGGTTTGCAACCCTCCATTTCATGCTTCATTAGAAGAAGCGATGGAAGCCAATAGCCGTAAGCAACATAATCTGCAACGACATCGCGGTAAGAATGAAAATGAACAAATCAGCCGTAGCTCAACCAAGTCTGGCAATGCTGCACAGAATCTAAACTTTGGTGGTCAGCATAAAGAATTGTGGAGTGAAGGCGGCGAGATTGCTTTTTTGACCAAAATGGCGAAAGAGAGTCAAGACTTCGCTGAGCATGTTGGTTGGTTTACTAGCTTAGTGTCAAAGTCTGAAAATATTAAGCCATTGCAGCTATTGTTAACGCAACTCGGTGTTGCGCAAATGCGTATTATTGAGATGAGTCAGGGTCAAAAAAGCACTCGTATATTGGCATGGCGCTTTAATACTGACGGCGAAGAATAATTAATAGTTAATATAGTGGATCCACTTTTAAAAGAATGCAGTGCTACTGAGATTAGTTATTCGCAGCCTCTGTCAGCAACGGCACAGCAAGCAAGAAAAATGGATACCAGTAGCACATTATAATATTTGTATTTGTTTTATTTAGAACTGACTATATACCATAGTTGCAGTTTCACGTGAAACATAGCCTTTATTAAAAAAGCACCGCCTTGATAATCAAGGCGGTGCTTTTTAATTATAGTAATAAAGTTGATACTTAATTAACGGAAGAACACTCTCTCACTTCATTCAGAGTTGGTCATTTTTGATACCTCCATTCGAGAGTTGGAAATTGCCAGTCGTAGCGAATAGCCAGCATACGTAAGGTAAAAATCGTACTCATCGCTGAGATATCCGTCACCCAAGCTGTCACACCCAAATACTGCAGTACAAAGTAAAGAACACCACCCGTTAAAGCAGCAGAGATATAAATTTCTTGCTGCAGCACTAACGGAATCTCGTTACAGATCATATCGCGAATGATGCCGCCAACCACAATGGTAATCACGCCTAACAGTAATGCCACGGGCACATTTTTGCCCATACTATCTGCAACTTTGATACCGATTAAGGTAAATGCTGACAGCCCGATGGTATCAGAGAGTTTGAGGAACCTATCGACTCGTCTTGAATTGGGATGAAAAAATATTTGCATCACTAATGAAGACATCGTAATGACGATAAGGTAGCTCATATCCTCCATCCAAAATAGCGGATGACGATTCAAAATCACATCGCGTACCGTGCCGCCACCAATAGCTGTGACTATCGATACTAGCAAGCAGCCGAATACATCAAAGTTTTTATGCTTGGCCAGTATTGTGCCCGAAATACTACAAGCCACAATGCCAATCATATCAAAAAAAAATATCAAAGAGTGCGGATCAAAAGTGGTGATCAGCGCTGCAGGATTCAATGCTATAGCCAACATGTGCAAGTCTCAATAATATTGTAATTATTGTTAAGCGATATCGGAATATTAACTCTCAAAAACAGTCTATGTCAGTACTTTCAGTGCCAGGGTCAAAGATTTAACACACTCCAATATCAAGCCGTTTAATCTCAGCCTTGTCCTATATCCAAGTGCCGGAACCAACATGAATAAATGCCAAACAGTCCAAAGGCAATGTTTACTAACGCTATGATTACACATACCAACCAACCGTTCATGTATCTTTTTACTTATTATAATTAATTATAATGTTGAGTTTCACTTGAAACACAAATATTATTTTGGCTGCCTGAGTGTTGTTTTTAATTATAGTGATAAAACTTATGCTTAATTAGCTAAAAAGCATAACTTTTATGCCAATGGTTATCAATACTGCTCCACCAAGCATCTCAGCTTTATCCTCAAGCCAAGTTCCAAAAGACTTACCTAAATAGATGCCAAAAAAGCCAAATGCAGCGGTGACAATAGTGATGATTAAGCAGGCTAGCCATGCATTAAGTGCTAGTAAGTTTAAGGTAAAGCCTGCTGCCATCGCATCAATACTGGTGGCAATAGCGAGTGTAAACATTATACGATGATTGATTTTTTCTTGCATATTTTCACCGAAAATGTCTGCTAATACTGTTTCAATCTCACCATTCAATGCTTCATATAACATCTTAGCGCCAAGTACAATAAGGATACCACCTCCAATCCATGGTGCAGCAGTCGCTAACCAACCTATTAATACTGCACCCAATAAATAACCGATCAGCGGCATCACACCTTGTGTAATACCGAAATATAGCGCTGTATAGATAGCTAAACGTAGCATATAAGCAGACGACTGCTTCTGAGATTTAGCACCTAAGCCAATGGATACCGCAAATGCATCCATTGGCTTAGGTGCTATGGCAAGTAATAAGACTTCAATCATTGTATTTTTCGCATATTTTTATAAGTTTCACGTGAAACGCTACATCGATCTAATCGTTTACCTTTTCCCAAAAAATACGCTTTTTACCATGCTTATCTTTAAGCGTAATGACATATTCTTTATGGGTCGCAAGTTCACTGTAAGGCTTAGACGATTTACTGATAACCGTATCAAGATTTGTTAAACGATTGAAGTAGCGAGCCGCGTGACCATAAGCTTTGCTGCGAGAGCTGTCTAGAATATCGTTAAGTAAAGTGCGATAAATAATAACTTGAAGTAAATCAGTCTCAGCTGGCAACTCTTTTAACATGCCTGTTAGAGCTGTATAATACACATCAGCAAACTGAGAATGACGGGCAACTGCGACCTCATTGGCAAGCTCAATCTCTCCTATCTCTAGCAGTAGCGATGTCGCCATAAATACATTTTCTTGTTGTTTTGCCAGCTCATAAGCTCTTTTTCGCCACTGATCTTGCTGAGCAGGACTGGCCGCAGCCATGATAGCTTTTAGCCGCGAAGGGGTTGATTGTAGCTCAAACACCTCGCCTAGCACTTCCATGAGCGCATCGGTATCTTTTTGCATGTGGTATAGGTTACTCAACCAATCCAAGCGTCTGATTTTATCCATCAAACCATCGCTTTGCCACTCTTCATTTAAGTAGTGTAGTGCCTTGTCAAAAGCTCTTTGATTTAGCAAAAATATTAGCAACTCTTCTAATCTTCGAGGATGAACTGGTCTAGTCTCTTGCATCTCAAAAAAGATCGTTTCAAAAAAATCCACATCACCTAGTGCTCTTGTTAGATTTTTTATGGTGATCTCAACTACCATTTTTTCATAGTTAATTGAAAAAACATCATCGCTTAAAGGGCTATTTTGCCTTTCAGTGAACGCATCTTCATTTGCCTTTTTTGTTTGGATAATCTCACGCTCTTGTTGATAATCAGCGATCAATCCACGTATCTCAGGCTCAGATAATAGCTGATCAATATCTTCTAATAAACTATCTTTAGTCCCATAATCATTATCGTCAGCCAGCACTTTTACTTTCTTTACCCAAGCATGGCTGAGTATATCGCGCTCATCAACAGGTATGTCGCGCTTTTCTTGCTCATAGCAAGTGCTAGCCACTGTCAGCCAAAATGAAGTCAAACTCCTATAAATATCACCAATATAACCGTTGGAATCATCAGCACGTCCTAAGCTAGCATTAGTAGACTCTATAAATAACTCAAGTAACGTCAAGCATTCTTGTAGTTGCTCAGGATAAAGGCCCATTATATCACTGGCTAAGTGCTGAAGCTCAGTAGCAAATTCGCTAGACTCCCAGTAATCTACAAATTTCCTTCGTCTTCTAAGTCCTTTTAGTGTAGTGGTTAACTTTTTTATGAGTTTAGGCTTATCTGATTGTAATAGCAGACGCTCAATTTTTTTATCGAGCATTTTATCTACATCATATACATCAGAGACAAAATCAATTAATGCTGTTTTTGATAGTTGTGATAAACACTTCTTTTGTTCTGCGTTTAGCATAGTATTCCCCTCACTATTTTACTGGTAATGTTTCACATGAAAAAAAGTCACCTTGCGAGCAAGATGACTTTATACCAATAAACACTTATATTCAAACCTCGAAACTATAACTTCAAGGTCTATAACCTCAAAACTAGATATCTAAGTTAGAGACCGTCAGCGCATTCTCTTCAATAAAGATACGACGCGGTTCGACATGATCGCCCATCAAGCAGGTAAACATATGGTCAGCAGCGATCGCATCTTCGATAGTGACGCGTAGCATACGACGATTTTCAGGATCCATTGTGGTATCCCAAAGCTGATCGGCATTCATCTCACCCAGCCCTTTATAACGCTGGATTGCCAGGCCACGACGCGCATCAAGCATCATTTGTTGCCATAGATAATCAAAATCACGTACTGGGATATCTTTAGTCGTGCCTGCCGTTGCGTCACGGCGGATAAAGGCATCATCGTCAAGTAAGGTATTCCATTCTGCTGATAAGCGCAGCAGTTTGTTGTATTCGCCTGAGTTGATAAAGCTGGCATCAAGCAGATAATGATGAGCCAATTGATGCACATAAACGGTAATGCGCGGTAGCCACTGTGCTTTGGTCGATAGCGCTTCACTATCAGAGATATCGGCTTCTTCGACTTCTACTATTGGCTTCATGCCCAATAAATCTGCGGCGGCAGCATCCATATTTTTCGGCTGCGGCGCATGAATATTGACCAATTCAATCTCAGGGTGTAAGTCGCTACCGAAGTGCTCAAGCTGACTTTGCAACGTGTCTTTCCAAGCTTCCATTGCTGACTTGTCATAGGTCATATCCGTACTGAGCTTCGGCGTATGCGTCAATGCGTCTAACAACACAGCTGGATAACGAATCTGCAAGCGGGCTTTAATGAGCTGCGTTTGGTTATAATCATTCAGCAGCGTTTCAAGCGCTTGCCCAGTAATCGCAGGGGCATCAGCACTGATGTGTAGCTTAGTATTATCAATCGTTGATGACAATAGATACGCTTTTAGCGCCTCATCATCTTTTACATACAGCTCTTGACGACCCTTTTTGACTTTATAAAGTGGGGGCTGAGCAATATAAATATAACCACGCTCAATCAGCTCAGGCGTTTGACGGAAGAAAAAGGTCAATAGTAAAGTACGAATATGCGAACCATCAACATCCGCATCGGTCATGATGATAATTTTATGATAACGAACTTTATCAGGATTATATTCATCGGGTCCAATACCGCAACCAAGCGCAGTGATCAGGTTACCCACTTCTTGTGAAGACAGCATCTTATCGAAACGTGCACGCTCAACGTTTAGGATTTTACCTTTCAGCGGTAAAATTGCCTGCGTTTTACGGCTACGACCTTGCTTGGCTGAACCGCCAGCAGAGTCCCCTTCCACAATATATAGCTCTGACAATGCTGGATCTTTTTCTTGGCAATCGGCAAGCTTACCCGGTAAACCTGCAATATCTAATGTGGTCTTACGACGCGTCATCTCACGTGCTTTACGAGCGGCATCACGAGCACGAGCAGCATCGATAATTTTACCGGCAATCAATTTACCAGCGCCTGGATTCTCTTGCAGATAATCATTAAACTTATCGTGCATCGCTGATTCGACCGCAGATTTTACTTCGCTTGATACCAGCTTATCTTTAGTTTGACTTGAGAACTTAGGATCAGGAACTTTAACGGAGACAATAGCGGTTAAGCCTTCACGCGCATCATCACCAGTCGCAACGACTTTCTCTTTTTTGAAGAGGTTTTCGCGATCCATATAAGTATTCAAACAACGCGTTAACGCTGAGCGAAAGCCTGATAAATGCGTTCCGCCATCGCGCTGCGGGATATTATTGGTAAAACAAAGCACTTTTTCGTTATAAGTATCCGTCCATTGCAATGCCACTTCGACACTGATGCCTTCCGCTTGTTCACTAACAAAATGGAATACTTCATTGACGCCATCTTTACCCGCATTAATGTAGCTGACAAATTCAGACAAGCCACCTTTATGCTCAAACTCATGACGCTTATCAATACGCTCATCGGTTAGTACAATGCGTACACCCGAGTTTAAAAATGACAGCTCACGTAAACGTTTGGCTAAAATATCATATTCAAAAATAGTACCGGTAAAGACATCATGGCTAGGATAGAAACGGATTTGCGTACCGGTTTGATCTGTCGCTTCCATCTGCTGGATATCGCCGTCCGGCACACCATCGGTATAAGTCTGATGATAGTGATAGCCTTCACGCCAAATATTCATCTCAAGCTTTTTGGACAAGGCGTTAACAACCGAGACACCAACGCCATGTAGACCGCCAGATACTTTATAGCTGTTATCATCAAACTTACCACCAGCATGCAGTACCGTCATAATGACCTGCGCTGCAGACACACCCTCTTCTGGATGAATATCGACAGGAACACCACGACCATTGTCCATCACGCTCACAGATTCATCTTCATGAATAATGATGTCAATCTGATCACAATGACCCGCAAGCGCTTCATCGATAGAGTTGTCCACCACCTCAAAAACCATATGATGCAGGCCGGTACCATCATCGGTATCACCGATATACATACCAGGACGCACGCGCACCGCTTCTAGTCCACGCAGTACGCGAATATCTTTCGAGCTATAATCAGAGGGTGATGCTTCAGGGGTGACAGCGGCGGCAATGGTCTCAACTACGCTGTCTGACGTTAGTTGCTGGTGGTCGGTAGGTAATGAATCACTCATGTGCATTCCTCAATCTAGCCATAATCAGCTATGTATCATCAGCTCACCACTACGGTGATACTTTAATGATGTTATCTTAAACTTAAATTTTTACGGTCAAAGTCTGTATTTAGTTAGTATGGTTCGCTAAAATTTAATGGGGTACGATATAGATTTAAAAGCATAAATTTAAAAGTATCGTGTTAACAGCATAAATTTAAAAGTATCGTTTTGAAAACATAGTTTTAAAAACACTTAAACTTAGCGCGTTATCTTTAATATCAACTTCTACTTTGCTTTAAAGGCTATCAAAAAAAGCTATCAAAGTTGATTGAAATTAAGCGTATAGGTATCAAGCACTTAAAGACTGATAATTGACAACCAATATCTATATAAAACCGTTAGATAACTTGCTGAAAATAGGACAAAAACAAAGTCGTATTTTAGCATTTTTTTGCCTGTAAGTCACTGTTTACTGACAGTTTTATCATCACTAGCAAGTTTCTTAGAACAGAAACAGTAAAGGCAGGATAAAGGGGGAATATTAGGGTAAATAACACCTAAAAAAGAGTTTATGTAGAGGGTTGAAATAAGAGAAAAATAAGGGACAAAGATTAAAACTATTATGCGAGCAAAATATCCCCATGTTTCACATGAAACACATTAGCTTCTGACCAGTATTCATGTACCAAAGGTAAAATATCAGCTGTTAAGCTGGTCATAAACACCTGACAAGGCAGCTGTGCCAAAGTAGATAATAGGATCTCTATCGCCCTATCATCCAACTCTGCAGTAATGTCATCTAACAATACCACTGGTGTGGCTCTTAACTTAGATCCCTGAATGGTTAAGTCAATATCATTTTCAGCGTTAAGCAGCAATGGTAATTGCGATAAGCGTAATGCGGTAATCAACAGCTTTTTTTCACCACGAGATAATATGTTAGCTGCCTGCTCTTTTAAAACAGGTAATTTAACATTTAAGTTGGCTTCTAACGCTTTATTTACCTGATTAGCTGTATCTCCCAAAGCATCAATTGCCTCTGTTGGGCCTTTAGAATGCCAATGTACATGAATATCAGCACGATGGTTACCAATACGAGTATAACCAAGCTGTAAATCCTGCTCTAAGCGCTCATTAAGCTGTATATCGAGCGCGATACTCGTGTCATAACCAGCATGATAGCTTAAATTTAGTTGCTGCGCATAGGATGGTAATAGTTGGCTAATGCTCTCAGAAAAATAGGGCTGCCACGCTTCAAATATAGACTCACGATAATGATGAATCAATGCTGCATGACTACTAAGTCCTTTATCCCATGATTTTAGCTCAACGAGCTGAACTTGAGTCAAATGACGTCGCTGTTTAAGCAAACTATTGCGCTGTTTTAAAAGGCGTTGATAAGCAACCCATTGCGGATGAAAGCCTTGTTTCATGTGAAACACTAACCAATCTAATAGCTGTCGCCGGCTAGCACTGCCCTGCTCTAGCATGTCCATCGTCGATGGGTCTATTAGCAATGTTGGCAGCTGTTCAGTTAGTATGCTTTGGTTATAAACAGTGGTTTGATTGAGACGTAAAATCGTCGTAGCATCTGCTTGCTTTTGGATAGCTAAAGTACCGTTATCACTCAGTTTAGCATGTACAGTTGCCGAATTTTGATGATGCTGAATATAGCGTTTAGGCTGATTATGGCGGAAACTCTTACCTCTTGAAAGTAAGAATATACCTTCAAGTAACGAGGTTTTTCCACTACCATTAGCACCGATAATGATATTGCAAGCAGCAGACACTAGATTGACGTGGGTGAGATTACGCAGATGTGAGATTTGTAGACGTTCAATCATAGTACCGACAGCCGCCTATAGAAATTAAAATAAACAAAAGTCTGTTTAAAATTTAAACATAAGAGGTTAAACTTTAAGTGTACAAAGAAGTTTTATCATTAAAAACTTCCTTAAAAAGCTCACTCAAAATAGTACCAAAGCCTAACCATCCAATACTTTTAAATGCCAGACTATATACGCATTGGCATAATGACATACTGATGGAACTCATCATTTAACTGATTCACCAAGACTGACGCATTTGATTGGCTCATATGCATTTGTAAGTCACCTTGGATGACACCCAGTACATCTTGTAGGTAGGCGGCATTAAAGGACAGCTCCATTGGTTCACCTTGATACTTAGCTTGTATCATCTCAACCGCTTCGTCTTGTTCAGCATTATTGGCGCGTACTTCTACCATACCATCGCTGGCAAAATTAAACACCACGCCGCGAGATTTCTCATTACTCAAAATCGCTACTCGGCGCAGCACATCCATCATTTTCTCTTGATTGAATAAGGCAAGCTTATCGGTATTACTCGGCATCACACGGCGATAATCAGGGAATTTACCATCGATTAAACGCGCGGTAAAAGTTACCATCAAATTTTGACTGACCTGCCCTGCACTATCTACGTCACCAAACGGCAAACTGACTTGCAAAAATTCACGACCGAAACTCAGCGTGACAGAATTGTCTTTATCGCCCAGCATCTTGCCTAGCTCAGAAGCTAGACGTTCAAGCTCAATTACCGCTTTACGTGGCAAGATAGCTTGCATATTCAAATCAGCACTCACGTCGATAACGCTACGTGCTAATGCCAATCTATGTCCATCAGTCGCGACTGTCGTTAGCTGCTGCTGCGATACGTCAAACAGCATGCCCGTTAGATAATAGCGTACATCTTGAATCGCCATTGCAAACTGGGTCTTATGAATCAAATCAGTCAAACGGCTACGATTGATGGTTAATGGGGTAATATTTTCAGGATTACCCAAGCTTGGATAATCTTCACTCGGCAATGTCCCTAGAGTAAAGCGGCTTTTACCACTGGTTAGCAGACAACGCTCATTTTCTTGAGTAGCAAGGTTAATTTGTGCTTGAGCGGGTAATGATTTACAAATATCTCTTAGCTTTGTCGCAGGTAATGTCGTTGTACCTGCTTGAACACAAGCACCGGCAGGCAGTTTCAACGTCGATGTCAGCTCTACTTCTAAATCAGACGCTGTCAAAATAAGCTCTGACTCAGATAATTGCAACTTGATATTACCCAAGATAACCATATTGTGGCGTTTATCCGCAGCCTTGGCGATCAAGTTTATAGCTTTTAGTAACGACTCTCGATTAATCGATAATTGCATGCTTAGTTACTCTTATTTAAATGATTCTTTTATAAAAAAATAAAATAATGGCCTAATAATACCTTGCCTACTGACGATAATCCATTAGCTGTCTGTGTATGCTTATTTTCGATATTATAAACCATATCTATCCACTAAAATACAATGATAACAAAGCTCTCTAGCTCTTCTCTAGCCAGCTTGCAACATCAATGCTAGCGTCTTGTAGTCCTTGTCAAACGCTGAGTCTGCTGCTCGTAGCTCGTTTACTTTGTCACAAGCATGCATCACTGTCGTATGATCGCGTCCACCAAAGGATTGTCCAATCTCAGGAAAACTCTCGCTAGTCAACTCTCGTGATAGCGCCATCGCGATTTGGCGTGGTCTGGCAATACTACGCGTACGTTTGCGTCCCAGCATATCTTTAATGGTCACATCGTAATATTCAGCGACCACTTTACGAATATTATCCATATTAACGGCTTGTACGCGCATGGCAACGATGTCTTTTAGCGCATATTGCACCATCTCAAGTGTGATTGGGGCACCTGTTAGATTGGCATTGGCAAATACTTGGTTCAATGCACCTTCTAGACGTCTCACATTAGAGACTACATTTTGTGCAATGAATAATGCACATTCTTTAGGAAGACTCATGCCATAAGAGGAGGCTTTTCTCTGTAGAATTTGTACTCGTGTATCGATTTCAGGCGGATCAACAGCTACCGTCAAGCCCCAAGAAAAACGTGATCTAAAGCGTTCGTCGAATTCAGTCATTTGTGATGGATGACGATCGGATGCCAAAATCAGTTGTTTATCGCCACTGGTGAAATCTGCAAATAATGTTAAAAATTCATTACTACTTTTTGTCTTTCCAGCTAGTACATGAATATCATCTACAATTAATAAATCTACTTTTTTTATTTTCTTTTTAAAATCTTCTATTTTATTATTTCTTAATGAATAAACTAATTGATTAATAAATTTTTCGGAAGTGAAATAATAAAAACTTTGATTATTTTTTAAATAGCGATGAGCGACAGAATGCATTAAATGCGTTTTTCCCAAACCAGAAGGTCCGTATATAAATAAAGGATTGTGACGACTTTTTGATTGGCGTTTACCAAGTTCATAACAAGCCTTGTAAGCTAGATTATTAGATTTACCTGTGACAAAGGTTTCAAAAGTAAAATCAGGATTTAGATAACTTAATGATTTCGCATCAGCCGTTTCAACCAGTTCTGCATGACGCATATTGGCATCGATATCTGCTTTGGCATTGTAATGATGAATGGTTTCAAAATTATGATTTGCAGGGGTAGGGGAGAGGTTGTCTTCTGAGAATAATGACCCCGATTGTAGCGAACTACTATCATCAGTATCACGACCAGCATTATCAACACGTACAATAACCTCTTCAATACTGCCCTGACTATGTTTGGTAACAAGCTGTTGAATGTCATCCAAATGATTTTTTTTGATATATGTCACAAAATAATCATTGGGAGCAAGGATAATCAGAGTGTTGGCTTCTTGATGAGCTGACAACGGTCTTAACCACATAGTAAACACGTTATCTTTGACATGATAACGTAAGTCGTTTAGGCATTTATCCCAAATATTTGCTGTATCTATCATGAATATTAATAACCCTATAGTCTAATATACCAATATTTTTTATTGTGAAAATCAGTCAATTCATACCTTATAAAGCGTTCATGTTTACCTCAAAACATCTGTTACAAGGTTACTTAAAATCACACATCGGATAGGGGGCTAATCTAACACAAACACCCTGTGGATAACACCTTGTTTTTTGTGGATAACACTGTGGATAGTTTTGTGGATAAGTTAATGTAGCAAGTTATCCAGATTTCACCCACAGGTTATCCACAGGTTTACCCATAGTCTAGTGCTTTGATAGTAAAGCTTAAAATGGACTTAGCCACAGAAAAAATAGCCCCCAATAACAACAATACTTATATATATTAATTAATTAGTTATTATAGGATTCGGCTCAAACTGTGGATAACTTATAAAAAATAGTCTGAAATCACAGTTATATTGAATTTAACAAATAATCATTTAAAAGAATTTTATATACAAATTCTATTCACAAACAGTCATCTAAAAATATAGCTGCAACTAATATTAGCTTTTACAGTAGTTAAGTTTGGAGACAGGAAGGAAAGGATAGCAATTATATTTTGCTATAAAAACAGACTCAATTAGTTTATTGACCAAAATGCGATGCAATGATATAATTCTCCGTCATTAGGAATTTAGTCCATTATTTTGATAGGTGAGTTATGAAACGTACATTCCAACCAAGCGTGATCAAGCGTAAACGTACTCACGGTTTCCGTGCTCGTATGGCAACTAAAAAAGGCCGTCAGGTCTTAGCTCGTCGCCGCGCTAAAGGACGTCATCG
>NZ_JBAQQF010000048.1:0-7588 GCF_049295055.1 Psychrobacter sp. | reverse complement strand
ATAATGGAATCATTTGCTGAACTATTTGAAGCGAGCATCGAAGAAACAGGTCTGGATATCGAGCGTGGCTCGGTTATCACTGGTACTGTTGTCGCCATCGATAACGACTGGATCACTGTTGATACTGGTCTAAAATCTGAAGGTATCGTCGCTCGTGAAGAGTTTTTAAGCGAAGAAGGCGAACTTGAAGTTGAAGTTGGCGATAGTGTTGATGTCGTGGTTGAAGCGGTTGATAACGGTATGGGTCAAACCTTACTGTCACGCGAAAAAGCCAAACGCGTTGAAACTTGGAATATCCTTGAAAAAATCTCTGATAATAATGAGATCGTAAAAGGTATTATCTCAAGCAAAGTTAAAGGCGGCTTTACCGTAGATATCGGTTCAGTACGTGCGTTCCTACCAGGTTCATTGGTAGATGTACGTCCTATCCGCGATACGACACACCTTGAAGGCAAAGAGCTTGAGTTTAAAGTTATTAAGCTTGACCAAAAGCGCAACAATGTTGTTGTTAGCCGCCGTGCAGTTATGGAAGCTGAGAATTCAGCTGAGCGCGAAGAGCTATTAAACAAGCTTGAAGAAGGTATTGAAATCGAAGGTATCGTTAAGAACCTAACTGATTACGGTGCGTTCGTTGATCTTGGTGGTATTGATGGTCTATTGCACATCACTGATATGGCATGGCGCCGTATCAAGCATCCATCTGAAGTTGTTGAAGTTGGCCAAGACTTGAAAGTTAAAGTATTGAAGTTTGACCGTGAACGCAATCGCGTTAGCCTAGGTCTAAAACAACTTGGTACTGATCCTTGGGACAACGTTGGCGGTACTTATCCAGTAGGTAGCGTTGTAAAAGCACGCGTCACCAACTTGACTGATTATGGTTGTTTCGCTGAGATCTCTGAAGGCATCGAAGGTCTAGTTCACGTATCAGAAATGGATCATACCAACAAAAACATCCACCCATCAAAAGTTGTTCAAGTGGGCGATGAAGTTGAAGTTATGATTCTGGATATCGACGAAGAACGTCGTCGTATCAGCCTAGGTATCAAACAGACTTTAGCTAATCCATGGGATGAGTTTGATAAGAAACATGAGCGCGGTGATAAAATCACTGGTACGATCAAATCAATCACTGACTTCGGTATCTTTATCGGTCTAGACGGTGGTATTGATGGTCTGGTTCATCTATCTGATATCTCTTGGAACGAAACTGGCGAAGACGCTATCCGTAACTACAACAAAGGCGACACCGTTGAAGCAATGGTACTGTCTGTAGATGCTGAAGCAAACCGTATTAGCCTAGGTGTTAAGCAGTTAAGCTCTGATCCATTTAATGAATACCTAGTCAACAATGACCGTGGTGCTATCGTTAATGGTAAAGTAAAAGAAGTAGATGCTAAAGGCGCTACTATTGAGCTTGCTGATGAAGTTGAAGCTTATCTACGTGCTTCTGAAATTCAACGTGACCGTGTTGAAGATGCGACTAAGCATTTGAGCGTTGGTGATGATGTTGAAGCTAAGATCATCAGTGTTGACCGTAAAACACGCAATATCAACTTGTCTATCAAAGCGAAAGACGAAGCGGAAGAGCGTCAAGCGATTAAAGACTTGGGTAGCACAAGCACTACTGCTGCTTCAGGTTCTGACGCCCAGCCAAAAACGATTGGCGATTTGATCAAAGAGCAAATGCAGTAATCGTTAAGATATTGATATAAAAGTAATATAAGAAAAGCGACTCCGGTCGCTTTTTTTTATGGTTACATTTTGATAAAGGTGTTGATCATCAAGGTTTTTAATCAAATCGGCAAACTCTTATTCCTATTTGCTCCAATATCCGTTATCATTTGCAACATTGAGTAACGAGATGTGAATCAATAGATGTTAAATATAAGAGCTTATTATTTAACAGTAAGTTTTTTGTCCTTACGACGGCAATGGTCATATTGAGCATAGCAGTTGAAAAGTCATTGTTTCAAAGTATGGATTGAAGACAACGGTTTGATTCATAATCATCTTATCCATCAATCGACAAGGCAAGCGTAATAATGCAACAAACGATTAATAAGTCTGAATTTATTAGTAATCTGAGTGCGAACTGTGACAATATGGCTGATACGGTGGTCGATGACGCAGTGCGTGAAATATTAAATCTGATGACTCATACTTTAGCCAATGATGGGCGAGTAGAGGTTCGAGGGTTTGGCAGTTTTTGTCTACATCACCGCCGTGCGCGCATGGGTCGCAACCCTAAAACAGGGGAAAGCGTCCCTGTTCCTGCTAAAGCCATTCCACATTTTAAGCCAGGTAAGGCCTTACGTGAAGCAGTCAATGATAAAGTTGCAAATAGTTAAAAGTAGTCATAAATTATTGATGAAATAAAATATTTTACAGTAACTTTACAACTGCTCTTGCTATAATTCAGTTTTTGATATATTCATGATGCGCCAAACCGAGGTATACATCTTATGCGATTTTTACTGTTTGTTTTACTGTTCTTAAGCTTTGCGTATGCGCTTGGTTTGGTATTAGCAAATAATACTGAAATAGGTGTAAACCTACTGTTCTCGCAAGCACCTACAATGAACTTAGGATTGCTACTGATTCTTTGCCTCATACTTGGTGTGGTCATTGGTATCTTATTGGCATTACTCATATTTCGTGTATTACAGAATAAATGGGAAATCTCGCGTCTACAAAAAGCAAATGCAAATTTGCAGGAGCAATTGACACAAGCAAATATCGTTATTGACCGTCAAGCAAATGCTCCAACGGTGGATGAAGCGGTCTATGGAGCAACGGCTACTAATGTACATGAAGACACCGCCCATAATTTAGACACAGGTTCGACCTTAACCAAGAAAAAACGCGACTATTGATTCAATAATGAATATGTGGTCGAGACGGCTAGACATAATAATTTGATAAACTTGATATAAAATGGCATAACGATGAATAATACGATCCATTCTCCAGTGATAGTTGCATTAGATAATATGACTATGGAGGCATCTTTAGCGTTAGCTGACCAACTAGACCCTACATTGTGTCGATTAAAAGTAGGTAAAGAGCTATTTACTCGCTGTGGACCTGCAATCGTTAAGGCACTACATCAGCGTGGTTTTGACGTTTTTTTGGACTTAAAGTTTCATGATATTCCTAACACGACCGCGCAAGCAGTATTAGCAGCCGCAGAGCTTGGTGTATGGATGGTCAATGTCCATGCAAGCGCCGGTCTAGAGGCAATGTCACTGGCCAAGCAGCGTTTATTAGAAGGTGGTTTTGAAACATTACTGATTGCAGTGACGGTTCTAACCTCGATGGATAATCAGGCACTGATGCAAACGGGTGTCGTTGATGGTTTGGATGTCCAAGTGAGTCGATTAGCACAATTGACCAAACAGGCAGGTCTTGACGGCGTCGTTTGCTCAGCACAAGAAGCCAAAGTACTTAAATCGTTATGTGGTAATGACTTCAAGCTTGTGACGCCGGGTATTCGTTTGCTGGAAGACAATGCTGATGATCAAAAGCGTATTTGTACGCCAAAACAAGCCTTAAGTGATGGCTCAGACTATCTGGTTATTGGTCGTTCGATTACTCAAGCAGCTGATCCTGCTGCTAAACTACAAAAAATACTCCAAAGTATTTAACGTCTTATATTGAAAAAACAATGAGAAAGGCAGCCTAATCCGCTGTCTTTTTACTTTTTGTTGATTAATAAAAAAGTGCTACACTACTAAGGCTTATACCGACGCCTTAATATCAGATCCAAAAATACGATTGGCTAAGCCAAACTCGTTTAGCTTACAATGCATAAATAATACTTGCAATCGCTTTGCTTGCCACTTAAACCCTTGAAAACAGTGTCTTTAGACAATATTGGATAATATGAAATTACAGATTTTAAGTGACTTACATATTGATAGTTATGCTCGTCAGTCGCATCCGATAGGGCATATCCCTAAGACTGATGCGGACGTGGTGCTAGTAGCAGGAGACACAGCCAATAGTGATAGCGGTATGCCGTGGCTACAAGCGCAAGCCGCACGCTTACAAGTGCCGCTGATTACGATATCTGGTAATCATGAGTATTTTAATGAAGACGTACTACATTTTGATGAGAAGTTAGCGACGTGGGACAATTATAGTGATGAGTTAAAGCAAGGTGTTAGAGTACTACAGTGTCAACATATGGATATTGGTGAAGTACGAATCTTAGGTTGTACATTGTGGACGGACTATCAGTATCAAGCCAATGAGGATACCATGTCTGCTGCTAGACGCTTTATGCGTGACTATAAGCAAATCTATGCTGGTAATGAGCTGTTTTCGCCTGAGATTTCGATGCAGATTCATGCTGAGCAGCGCCAATGGCTTCAGCAAGCGTTGGTCACAGCAAAAGCACTTGGCAAAAAGACGATCGTAATGAGTCATCATAGTATCAGCCCATTATCGGTGTCTGAAAAATATGCAGATTTGCCGAGTAACGCCGCTTTTATCAGCGACTTATCTGAGTGGATGCATAAAGATTGGGCACCAGCACTCTGGGTACATGGTCATACGCATGAAGCATTTGACTATCGTATTGGTAAAACACGTGTGATTGTCAATCCGCGGGCTTATCCCAATGAAGTGAGTAGTACGGCTTTGGAGTTTGCTTGGGATAGAGTGATCGATATCGGTTAAGTTATTTCTGTTATTGGCGTCATGAGTTCCTTGACGTGCCCTACTTTTCCTAATAAATTTAGTCATAATAATGTCGACTTATATAAAAACTGAATGGATATTTTATTCATTCTTATCAAAAAATCTGCTACGCTTACGGCTATGAGCAGAAATTCTAACAATTCTTTGTCAAAACTATCCGCTGAGAAACTTGCGAGTCATACTCCAAGTGCGCCAGCGCCCTCACACCTACCTGAGAGTATGATTGCTTCGGTTAGCTTACTGCCTGAAGATAAACGATTGATTCTATTTACCAGACACTCTCTACGTGAACGCTCTGACGGTAATGGTTTTGCCAGTTATCAGCTACCACTGACACCCAAAGGTCGTGTGTTGGCGAAGTCTTGGGGACGTTGGTTGGCAGGACATTTGCCATATTCACTCGATGTCGATAGTATTTCAAGCCCTATCGGTCGTTGTATTGATACGGCACAGCTCATGCAAGAGGGAGCAGGACTAAAGCGTGAAGTCTCGCATCAGTCTTTATTGGTTGAGCCCGGCAGCTTGGTCACTGAGCCGGACATTGCCAATCCAATATTCAAAGAAATTGGCGTGCTTAATTTTATCAACCGATTTTTGCAAGGCAACCTCGAAGGTACCAAAAATTCCTATCAAGGTGGTCTTGATATTTTATCGCTTTTTTATCAGAATCAGCCACAACATGGGCATTTGATGCTTGCCGTCAGTCATGATACCTTGCTGTCTGCATTTTTAGCAGTGATGTTTGATGTGATCGAGATTGATTGGAATGACTGGCCAAAGATGATGGAAGGAGTGTTTTTGTGGTTTGATGACAAGCCTTTTGAGCATGCTAACGCGTATTTTATCTGGCGCGGTGAAGTATATATTCGGCCGATACGTTCTTTGTTAGAGGGTTACCGTGCGGCAGGGTTTCACCCCAGCACACTACTATTACCACCAGAAGTAAAATGGATTTAATACCAATTATAAAAATATGAGCTGCTTTAATAGCCTCAAACTTATTTGACCTCCTACTTACTTAAATGAATTTTCTGTGCTGTTTCAATTTCAGTTTTTGAGTAGGCATAAAAAAACCTTGTACCAGTATTAGAACCAGTAACAAGGTTTCAGTCATCACGCTATGATAGCGAGATGCGGTCTAAACGCTAAAAATCTTAAGCTTGTAGGCCTTTGATTGTTTTGTTTAGGCGGCTCTTACGACGAGCAGCTTTATTCTTATGAATAATACCTTTGTCAGCCATACGATCTAGAACTGGTACCGCTTTTTTGTAAGCTTCGGTAGCCGCATCATAATCTTTGGCTGCGATAGCCGCATCAACACGTTTTAAGTAAGTACGAACCATAGAGCGTTGTGACGCAGAGTTCTGACGACGTTTGGTGTTTTGACGGGCGCGTTTACGAGCTTGTGCAGTATTAGCCACGCGTATCTCCTTGATAAAGACAGATAAAATATGAATGTTGATTGCAATAATGGGTTTAACAATCATCGGTGACGAGCAGCCGTCTCGTCAAACATGATATCGATGCCTAATATTAAAGTATCTAATATTAATAGATCATCGCAAGCGCCAGAACTGTTTGGAATAATTAAACAGCGTTGACGTGTAAAGCCGGATATTTTAGCAAATTATTGAGCTTAGGACAATATATTTGATGATTAATGCTCAAAGAAGTTATGACATCACATGGATGACTGATTTTTAGAGCGCCTATAGGAGGTGTTTATCGCAGTAATAATGTATTTTTTAAAGGGAATCGACTATAGCTGATAAAATCTCTTACAATAAACTCTGTAGAATAACGTCAGTGATGCATTAATTTAGGTATGATACTTTATTTAGGTGTAATGCTAAAACGACGAACGGCCAAAGTAGCCGTTTCATCATAATAAATTTTCCAACCGTATATAAGTGGATAGGATATGCAGCGAAAAGCAATTGTAATTGGTGCGACAGGACTGGTAGGGCAGCATCTTGTCAAACAGCTGAGTGAACTTTATGACACGTTAATTGTGATTGCAAGGCGTCCGCCACGCTATATCAACACTAGCATGCGTTTTTATCAGGTCAATGATTTTGACAACTTGGCAGAGATATTTGCTAGTGTCGGCGTTGATCGAAAGACAGATGCTTTTAGCTGCCTCGGTACTACAAAAAGGCAGGCTGGCAGCGATGAAGCTTTTCGAAAAATCGACCATGATTACAATGTAAACTTTGCCAAACTTTGCCAAGATAAAGGCGTTGAAAACTTCTTTTTATTGTCATCGATGAATGCCGATATTGACAGTCGATTCTTATACAATCGGGTAAAAGCTGAGACGGAACAGTCTATTATGGCGTTAGATTTTGCGCAGATGGTGATTTTCCGTCCTTCATTGTTGCTTGGCAAACATAAAGGACGTCCACTAGAGAGTATTGGCCAAAAGGCCTTTCAGCTGATTTCACCTCTAGTATCAGAGTCATTATCACTGCACCCTATTTCTGCTAAGCGTGTTGCTAGTGCGATGGCGATGAGCGCGCATGATATTTATGAACGTAGCAAATATCGCACTGAGCCTATGATGCGGAAAATGGTTATCATCGAAAATAAGCAAATGCTGGCGATGACCAGAGTAAAACCATAAACGCTAGATAACTTATGACTGATAGTAGGTTCTGAATAAAATAGAAGCATTATATTCCAACGTGGAACTGCTATAAATTTTTCTTGCTTGCTGTGCCGTTGCTGATAGAGGCGGCGAAACTTCTCGTTTAAAGATAGGCATACCAGTCCCGCTGAATTTTTATACTGAACTCACTATAGTTGAGGCAGTTTAAAGTTGGTACAAGGCAACCGAGCGCAGATAGTACCGTTGTACAGCAAGCGAGGTTAACACCGTACCAATTTA
>NZ_JBAQQF010000047.1:0-91179 GCF_049295055.1 Psychrobacter sp. | reverse complement strand
GCATAGCACGATTGGATATGTGTCACCTTTTGAATTTGAAAAGCGGTATTATGATAATTTAACCCTGTCAGGCATTGCTGCCTGACTCAAGTAAAACACTCTCCGATATAGTCGGGGCGGTTCAGAGTGTTAGTATTGTCGTTTTGACCCTCAGTAGTGACAGCTTCATCACCAGCGCTGTCGTCCGTATTGAGAGTATCGTTTACAGCGCTATTTTGAGTAGTGCTATTGTTTATTTTGGTTTGGTTGTGCTCATCTTGCGCAATTTTTAGTTTTTCTTGTAGCGGTGCTAAGCGTTCTGTCGATAGGTTATTATTGGCAATAATCATATCAATATCAACGATAAAAGAGGAGCGCTCATTATCAATAAGTTTGCGGTCTGATAGGGTGAGTAGTGCGGTAGAAGCTACGTAATTTGTCAAGATTTCTACATTCGGATAGCGTGATTGAAAGCTTGCAATGACGTCATCCAAGGGTTCTTGCAACTTATCTTCTGCTTGTATGTGCAACGAGCTTTTGGTAATGCTGTTTTTGTCTTCTTCGGCAGCCGATGAGCCACTCTCATTCGACATAATAGGCAGTGGATCCATATTTTTACGGTTGCTGGTCCATAACCAAGTAAAAATAGCGATAAAAATGACCAACAGCAGTAAAATTAGCCCAGCCAGTAGCAGCTTGTAGTCTTTCATATATTACCGATCTTCTTTTTTTTAGTTTGTTTGAGTTCAAGCTTTTGAGTTCGAGCTAAAGCTGCTGATGCAGCACTTCATCGGCTAAATCCGCTAGCATATCTGCAAAGATATCGGTTGCTTCTCCTGCAACGGGTATTGCTTTTTGTTCAGTCACTTTATCACTAGCAGTACTATCATTGTCTAAATTTGCAGATGGATAGTTTGAAGGGGAAGCGGGCTGATTGTCAATCATTTTTGCCATGACTGCTTCTTGATGTGCCGCTAATGGTGACTGCCCCGTGCTTAGCTTCTCTGTAAGCCACTTAAAGCCATGGGTTTCCCACCATGCTTCAAAGCGTGGTAACGTACTGCTACGTACCGCAACAGGAAGGTTTAATGTGCGCAATTTTTGTGCCAAAACAGGGTCGCTTATGGCTTGATGGATACTGAGGTAGAGTCCACTGCTATCATCAGTATAAGGTTGTCTATTCTGCCAAGATCTGTCATCAATTTTCATACGTGGCAATTGCCATAGCTCACCGCGATAGTATACAACGTATAAACGTCGTTTAGGATCAACGAAAATGGCATCAATGGGACGCAAGCGCATAGTATTTAATTATCTCGTTAATAAAAACAGTTAAGAAGTGCAATGGTAGATTTGATAAAAAGCAGAAAGCCTTTTTAGTAACTACGAGTGGGTTAACGGCGACACTAACTGTCGCAAGGTATTATAATGCTGGTATCTATACTGGTAAAACTTCTCTATCGGTGGCAAACTGACAAGCAGCATGTTTTATTATTATACTCATTAGTATTATGATAGGTTGGTATTATTAAGGGGTTGAAGGCAGTTATTATTGGTATCCTGCATTTATGCTTATTATGCTAGCAGAAATACATTGTAGTAACGACCGCGAAACATAGATTGCCCAGTGTTCTCCTTAACCTTCTTTGTTTATAGTATATGTGTATGGATGGTCTTCTAAATCCAGTATCAACAGGTTCTCTCACTTACTGCACCATCATTATTCTCTCTGACTTTTTAACAGCAATGCTAATGTCTTAACGTTTTAAAAAACACTTGTTTGCTTCATTACTCCATCTCTCGAATTAGACTATATTCTATGTTTAACATTATTCAGTCGCACCGTACCGAACGCTTAGTTGAGCAGTTACTTGACGCTTATAAGTCTAAGAATCTACCTATCTTTGAAGAATTCATTGTCATTGTGCCATCGATGGTGCTAGGTGATTGGTTGGATAAGTCGATTGCCAGTCAGGCAGGTATCAGTACTTTAGTTACGACTAAGTTTTGGGGTCAGTATCAATGGACCTTGATGCAAAAGGTCTTGGCTGAGCATAACGTTTGGTTAGAGTCTAATCAGCGATCGCAAGAGATTGTGACAGTGCCAGAAGTGGCAGTGTTAACTGGTGCGGTGATGCAGTGGCGTTTGTTTGGTTACTTTACTTATTATCAAGCGCAAATTATGGCAGATGATAAACATCCTTTGTATCCGTTACTATCAGCGCTACTAGATGAAGAGGCGGATCGTAGTCAGCAAGATATACGGTTATGGTCATTGGCGACAGATTTTTCGCGAGTATTTACTCGTTATCTGACACACCGTGAGGATTGGTTGACACTATGGTCAGCTAACAAGTCTGTTGATGTAGAGCTGCTCGTTGCTGAAAAAGACAAGCTGGCAATAGAGTTTGATAAGAATGCTGGCAAGACACCTGAATGGTTGGTTGCACATTATACTGAGCTGGAAGTTGCTCAAAGGCATTTATGGCGCTTGTTATTTGCTTCTGTGTATGAACATCGCGCGTCTATTGAGACACGTTTTTGGCAGATTATGAAGCAAGACAAAGCAGATAGTGGCGTAGATATTCAAGCGATATTACCAACGCAACTGCATATTTTCACCATTCAGCAATTACCGCAAAACGAGCTGAATTTTTTACAGCGTTTATCGACATACCTTGATATCACTTTATTACACTATAATCCGTCGCAGTTATTTTGGGCGGATATCGTCGATAAGCAGTGGTTACAGCGTCAGCAAGTGATTAACCCTGAAAGTGTGTTTTTGCGAGATTATGGGCATACGCTATTGTCGCGCTTGGGCAAGCAATCACGCGAGACCTTTGCGATGCTGGCAAGCTTATCAGGTAATGAAGATACAGCGAATTTCAAACTGAACTGGCAAGATAAGTTTGATGTAGGTTACGACCAAGTAATTGAAACAGAATCCGAGCGACCGCTAAGTTTGCTTGCCCATTTACAGCAAGATGTACTGATGCTAGATGAAAGTGCGACGCAGCAAACCACTGCCGGGCGTTTAAGTGCCGCGCTTAGTACGCAAATGCAAGTTGATTCAGATAATGAAAACGTTAGTGATAAAAATAGCCTAAGTAAAAATAATGATTCTAATGTATGGTATAGCGACGATACTTTAAAAGGTAAACGCTACGAGCAATCACGGCAATGGCAATTGTCGCAATATGATAATAGCCTAAGCATTCACTCTTGCCATAATCTACAACGTCAGCTTGAAGTGTTACGCGGCATGATTGGACGTTGGTTAAATGAGCCAAATCAAGATGGTACTACGCGTCATCTATCCGATATCGTTGTATTGTTACCAGATGTTGATCGCCACCATGAGCTTATTAACTCGGTGTTTGTTAATGGAGAAGGGCAAGATGGTCTGACGCTACCAGCTAAGGTCACAGGCGTCGTTGATAAATCTATTCGTCAGCTGTGGGAAGCGATACGTGGTTTTTATGGGCTGTTAGGTAGTGAGAGTGCCCGATTTGAGGCGGCTGAAGTATTTGATTGGCTGATGCTGCCACCGCTGTATGAAAGCCTTGGCTTAACGCATGAGCAGATGAGCCGCGCGTGTGACCTATTAGAGCAAGCAGGATTCGTACGCGGTTTTGATGAAGCACATCTGCAGCAAACGCTTGATATAGATGATTATGATTACCGTTTTAGCTTTGCCCATGCACTGGATAAGGTAGCGCTAGGCCTGGTCATGCCTGAGGCTGGTATCAGTGACTGCTTATATCCCGATAACTGGCAGGATAATACATTAGCCGAAAAAACGGTACCTATGTCAGCGATTGGTTTGGGTGATGCATTTATTGTTGAAGCGCTATGCCGTGTCTACAGTGGATTGCATCATTGCCGTTACGAGTTTCAAGCCCGTCATAACGCTGAGAATTGGCTCAATAATATTGAGAACCATATCATTCATCCGTATTTTGGTGCGCTTGACCAAACGCGTCCGATGCGCGCTATTTTTAATGCGATGAATGGTTTTAAGAGTAGTTTGCGTGCCAATCGTCATTACCAGCGCTACCATACTGATAATGACAGTCAGCTTGATACGATGACAGCTGATGCTGATGATTCTTCAATGTCATTTTCTTCAATGTCACTTTCCTCAATTTCACAGTCACTAGAGCTTGAAGCCAGCCAAGTTGAGTCAAAGTTATCACAAGTCAGTAATCTACCCTTAAAGCTGAGCTTTATGCTCGATAGTATCGAAGATGAGCTTGAGAGCCAGCAAGTCAGTGCGGAGCCGACTGGCGTGATTACCTTTGGACGTTTTGGCGCACTACGTAATGTGCCGTTTGGTTTGGTGGTCATGCTCAATATGGATTTATCCGAGTTTCCCAATCGTGACCGTGACAACCGTTATGACTTAATGAAATCTGGGCTGGCACGTCGCGGCGACAGATTTAGTGAAGACGACGATAATGGTGCATTTTTAGATGCGCTGTTATGTGCTCGCAATGCTTGCTGGATTTTTTATAATGGTCAGCGTCTCACTGATAATCATGAGCATTTGCCAGCCAATCCGGTGAGTGAGTTATTGCAGTTCCTACAAGGCGAAGTACAGTGGCAGTGGGATCCTTTAAAGACTGAGCAGCTTAAGAGCAATTCACTAACGACTGTTAATGGTGTTGATAGTGTTGATAATGATAGTAATGACCAATCAGCCTTGGCGGCGCAAGTGCAGCGTTATTTGCCTAAGCTTATCGAGCAATGGTTAGTCACTCGTCATCCGGCACTACCGTTTGCGCAAGAAGTATTTGTGCAGTCAAAAACTGATTCTGTTCATTCAAACAGCCTAATGTCTAGTGAAGATGATGGACAAGCATTGATAGAATTACTCGCGCGTGCCATGCAAAAAGAAAAGCTCTATCAACAAAGCACCAATGCACCAGCGCGAGTGTGGCACGAGGTATTTGAGCGCCTGCACGCTCAAAATGACGACATATCAACTTCTGTTAAAGTTCATCTGCCTAGCAAGAAAGACTATGCCAATATTGCTCAGCGTATTTTATTAGAGGGCTTATCAGATGTTAAAACTTTGAATAATGATATTGTGCAGGAATTACCAGAGCGTTTTAATATTAGCCAAGTAGATATGCAGCACCTGTACTATCAAGTACGTCACCCTGCCAAGCATTTTCTACGAGAGCAGCAAGTACATATTGTATTGCCTGAAGATGAGATGGCACATCAAGAGCCTCTATCGTTATCTGGTTTAAGTGCCTATCAGGTGAATACGCAGCTGCTTGATGAGCTGAATAAAGATGTAAATGTTGATAATACCAGCGCGAGCAATTTGCTATACGACCCAGTTATGCCAGCAGGTGTGGCGCGTCAATCGACACTGCAGTATCAACAGGTTAAGCTACAGCAGCAATGCCAAGAGTTTGCCGAACAGTTAGCGGTATTGGATATTGATGCTCGTGCTAATAACCATGACAACATTAATATTAGTAACGGTACTTTTGATGAGAGGAGTAGAAATGCCAGCACCTTATTAACCCCGTGTGCTGAAACCATGATTACGGTTGCTACCCCTGATATAAATCCTCAAGGTCAATTACAGATAAAAGGTGTGGTGCCGGTTGCCGCTAATATGGCCACTCAAAGCTCAGATACGTCTTCACCTGAGTCATCAATACCTGATGTTTGGTTAAACATATTACCCAATAGTGCTCGTACACAGTACTTACTACAGTTTTGGTTAGCGCATGTTTTTTGGCAAGTGGCGCGCCACACCACTGAGGCGCAAGTTACTGCTGGTGATGGCAGAAGCATCTGGCGCTTTAATAAAGGTAGCGCTGAGTATAAAAAGTTCAAAGACAAGACTACGTTTGAGCTTGCGCCCATTGCTTATGATACAGCCTTAGCTGAATTGCTTAAGTGGATAAGGTTTGCCCATATTGCTGGCACGACGCCAATGGCGGTATTACCTGTTTACGCTGTTGCTTATCTTTATAAGGTCAATGAAGCCAAAGCTAAGGACACTGATTATCAACCCAAGAGTAGTGATTTTGAGAGTTGGTTATGGCCGGACTATAACAGCGACGTTATTTATGACAGTTGTTCACAGCATGAGCTATGGCAATATATTCTTTATAAGCAAGATGCCTTTGCCAAGTTAAAGGATGCTTTGCCGGCATTGGCAAAGCCTTTATTTGGGGCGATGGATGAGGCCTTAAAAGCTTTATAAAGAGTAGCGCTATCAAGCTATTCATTCAGAATGCTAAATAATAATGTTAATCGTACGACTTTGAACAAGTGATTTTTTATGGATCAAGATAATAACTCTGCTAATGGTTTAGATAATGTCGGGCACGACTACAGCAATGCGATACCTGGAAGATTAGTCGGCAACTCGGCTAGTAATCTAGCTAATAGTGTTGCTGGCAAGACTGCTGTCGCTGACAAGAACGCTATTAAGCCAGAAGAACCACCTGCCATTCGTATTAAGTTAAACGGTAAGTATCTAATAGAGGCCTCAGCAGGTACTGGTAAGACGTGGACCTTGACGGGTATTGTCCTGCGCTTATTAATTGAAGCAAAACGCGCCCCTGAGCATATTATCGCCACTACCTTTACTCGCGCTGCTGCTGCCGAGATGCGCCAGCGTATCCATGATCGTTTGATTGATTTTCATCAGCTACTGCAATGGTTTGGTAAGCTGCAAATTAACGCTATTACCCGAGATATTCTCTATCCACAGCTACTCATCAATGAAAGCGCTAAAAAGTCTACTGATAAAACAGATAAAGTTGATGAAGATTCTAAACTCTCTAATGAATCTAATAAAAAAATAACCCTAGAGCAGAAGCAAGAGCGACTGGAGTGGCTTGAAAAGCAAGCTATGCTCTCAGGCAATAAGGATCTTATGGATGATCCTATCAACAGCTATTTGCTCGAGTACTTATTAGATCATACCGAAGATTACCCGTTGTCTGATGCGCTTAGGCGCTGCGCTCTCGTATTGACTACTCTAGATAAGCTGTTCGTTGGTACATTAGACAGCTTGTCACAAAAATGGCTATCAGAATACAGCGCGGAGACTGGGCATCAGCAAGGCATACAAATTAGTGATCAAGAGCAGATAGTGATAGAAAGCATCATTCATGATGCGGTACGTGCCCATCACAGCTACTTGTATAACCAGCAGCATGAGATTTATCAGCTATTGCAGCATACTAAGAAGCTGACCTCACCTGCCGATCATATTGGTGCCGCCCAAAAATCTCTTCAGTTTATCTCAACGCCTATCGAGAATGTCGATATGGGCGAAGAGATAGATTTTGTTGCCTATCAGCAGGCATTAGAGGAATTTAAAAATTGTGATTTAAAAGAACTAGAGCCATATTTTGACTTTGAGTACCGTACGGCACAAGGGTTTGGTAAAGCAGGTAAGATTGGTAAAAATATCGGTTCTGTTTTTACGATTCAACAAGCCATCCTTCAGTATGGGGTAACATTTTTTGCCAATCTAGAATCTCATGCTGACGTTTTATATACTGAACTACCTAATGCTTTTATTAGTAAAGAAGACGGTGGGAAGGTTTTCAACAAAGGTAAAGAAGCCGAGCGCCTAGCCTTTATAAATCTTGAAAGTATCCAGTTATTAGCTGTATTACACAATTATAGTGAACAAATTAAGCTCTATTTAAATGCATTGGTTGAAAACCTAAACCGTGAGATAGCCCTAAAGGTACGCCAAAAACTACCATCGATATTAGAAGCGCGTCGTGAGACTACTTTTGCACTGCAAATGGTACGCTTAAACCAAGCCTTGTCAGGTAAGCAAGGTGAGCGGCTGGCACGTTATATTCGCCATCATTATCCGGTGGCATTGATTGATGAGTCACAAGATATCAATGGTGAGCAGGCGCGCATGATTGAGCGCATTTACCTGTCTAAAAATACTGATAGTAATAAAGATAGTGCTCATCAGAATCGAGGCTTTCTATTATTAGTGGGCGATCCTAAACAAGCGATTTATGGCTTTCGCGGTGGTGACGTCGCCAATTATAACGCCATGAAAGCTAAGTTTGATAAAGATCATATTATGAGTCTTGATGTCAATCGACGCTCTAATGAGCGTTTGATTACCGCACTGAACCACTGGTTTGGCAGACCGAGCCCGGTATCAGATACACAAGACTCCCAAAATTATAAGCAGGATAAAGCGAGTCAGTTAGCGCAGTTGGGTAAGGGTATTTACTACCAGCATATAACGGCGGCAAATACTGACTCGCGTCTTTCATGGCAAGCGTCTGCGTCTGTGAAAGAACGAGGAAAAGAACAAACAGAAGCCGCTGTTTTATCGGATAGTCCCGTCAGTGTGATACATCTGCCCTATGATAAACAAGCTAAGTACAATGCTTGCGAGCTAACAGCGTTGCATATCGCGGCATTGCTCGCAAGTCAGCAAACCATTGAAGGTCGACCTATCAAGCCAAATGATATTGGTGTACTAGGTCGCCGTAAGCATGAGTTAAAGCAAGTTGAGGATATGCTCAGTAAGCTTGGCGTGCCTACCTTGGAAACAGCAGAGAAAAATATCTTTGATACGCCTATCGCCGCTGACTTAGCTGCTTTGTTAGAGGCTATGCTGCGACCACATCGCCGAGATATTATTAATCGTGTATTAACCAGTAATTTTTATCAGTTAAGCCTTAATGATATACAAGCGTTGATGTTAGATGACGATGAGAGTGATACTGACCAAGCGGATGTACGAGAAAGTAATGGATTGGATAGCGAGCAAGCAGCGTTAAAACAGCGTTATCAAGACTTCCAGTTGTATTTAAAAACCGCAGCGTCGTACTGGCAGCATAATGGCGTTTTGTCAGCGCTGCATTATCTGTTTGCTCGTAACCCGATGATTAGCCAAAATCCGCAGCAATCTGGTAAACAAGTAAAAAGCCAAAATGTTTGGGTAGGACTTGCCGACTTAGAGGATGGCGCGCGCTATTTGATGGATTTACGGCAGTTACTCGATATTTTAGCGCAGCATGGCATGCATATCGGTGAGCATGAGCTACTGGCATGGTATAAGAAAAATATGAATAGTAGTCGAACACCAGAATGGGCGCAGCAGCAACCACTGCCAACGGAGTCAGGTGTGCAGCTGATGACCATTCATAAGTCCAAAGGATTAGAGTTTCCGATTGTCTATGTCGTCGGTATGGATAGCGCTAGTCCTAAAGCTGGCGGTCGTAGCGATCATAATTTATTTCTATATGACCATGATGTTGAGGATAATAAAACGGAGCGCCGCCTATCTACTAGTAAAGGAAAACCGCATAGTAAATCTGCTAAAGGCGAAACACCAACAGACTATTATGCGCAATTTGAAACCGCTGAAAACTATGAGGAGTTTAGACGACTGGGTTATGTTGCTTTCACCCGTGCCAGTGAGCAGCTATACATGGTACTCAAGGACGGCTATAACAAAACTGATTCAGAACGTAAGCCAAGTCTGCAATGGTTGAGTTGTGAGGATCATAAGTTTGTATTGCCGGATAGATTACAGCCTTATATCGGCTGGTTAGAATATGCGGCTATTGAATTAAGCGCTGAAGCACTTATTGATACTAATAAGACGTCCCAAGAATCTGAGACCGCTGCTACTGATACCATTGAATCTATATCTGCTTCTGATACTGCACTACGTATCGACTATCAAAGTGCCTATGCGCAGATACAACGAAACTCATTTAAAGGCTGGGCTAAGACCAGCTTTACGGCACTATCGCGTCAGCTAAGTGAACAAAGCAAAGCATTGGCTGTTTTTGATGATGGAGTAGAGGATGATTTAGATTTAACGGATAGTATTAATTTATCTTCTAAATTTCTAAGTAATAAACCTCAACAAGATTTACAGAATGACGATAATAGCAACGTTAGTAATTCAATCAGCAGCGATGACATTCGTTTTCGCTTTGTAAAAGGCGCTAATGCTGGTACTTTTTTACATGAGATTTTTGAAAAAATGGATTTTACAGATAGTAGTAAATGGTCAGGCATTATTGATCAAAGTATTCGTCAGTATCAGCTGCCCATAAGTTATGCTAGCGCCACTTCGCAACAGCGCTTACAGCAAAATAAAGCAATACCATCAGCATTGACTTCAGAGCTGGCTACAGAGAATATTGAATCGGCTGAGCCTAACCAGCTAGGCGTTGCCCATGAAGAGTTGATGGCATGGGTGGCGGATGTATTAGCCGCACCATTGTTAGCATCTGGTCAACCTTTGCAGGACATACCGGTTAAGCAGCGTATTGCTGAGCTTGGTTTTAATATGGGTCTATCAGAAAACTTTACACCTGAGCATATTAACCATGTTTTCAAGCAGTATTTACCGGATGAGCCTGAGAAACACATTGAACTGACCACGCAGTATTCTAACTATATTTATCGTTATCTACGAGGTGAGATTGACCTCGTGTATGAGTGTGCTGGCAAGTATTATGTGGTTGATTATAAAAGTAACTACTTAGGAAATAGCCTAAGCAGTTACGATAATGAAAATCTAAGCGCTGCCATGAATAAAGCAGGGTACTGGTTGCAAGCCGCCATTTATCAAGTGGCACTCCATCGATTTTTGCGCTTACGTTTAGCTAATTATGAAGGCAATGAGACGCAATATTTAGGTGCAGTGGAGTACGTATTTTTACGTGGTATCGACTCAAAGGGCGCACAAAACTATGGTCGTATTCAGTGGCAGATACCGTTTGAGCTGGTTAAAGCATTAGATGATATGTTTGGTAGCCCAAGTATCTAGCACACGAAAACACTAAAATAATGATAAAAATGGATAAGCGATGAGTGATGTTAAGGATATAAACAACGTAATGAAGCAAGACAAAGCAAATAACGCTGATTTAAATGCTACTAACACAGATGCTGTTAGTAGTTGGGCGACGACGATTAGCCAGTATCTATTGCAACGACGCACACAAACGCAAGTGGCTTACCAAGGACAGCTAAAAATTCAGCTGGTGTCTAACATAACTGAGGAAGGTCATGACACGCAAGATTGGCTGTTTGAAGCGCTATTTGAGGTGCTGGTGCAGCGTCTAGAAGAAGGGCACACCGTATTGGTCCTTGAAGCATCTAATCGTCTTATAAGTGAGAATAGGTTCAATGAAGATATTGGGCTGTTTAATTGGCAACAGTATTTATTGCAACCTTTGCTACAGCCATTATTTACAACGCTACTAAGCACTGGCATAACAGATCTATCAGTTGCTGAATTATTAGAAAGCGATGAGATGTGGATTACAGTAATGCGCCAATCCACATTACCTTTATACGATAAAAAAATATTAGAACAACGCCGTCAAGTTTGTGTAAATCTATATCAATCATTGATACATATAGCAAGTAACTGTACCTCAATAGAAAATAGCCTAAGCAAATTTAATGAAATATTAATAAACCGACCACTTTTTACTAAAATAAAAAGCAAGATAGAAGAAAATGAGGTTGCCAGTCCAATCGTTTTTCAGGTAAGTAAAGACCTGAAAAACGATAGTGAGGAATCAACTAAAATCACTTTATGGCTACATCGTACATGGCAAGCTGAGCATGCACTCGCAAAAAATGTGATTCGTATTAAAAATCAGATGTTAGTAGAATTACCGATAGCGCTCAATCCTCGGTTAAACCCCGAACAACAAAATGCCATTCATATGGCAAACCGATCAGCATTTAGCATCATTACTGGCGGACCAGGGACGGGCAAAACTTTTACCGTTGCGCAGTTGGTCATGGCACTGCAGCAAGAACAGTCTGAAGGAGATAAATCAAAGGCCAATCTCGCATTAGCCGCTCCAACAGGTAAGGCTGCACAGCGCATGCAAGAGTCGATACAGAACGCCATACAGCAAGCTGGCGTCTCTATACAGTTGCCAGAAGCTAAGACCATTCACCGCTTATTAGGTATCGGGCAGGGTGGTCGTCCTCGTTACAATAATAAGAATCCGCTAAGTGAAGATATCGTCATCATCGATGAAGCTTCTATGCTTGGGGTAGAGCTAGCTAATCATCTAGTGAGCGCCATAAAAGCCAATGCGCGGCTGATACTACTGGGTGACGCCAATCAGTTAGCCGCAGTCGATGCAGGGGCAGTGCTAGCGGATTTATGCCGTATATCTGCATTACAAGACGTGCATCAAAGCCTAGTGGCTAGTCAACGTTTTGATGAAGATTCGGGTATAGACAAGCTTGCTAAACTCATTAATCAGGCCAATGGAAGCTCGACTAGTACGCAAAATATGATAGTTGTTTGGCAACTTCTCCAAAAAGATGACGCGTTAAAGTTCTATCATCTGACTTCTAATATAGATAATACAAAGGAATACACGAACAGTGAGAAAACAACTGATAAGCTAAAAAATAGCCTAAGCAATTATAATTTTTTAATTAACCTCTCGAATAGATATATCCGGTACTTTAGTCGAACTGAGATATTATTAACAAAAATAAAAAAAGCGAAATCCATGCCAACCAAAGAATCATTCGATGACTTTGGCAAACTAATGGTATTGCTCAATCAATTTAGAGTACTAACTGCTGGGCATCATGGACGCTGCGGTGATCATTACATTAATAATTATCTGAGCGAGCAGCATAAAACTCAATTAAAATTGCCGTTATCAAAATCACCTTGGTATCATGGACGTCCTATAATGGTTTTACAGAATAACTATGAGCTAGGGCTGTTTAATGGTGATATTGGTATTTGTCTACAAACCGAGAAAGGACGTTTGCAAGTATTTTTTGAGAACAAAACTCAGGGCATCAATATTAATATGCTGAGTGATGAGATGATTGCGACTGCTTATGCGATGACCATTCATAAATCGCAAGGATCAGAGTTTGATCATGTGGCTATTGCCTTTGATGATAGTAATGGACGCTTGCTAAGCCAGGAGCTTATTTATACCGCGGTGACACGTGCCAAAAAACAAGTTTCTATTTTTAGTACTGCTTCAGCATTTACGCGCGCATTATCAACGCCAACAGAAAGACAGACAGGGCTAAGTTTACAGTTTGAAGAATTTGTAGAGTAGGGCCTTTATTATTTTGTTAGTTTGAAAAAATAAATCAAAAAAAAGCATCCAATTTGGATGCTTTTTTAACGACAAAATTTTTAAATTTACACTTTGTCTTCTTTAATGGCATAAATACCTGGTAGATGACGCAAATAACCATGAAAATCCATACCACAGCCATAAACATAACGATCAGCGACATTGATACCAACAAAATCAACGTCAAAATCTGCAACTTTACGATCATGTTCTTTATTGAGCAATACACAAGACTCGATAGACAACGGGTTTTCTTTACTCAATTCTTCAACGATTGCTTTTAGGGTGATGCCTTCATCAAAAATATCATCTATCAACAATATATGCTCACCAGCAAGCTTTACATCAGGCTTGAATTTCCAGTCTAGCTCGTTGGTACCTTGATTATCACGATAGCGCGAAGCATGGATGTAATGCATACGATGATAAAACGTCAAATGGGTAAGTAACTGACCGGCTGGGATAAGTCCACCGTTCATAACAACCATAACAATCGGGTTTAGACCAGCATAATGGAGGTTGAGCTGGGCAGCCAAACGCTCATAAGCAGCAGCAACTTCCATACTACTGATAAGGCACTCTGAGTTGCGTAATGTTTTTTCAATTTCTTGATTGCTAATTTGGGTCATCGGGTGCGCCTTTGATAAAAAGTGCCGCTTATTTTAGCAAATTTTAGTGAATTTTCCCAACGCCATGTGACTTTTGGGATAAAATTAATTAAATACTAGGTGCTATTCTGACTTTTCTACGATAAAAGGGCGGTAATAGTTTGCTAAACGATTTAATGAGTTGTCTGGTAAGTCAGGTAACAGCTTATTAAGCGCCATACTCATGCCTTTATCGATAGCCGCTTTGGCAACTGGCACAGCCTTACGCTTAATCATACCAAGCTTTAGTGTTTCTGCATAACGACTGATAAAATGAGTCAGCGTTTCTTCATTCATCGTTTCAAGGGCTGTTTTAAACGTCTTCATATCTATGTGTTCAGGGGTGACAGCAGCAAAGCCTTTATCGATGATTTCAGCGTCTTTTTCTGATAGCTTGAAACCCACACGCTTTAAACCTTCATTGTCGATAAAGGTTGCACGATCTCTTAAGAAATGAAAGCTGGGTAAAACTTCTTCATTATTTTCTTTACCCAGTAAAATATTGAGTAGGGTATCCGACGCTCGTTCAATCGTCGCAACAATTTTACGCATGGATGCTTGACGCTCAGGGTTTGGAATAATTTCAATTAGACCAACCAATAAGTTATCGATAAGATCGCGTGCGGTTTGGTGAGTTAGTGCATCGCGATAAGGGTAATAGTCAGTTTTTACCTCTGATGCAATGACTTGTTCTGCTTCAACAATTAACGCTTTTAATTGTTCTGAAGGTACGAATCCAAAATAGTATGTCATTAATTTTCCTTGGTTTTGATTGATTTTAACTGTTGCTAAATATATTCAGTGGTTTTAATTATGATTCTTATTTAAGAGCGCTCGTTTTATAACTCCTAGGAGTTATATGAGGGTAACTTACTTGCTAGCGACCAGGCCATATCTGCTCGTAGTAGTTGAGCTTGTTCTGACTTACCGCTACTGAGCGATGACCATTGCGGTTTACCACGCGCTTTTTTAAGCTCACTGGGTAATTTGTTCGCGGCCCATGGCGTCACTAAATTATCTTCATTGTGATCAACTGACAATCTATTATCACTTTTCTCGCCATTATATATGAGCTGCGTGGCATCCGTTGCAGCATGACCACGATGGCGTAGAGTATTCAATAAATCTATGGCCCGAGTTGCCAATAAGGTCAATGTCGCAGGGTCGATATACAGACGCTTTACCCCAGTAATTCTATCGGCAATACTACTGGTATTAGATAACAGTCCGCCTGCGATACCACCGATGGCAGCGCCCAATCCTAAGGTCGTGCCTAGTGCTGCGGCATCAATACCCAATCCTAATAGCGCGCCAGCTGCCGCACCAGAAGTGGTGCGGATACCATAGCTTTTAAGAAGCTCGGGATCAAATGGATCTTGTTGATACGCTTGCAATTCAAGTGGGGTTGCTGCTACCGCATTGTCATAAAATTTATATGAATTTAGTAAATTATGCTGCATCGCACGCTCACTCTGCCTGACCGCTTCTTGCATTTGCTGTAATACTGGCATCGGATCATCATCTTCACTAATTTCACGTACAAAAGCGGCGACATTTAATAAAAAATCAGCGATGATAATGTTTGCATCATCATAAAGCTGTGCCCAGTCTTCAGTCCTGCGCGTCATTAACTGCTCAAGCATCTCAGAGTGGGTGAGCATGGTCGCAAGATTTTTCCACAGGCGCATTTCATCTTCAAACTCAAAGGCAACTGAGTCAAAACGGGTTGAGATATGCAAATTACGTCTTGCCAGCATCGTCTGCCAGTCGTCAATATTGGCATCTTGACTGTCAGTGAAGTTAAATACCGGCATAACGGGTATCGCTGCCCACGACAAGATAGCAAGCTCATCTTTATATTTACCCAATACTGGCTCACGTGCATCTACGACGTAGATGGCCATGTCACTTGCTAGCAACTGACGGATAACTTTTGCTTCTTGGCTATAGTCATAATCTTGCGAGTCATAATTGTTCGAGACATTACTATCAACACCTTGAGCGATATCTGCTGCCAAAAACTGCTGTAGACGCTCAATACCATCACGGCGACTGGCGGTATTGTCCTCTAACCAGTCCATCAATCCCGATGCGTCTTCCAGACCAGGCGTGTCATACAACGTAACCAATACCTCGCCGGTCTGACTGTCGGTCAGTTGGGCGCGCTCAACATGTCTAGTAGTCGCTGCTTCATTTTTTACTTCACCAAAATATACGTCACGTAATAGGGTGCGTAGTACAGAGGTCTTACCCGTATTGGTATGACCAACAACGGCTAACTTAAGAGCCTCGCCACTAGCAATTGTCTTTTTAAGTGTAGTATTGCTCGGTACTGTTTGTTCAGTTAATGATTGTTCGGTTAATGCTTGCTGATTTAACGTCTGTTTGCTCAAGGATAAGTCTTCATCGCTAGCGAAGGTCGGATGTGGCTGATGCACTGGCTGACTTTTTGAGTCAATCGTCACTTCATAGGCTTTATCAGCAAAGAGACCGGCAGGCTTATCCGTTTTTTGGTTGCTTTCTTGGTTGCTTTCTCGATTATTATTGTCATTATTCATGATAGAGTCTTATATTTATTATTAATAGCCAAGTTCAGCAACCATAAAATTAGATTATTGTCTAATGAATCATAAGACGCATTTTTCTACGAGTCAACATTAATTAAGCCAATTTTCCGAGCAGAAAGAGCTGTTTGCCATTGTTGATAACGAACGTCTTGTTTGTCTAATAACGGCTCTTTTGATTGGCTCGAATCTACAACATCGTTGGTTATATCATGGTCAGTAAGCGCTCTATCAATAATATTGCCATCATTAAGCAGTTGGACAATCAGTCCGTGTTTTGCATGATTGGCAATTTGATCAAGTTTACGCAATGTGCCACGATCAGGCAACGCTTTACCATGAATCCCCAGTAACACCTGTACCGCATGGCTATCTAAGTAGGTCTTTAACCGTGCCATATCATCACGATCATCGACAATACCAAAATTTTCAACGTTGCTAACGTTGCTATGGCCATGACTATCCGTATTTAGACCCGATTGCCACCAGTTAAGCTGCTCTGATGGATATTCAAGTAAGGCAACCAGTTTCTTGCCAGCGCTGACAGTTGCCTTTGGTGCAATAGGTGCAGGTGCTTCAATAAAATCATCAGCATCAACCACATGACGCTGCCAAAAGTTCAAAATCTTTTGATAGTAGGGCAGTTTGATATCCAAGCGCATTTTCTTACGACGAAACATCAATGCACAAAACGCCCATGCTATTGCACGTGGCACAATGCCATACATCAGTAAACTACCTACTAATAATCCTGCCCATTGCCGCGCGACAGACAGTGGCATTGCATCCGTTACTAGTCGGCTCTGTACGATAGCTGTGCTGTCCGGCACATCGAATCCAACCATACTTGGCAGCCATCCGAGTACTTGGGTCAAGGTGATCAGCGCCTGATCAGAGAGTAGCGTTGACTCCCAGCTAAAGCTGTACTGACGCACAATTAATAAAAATATAATCGCAAGCAGCATTCCAGTCAACGTCGCCAGCCATAACTGATGGCTAAACCGGCCTAAATACCAGCGCATACCGCTATGCTGCAATTGACACTCATATAAGTCGACTGCTGCTTTAGTGACATCATCTTTACCGCGTATAAGATAACTGGGGCTCACAAAACTGGCAAACCAGTTAGAGGTTTGTTTGCCTTGATTAATGAGAGTCATCAGCAGCCAACCCAAAAGCATGATGCTATGAAAACCTAGCAAGCAAACCAACACATAGAAGAAGTTCACCACATTGGTCTGTAATAAGGTAAACAATCCCAAAAATCCTGAGATGCACCACACCACGCTCATGACGAACATAATACCTTTAATACGCCCATCAATCTTACCCAACACTCGTGCCAGCGCACCATTGCTATCGATACGTGAGGCTCTCCGATGTAATTTTTGCATCGGTTTCCCATCTTCACTTTGCAGCTTTTCAGTGATGAGTAGCGGATCAGTGGCAAAAACGTGTTGCTCTGTCTCAAGTGTGCGTACCAGCTCGGTCAATTGGTCTTGGGGCGATAGCATAGTCTGATATCCGTATAATCAATGATGAAGTGAAAATAGTAAAATAAGAGATTTTTTAGTCATGATGGTACATTTACAAGCATGGTTATTTTTGCATTTTTATTATTATAGGGTCTAATATTGGATAAATATCTTCAAAATACAAAAAACCTGACCATATGGTCAATAATCGCTGGTAGTTATCATAAATACACGCTATGCTAAAAACAAATCAGAAGTCTAATGTAAATATTTAACTTAGACCTTCAGGTACATTCTAATGTTAAATTCAGATAATACACAGCTCTACATACAGTTATAAATCAAAACTCATTGATATTAATTAAAAGCGAGGTTCACAGTCCTTTTCAGTAGCAAAGGTTGCGAGCTTAGTTTTTATACTACTTATAAGTTTCACTCTAGGATTTATTAAAAAACAAGCCTAGAATATATTAACGACAGCACACCAAGGATGGCTATTTAATATGGATATTAAATCTACTTCTCAATCGACATTTGCCCGCCCAGAAGATGAAAATCTGGGCGTTGGCGCTAATATCGCCTATGGCTTTCAACACGTACTTACCATGTACGGTGGCATTATTGCGGTTCCATTGATTGTTGGGCAAGCCGCTGGGCTACTACCGGCCGAAATCGGTTTATTGATTGCCGCTTCTTTATTTATTGGTGGTCTAGCGACATTGTTGCAGACCCTTGGTGTGCCTTTCTTTGGTTGTCAGCTACCGCTCGTACAGGGTGTATCGTTTGCGAGTGTGGCAACCGTGGTTGCGATTGTGACGACGGGGGGCGGGCTACCTTCTGTGTTTGGTGCCGTCATTGCAGCATCTGCTCTTGGGTTTTTGATTACGCCTATTTTCTCCCAGATTATTAAGTTCTTTCCGCCACTGGTAACAGGCACAGTTATTACTACCATTGGTTTGACCTTGATGCCAGTAGCCGCACGTTGGGCTATGGGTGGCAATAGCAACTTACCAACCTTTGGTAGCATGACCAATATTGGTCTTGCCGGCTTCACATTAGCGATGGTGTTATTACTAAGCAAGCTTGGTAATGCTGCTATCAGTCGCTTATCTATTCTGCTAGCGATGGTCATCGGTACCTTTGCCGCTTGGGCTTTCGGCCTAGTCGACTTCTCTGGTATTACCACTGGTTCTATTTTCGCCTTTCCTACACCGTTCCATTTTGGCGCGCCTACCTTTGAGCTTGCTGCGATTATCTCTATGTTCATCGTGGTATTGGTTATTTTAGTAGAAACGTCAGCAGATATCTTGGCAGTTGGTGATATTATTGAGACTGATGTTGACTCAAAACGCTTGGGTAATGGTCTACGTGCAGATATGCTAGCCAGTATGGTTGCGCCAATCTTTGGCTCATTTACTCAAAGTGCTTTTGCCCAAAACGTTGGTTTGGTAGCCGTAACAGGTGTTAAAAGCCGTTTTGTAGTCGCTTATGCGGGTATCATCTTAGTCGTTTTAGGCTTGATGCCAATTATGGGTCGTGTGATTGCAACGGTTCCTACCGCAGTATTAGGCGGCGCCGGTATCGTATTGTTTGGTACGGTTGCAGCTAGTGGTATTCGTACACTTGCGCAAGTCAGCTATACCAATAACATGAACCTAATTATTGTTGCCACCTCTATCGGTTTTGGTATGTTACCGATTGCAGCGCCAGCATTTTATGATCAATTTCCAGACTGGTTTGCAACTATTTTCCATTCAGGTATCAGCTCTGCAGCTATTATGGCCATCGCATTAAACTTGTTATTTAACCACTTAAAAGTAGGAAACTCAGAAAATCAGTCGGTATTTGTAGCGGGTACAGAAGACCGTTCAGTACGTCCTGCTGTGATTCTAGATTTAACTGAAGGTGATTATTTTAGCGAAGGTAAATTGTTTGATGTAGATCATAAAGAAGTGCCTGTTGTAGCAGTAGACAAACCAGCTGCGCATTAGCCACTATTAATTTATTGAATCTTACTTAAATTATAAGTAGATTAAGTAAGAATTCTAATACTAAAGTATTAATTAGCCGCCCATCATTGAGGCGGCTTTTTGTTACTCAGCATTTCACTTAACTGGTTATAGCAGTTGAATACAACAGCCTCATGGTAAATGTTGAAAAATTGAGTCAATATAGGGAATACCGTGTAAAACCCTCACTTTAATTGGTTTACTACATTAATAATAAGGAGTAGTGCCTTATGAATACTAAAACCTATCTCATCATTGGCGGCACTGGTGGTATTGGTCGAGCCATGGTTGAACAGCTTGTATCTGCTGCATCAAAACAGCACGAACCGCCGGTTACTATCTTTGCGACTTATTATAAAAACGTTCCTGACTTTGAAGGAGACAATTTGCATTGGCTAGCGATGAATATCTGTGACGAGGAAAGCATAAAACAAGCTGCTGATACTATTAAGCAGCAAACTGTGCATATTGATTGGGTTATAAACTGTGCAGGACTACTGCACAGCGGAGCGCAGCAACCTGAAAAAGCACTACGTCAAGTTGAGACAGATTTTTTCTTAGAGAATATGCAAGTAAATGCTTTAGCCAGTCTGCTTATTGCTAAGCATGTAAAGCCGTTATTGGCTAAAGCCAAACGCAGTAACGACAAGCCAGCCATTTTTGCAACGATATCTGCGCGGGTAGGTAGTATCAGTGATAATCAGCTCGGCGGCTGGTATAGCTATCGCATGAGTAAAGCGGCGCTCAATATGGGCATGAAAAACCTGAGCATTGAATGGGGAAGGTCGTTAAAAGACGTCTGCGTGGTGGTCATGCAACCGGGTACGGTCAATACCCAACTATCGGCACCTTTTCAAGGAAATGTGGCTGACGGTCAGTTATTCTCGCCAGCCTATAGTGCCGAATGTTTGTTAGAAGTACTGAGCAAAATGAGCGCTGCGCAATCAGGAAGTTTTGTTGATTGGGCAGGTGAGTCTATTCCTTGGTAGCTCTAAACTATTAAAAATTAATATTGAGCCAATTCAATAGATCAAAATAGGGCGTGTCGTTGTCATCATATTAACGACACGCCCTATTTTATAAGATAAGAGAAAATCTTGGGTTCGCAAATATCCTAATTAGCCATAAACAAATCCATAAATTTATTCACAGGTGTCTGCTCTAAACGCTTTTGATCGCTACATAATGCAAAAATATCCGCACAGCGACTGTCTATAAACCGCGTTGCAAGACTGGCACGAAACTTGGCTTCTAATACTGGCAAGCCCTCAATGCGGCGGCGTTTATGACCGATAGGATATTCTATGGCAACCTTATCCGTACTGCTGCCATCTTTAAAGAAGATCTGAATGGCATTGGCAATCGAGCGCTTGCTTGGGTCGTGGTAGTCCTTTGAATAATTGGCATCTTCTTCAACGACCATCTTGCGGCGTAGCCCATCAATCAAAATATGATGCTGGGCATGATAATCATCTTCATAATTTTCCGCCATCAAATCGCCTGTAAGTAAAGGCACTGCAACCATATATTGCAGACAATGATCGCGATCGGCAGGATTGGACAGCGTTCCTTCTTTAGAGATGATTCTAATAGCAGATTCATGAGTCGTTAAGACAATCCTCTCAATCTCATCAATTCTGTCATCGATACGTGGATGCAAAATCACCGCAGCCTCGCAGGCTGTTTGCGCATGAAACTCTGCAGGAAAGCTTAATTTAAATAAGATATTTTCCATTACATAACTGCCAAACTCACGCTGAAAGGTGAATTTGCGTTCATTCTCAGGCTTGGTGGCTAGGTCATTATTAGTATGGCTAAACAACACATCGTAAAAACCCCACTGCGGTGCAGAGAGTGCCCCAGGGATACCCATTTCACCGCGGCGTGTGATATCGACCAAACGTACCGCGCGACTGGTCGCATCACCGGCTGCCCATGACTTACGACTACCGGCATTAGGTGCATGGCGATAAGTGCGCAGTGCTTGACCATCCACAATCGCTTGGGAGATGGCTGCCATGATACGCTCACGTGGTAGAGCATATAACTTTGCCACCACAGCAGTTGACGCTAGTTTTACCAAAAATACGTGATCAAGGCCGACGCGATTAAATGAATTGTCTAATGCCAATACACCTTGAATCTCATGTGCCATAATCATGGCCTCTAGCACCTCTTTCATAGTGAGTGCTGCATGACCCTGACTGACGTTTTGTTGGCTGATATAGTCGGCTACCGCTAAGATGCCGCCTAAATTATCTGACGGATGTCCCCATTCAGCAGCGAGCCAAGTATCATTATAATCAAGCCAGCGTACGATACAGCCGATATCAAAGGCAGCTTTGATAGGATCTAGCCGGTGAGAGGTGCCCGGAACGCGCGCGCCATGAGGCGTCAACTGATCTAGGCAATCAGGACCTAAGTGCTTGGTACATTCAGGAAAGCGTAATGCCAATAGTCCGCAGCCAAGGGTATCCATCAGGCAGTGGCGGGCAGTATTCCAAGCATCAGCGCTATTGGGGGAGTCATTATCTATAGAGTAATTAAGGACGTAATCAGCAATTTTTTGAATCTCGACGTCATACTCTGGGCGGACATTGCTTTCTACATTAGACATAGTCGTTACCTCTTCCTTGAGTCAGATAGTTAAGCAGTTATCAATCCCGTTATGGATTGATAAGCCATGCATCAAAAATAGCATACTCAATATCGAACTATGGTGAAGTAGTGTAAGACTGGTTTAGAACCTAACCCCTAATTAGACAATTATTCAGACCATCAATCAGATCATTAAATACACCAAACCGACAATGAATAGCAGCGCCAATATCAATAGTAAAAAGCTGAGGATATTGCTAGCGGCACCTGAGCTTTCCTTTTTTATCTTCACCTTTTTGATTATTGGTAAAACCATAATGACATGCTCAATACCATCATGAAGATAATGCTCACCTTCAGGGATAAATCCTAGAGATTGGTAAAAATTTAATAAATAAGCTTGGGCTGAGATGATAATGGGTTTTTTACCATATTTTTTACGGCAGTATTTGATGGCCTCTAGCATTATCTGACGTGCAACGCCATCGCCACGGTGCGCTGCTAGGACCAACACTCTACCAATCGAGGGAATAGGGCCTGAAGGGTTTACGGCGGATTTTTTAGTGTTAAATGTCGGCGGAATGATTCGGCAATAGCCAATCAATGCTTCGTTTTGATGCGCGACCAAATGTAAGCAGTCAAAATCAACCTCATCCATATCTTGATAAGGACAATTTTGCTCAACCACAAACACTTGCGAGCGCGCTTTTAAGATATGATAAATATCGATTGAGGTTAATTCATCAAAGGTTTTTATAGAAAATTCACAAGTCATAGTCAAATAGCTTCTAACGATTTAAGGGGCTGTCATAAAATAATAAAAAATAGCGTAATAAAAAATAATGCATCAATGCATCACAGAGTGAGCATTATAACGATTTCGCCCTACATTAACTATTTAAGGTTTGACTGATTTTGTCCAAGTTTAAACTATCTGACATCGCGCTGAATATCTCAAAGTATTTGCCGCGGTTTTCATATAGTGATTCGTGAGTGCCTGTCTCCACCACACGCCCGTTTTCTATCACCACTAAGTCATCGGCATCGATGATTTGGGCAATATTATGCGACACCATAATTACGGTACGGTCTTTCTTAATCAAGTCTAGGCTCTTCTTCACCTGTTGGCTGGCAATCGCATCAAGGCTAGCCGTTGGCTCATCCAAAAACACAATAGGCGGATCTTTTAAGAACATTCGTGCCAGCGCAATACGCTGCTGTTGTCCACCTGATAGAGATTTTGCGGTGCTCTCATAGCCTTTTGGTAACGACATGATTTGCTCATGTATCGAGGCTTTTTCTGCTGCGACAATAATATCTTCATCGCTAGCATTCATATCGCCATAGCGAATATTTTCGCTGATCGTACCTGAGAATATGTGATTACTTTGTAATACCAATCCGATATTTTGCCGTAGCTCATGGGTATCGTAGTCGGCTAGATTCTGACCATCCAAGCATATCGTGCCGGCGTCAGGCTCATAAAACCTTACCAACAGATTAATAATCGTGCTCTTGCCAGCGCCGCTTAAGCCCACCAACGCGGTAATACGATTGGGCTTAATAGTAAAGCTGACGTCTTTTAGTGCTTGGGTACCATTAGGATAAGTGAAATCAACATGTTTAAGCTCGATATGACCTTTGAGGTCTTTACTACTTATACCAGTGATGTTTTCAACTTGCTCGTCGTCCTCTAATATCTCAAAAAAACCTTCGGCATAGGTCAGCGCGTTGTTAATTTGATCATATATACGATGTAATTGACGGATAGGGGCCGCGACGTTTTGAAATAGCATAACGTGAAATAAAATCATCCCAATGGTCATCTGACCTTTTAGCACGAAATAAGAGGTCAGTAGAATAATCGCCACCACACCTATCTGTTCGATAAAGGTTTTGACTGCATCATAAATGAAGCCAATACTACGAATACGCAGCTGATTATCAGTCATATCTTTTTGAATCGTTAAATGCTTTTCAGCTTCGATAGACTCACGGACAAAAGACTTTACCACGCTGATAGAATTAATTAACGATATAACCAGACCACTTTTCGCTTCTCTAAAGCCACGCATTTCACGACGAAAACCTTGCAGGCGCCGCGCTTGTTTTTGACTGATAAAAAAGTAAATCGGGATGATAATAAGACCGACCAAGCCTATCCAAAAATTGGTCGAAAACATAATAATGAGTGAGACGATCGCACTGGCAAACAGCGGCAGCATATCGATAAAGAAGTTTTGCACCAGACTGGTTAGACTGCTAACGCCATAATCGATACGCGTTTGCAGTTTACCACTGTCGTTTTCGCTACTGGTATAAAACGCCATACGGTAGGTCAAGATGCGCTCAATGATTTTTTGCGATAAATCACGAGAGAGATTAATACGAATCTTTTCACCATAAAAGCGCTGTCCAAAAGATATAAATATTGATAACACTTCTTTGGTCAAGAGCACCGTACTGATAATGCCGAGCATACGCAGACCTGCTTCCCAAGGCTCGGCAAGGGTGGCGATTTCGGTCAAAGTATCGACAGCATAACGCAGCACAAAGGCATTGACCTGTGCCGTAAAGGAACCCAGCACGGTTAAAAACAAAGTGGCAATAATCAAGGTTTTATAAGGCGCGGCAAATACTGCTAATTTTTTGAGAATATTCCACAGCAAAGCGCGCCGCTCCGTTTTTTTGAGCGGCGGCTTTTTATCAAGTGAGGCTTTATTAAGAGTAGGAGGAGTTGGCATTTTATTAGAGTAAAGTAAACGCAATCAAAAAGCTATTCAGAGCATCAGTATTAAATTAATCGAACGAATAATAAACCTTAGAAGGCATCTGCTGGCACAAATACTTCACCAACCATGATACGGCGAGCAGAGCGGCTCATTGAGACTTTTTTGGCTTGCCAGCGACCATCGACTTGTTCTGTTTTACCGCCAACTAATAATGTACCAGATGGATGACCAAAGCGCACTTCCATCAATTCGCCTGCACCTGCGGCTTGGTTAACTAACGTTCCCTGAGTAGTCGCTGCTGCAGCAATCGCAACCGCTGCTGTACCCATCATGGCATGATGTAATTGTCCCATGCTCATCGCTCGTACGACCAAATCAATATCATTAGCATCAACGGCTTTGCCACTAGAGGCAGTATAGCTTTGCGCAGGAGCAACCCAAGCTATCTTGGGAATATGCTGACTGGTTTGCGCTTCACTAACATCTTTAAACAAGCCCATCGCAACGCCACCTCTGGCGCGGATATTCTCAAGCTTGGCAAGTGTCTCGCTATCGCTGTTAATATCACCTTGCAGCTCAGTACCGTTAAAGCCCAAATCTTCTGCTTTCATAAAAATAGTTGGGATACCCGCACTGATAAAGGTTGCTTTGACACTATCAGAACTTAAACCACAGCCAGAAACATCAAAGTCATCGACTAGATTGCCAGTAGGAAACATATCGCTTGACGAGTCTACCGGATCAATAAATTCAATCTTTACTTCAGCAGCAGGGAAGGTCACGCCGTCTAACTCAAAGTCGCCAGTTTCTTGTACTTGTACCTTACCTTGTGTATCTAGATAGACAGGCACATGAGCGATGATAGTTTTGCTGATATTCTCTTGCCAAATGCGGACTTCGCAAATACCGCTTTCAGCACTGTCATCAATACTATTAGCAATTTTAGCAGCGTCAACCAGTCCCATATTAATCGCACAAGCACCAACCGCCGCAGTTAAATTACCGCAGTTACCCGCCCAATCAATCATAGGTTTGGCAATATTCACTTGTCCAAACAGATAGTTAACATCGTGGTTGTCACTAGATGACGGCGATAAGATAACGGTCTTAGAGGTGCTCGAGCTACCATTACCCAAGCCATCAATTTGCTTACCATAAGGATCAGGACTACCGATAACCCGTAATAAGAAACTATCTCGCAACTTGCCAGCAACTTGGCAACGCTCAGGTAAGTCGGACAGTTTAAAGAAGGTGCCTTTTGAGGTACCGCCACGCATATAAGTAGCAGGGACAGAGATTTGTGGGGCGAAAGGGGTGTTTGGTTGTGTCATTTTTCATTCCTTTTATTGGTTTATCAGGATGATATTCGTTAATACTTTATAGTTGTGGTAAAATACCACAAAGCTTAATATTCTTGAATAAGGAGAGTTCTATGTCTACTGCAAGCATACGTCTTAACAAGGCGCTAGTTGATAAAGCCTATGCGATATCTAAAGCACAACATCGTACCCCGCCAAAGCAAATAGAACATTGGGCAACCATTGGCCAAATTATGGAAGACAATCCTGACCTATCCTATGAATTTGTCCGCCAACTATTAATTGCGCAAGCAGAAGTGGATGCTGGTATGGTCGAGCCTTACGAATTCGGATAACATTTTTTGGATAAATGATGACTCAGTCTTTAAGTGTTATTCAATCACACAGCTTTAAAAAAGCCGTTAAAAAATTACATAAAAATCAAAAAGCCGATCTAGATGCTGCTGTACGTACCATAATAGATAATCCCAATTTAGGCATACAGAAAGTAGGTGATTTATCCTCTGTGCGTATCTATAAGTTTAAGATGCTAAAGCAGCTAACATTATTGGCCTATCAAATTGATAATGGTCAGCTTGTCCTCACCTTATTGATGGTTGGCACACATGAGAACTTTTATCGTGATGTTAAATTAATACTTTGATTATCCTTATAAAGCGCTAGTGTCATTATTTTTAATACCTAAAGATTAAAAAACCGATGCCATATAGACACTCTATACAACATCGGCTCTTTAATTACTCAAAACTCATGATGATTACGCAATATCTAATGTGCCATCGATAAACTCTTTAGCAAAGCGCTGTAGCATACCGCCAGCATGGTACATCTTCACTTCGTCAGCCGTGTCTAAGCGGCAGATGATTGGTACCTCAAGCTTGCTACCATCAGTACGGTTAATAACCAACGTCATTAACCCACCAGCAGATACTTCACCAGTGACGTCAAATACTTCGGTACCGTCGATATTAAGGGTATTACGCGTCACACCTTTTTCAAACTGGAGCGGTAGAGCGCCCATGCCAACCAAGTTTTGACGATGAATACGTTCAAAATCTTCGGCAACCACCACTTCAACACCGGCTAAACGTACACCCTTAGCAGCCCAGTCACGGCTTGATCCTTGACCATAGCCGTCACCGGCGATGATGATAAGCGGTTGGTCACGATTCATATAAGTTTCAATCGCTTCCCACATGCGCATGACTTGACCTTGCGGTTCAACTCTAGCGTATGAGCCTTGGATGACTTCGCCCGTTTTACCATCAATGCCATCACGTACCATCTCATTGAGCAGTTTTGGATTGGCAAATGTCGCACGTTGAGCGGTCAAGTGATCACCGCGATGGGTGGCATACGAGTTATAGTCCTCGCTTGGTAAGCCCATGGTATCTAGGTACTCGCCAGCAGCAGATGCGCCTAAGATAGCGTTTGACGGTGACAGATGGTCAGTCGTGATGTTGTCACCTAATACGGCTAAAGGACGCATACCAGTTAAGGCGTTTTTCTTCGCCATTTTACCTTCCCAATACGGCGGACGACGGATATAAGTACTTGTCTCACGCCAATTATATAATGGGCTTAAAGCTTTGCCCGTATCTTTTTTGGCTTCATCAAACATGGGGATATAAACGGCATTGAATTGTTCAGGCTTCACTGCTTTGGCGACGATTGCATCGACTTCTTCGTCATCAAACCAGATGTCTTTTAGGTAAACTTCATTGCCATCTCGGTCTTGGCCTAATGAATCTTTTTCAATATCAAAACGAATGTTACCGGCGATGGCATAAGCGATAACCAATGGTGGTGATGCTAGAAATGCTTGCTTAGCATACGGATGAATACGCCCATCAAAGTTACGGTTACCAGATAGCACTGCAGTGGTGAATAAATCATTATCGATGATTTCTTTTTCGATATCAGGATCTAGCGCGCCACTCATGCCGTTACAGGTGGTACAAGCAAAGCCAACCACATCAAAGCCTATTTGCTGCATCTCAGACATCAGTCCTGCTTCTTCTAGATACATTTTTACCGTCTTAGAACCAGGGGCTAATGATGTTTTTACCCAAGGCTTACGTAATAGGCCTTTTGCGTTGGCATTACGAGCAACCAAGCCAGCAGCAACCATATTGCGCGGATTAGAGGTGTTGGTACAGCTGGTAATAGCGGCAATGATAACCGCACCATCTGGCATTAACCCATCTTTTGGCTCTGGTAATTTATCTTCAGGAGCGTGGGCAATGCCTTTAGCAACCAAATCAGTGGTGGATACGCGGGCATGTGGACGTGAAGGGCCAGCTAGGTTACGGACGACTGCTGATAAGTCAAATTCAAGAACACGGTCATAGACGGCAGTTTCCATGCCATCAGCCCATAGGCCAGTTTGCTTAGCATACTGCTCAACTAATTTGATTTGCGCTTCACTACGACCGGTTAGGCGTAAATAGTCAATGGTTTGCTCATCGATATAGAACATCGCTGCGGTTGCGCCATATTCAGGGGTCATATTAGAGATAGACGCACGATCACCAACGGTCAGATTGCGGGCACCTTCACCAAAGAATTCAATATAGGTAGATACGACGCCTGCGTTGCGTAAGAACTCGGTCATAGCGAGGACTAAATCCGTACCAGTAATGCCTTTTTGTAATTTACCAGTTAGCTTAACACCAACATAATCTGGCAGGCGCATATATGATGGGTTGCCCAGCATCACGCTTTCAGCTTCTAAGCCACCAACACCGATAGAGATGACACCTAAGGCATCAACCATTGGCGTATGGCTGTCAGTACCGACTAGCGTATCCGCAAAGGCAACTTTATAGCCGTCTTTACCCTTAGCGACTTGTACGACCGGTGACATCTTTTCAAGGTTAATTTGATGCATGATGCCGTTACCAGGCGGTACGACGTTGACGTTATCAAAGGCATACTGACACCAGTTGATAAAGTGGAAACGGTCATCATTACGGCGCTCTTCAATCGCGCGGTTTTTCTCAAAAGCATTTTCTTCAAAGCCGGCATGTTCAACGGCTAATGAATGGTCGACAATTAACTGAGTTGGTACGATTGGATTTACTTTAGACGGATCGCCACCTTGTTCAGCAATGGCGTCACGTAAACCTGCCAAGTCAACAAAGGCTGTCTGACCTAAGATGTCATGACATACGACGCGGGCAGGGTACCAAGGAAAATCAAGGTCCTGCTTGCCTTCGATATGCTGCTTTAAAGCTGCTGTTAAGTCTTCCGGTGGGCAGCGACGTACCAAGTTTTCACACAATACTTTTGAGCAAAACGGTAGTTTGTCATACGCGCCAGCTTCGATATTCTCGACGGCTTCGCGAGTATCAAAGTAATACAGGTCGGTATCGGGAAGTGGCTTTTTGAATTGCTCATTCATCGGCTGAATTAGAGTGTCCATAGAGTACCTTTGGCTGTTGGCTGGTTAGAATTTGAGCTTGTCTGAAATTGAAATTCTTTTAGCAAAGTTGTTCATACAATAAGATAGAATTTTGCTAAAAAAACTGTGCAGCTGTATGTAAAATGCTAGACATATGCGGCTAAAGATATGGTAAACATAAAACCTATTGTTGCTGTAAATACAAATAACCATCGTACATGCATTGGTGGGTAGGGTGGTCATAGTAACTTAACCCAGACAGTTATTAGAGAAAATATATTACACAGAAATAAAAACATCCAAGTGCTAAGCATAGAATCTAACCAATCCCGACTCATAGTATCTTGAGCAAGATTTGCTTTAAAGCTAATTGCGGTATAACCATAACAAAGCAAAGTAATTGTCAAAATGGCATAAATGATGATATCTATCATTAATGGTTTATTTGGATTATTTATACTTCTAAAAAACAAGGTCGATAACCATAAAAAAATAATTACCCAAACTGAGTAAGCGACAATCATCTTTCAACCTTATTGAATACTTGCAGGGTACGGATTTCGCACCCTACAAATTCATAACTTAATTCTATATCAATTAACGCGCGCTGATATCAGGTACTGAACGCAAATCTTCGCCAGTATATTCTGCACTTGGGCGAATGATACGGTTATTAGCACGTTGCTCGAATACGTGAGCCGCCCAACCTGTCAGACGTGAGCAGACAAAAATTGGCGTGAACAGCTTGGTTGGTATACCCATGAAGTGATAAGCAGAAGCATGGAAGAAATCTGCATTACAGAACAGTTTTTTTTCGCGCCACATGACTTCTTCACAACGTACGGATACTGGGTAAAGTACCTCATCACCAACGTCAGCAGCCAGTCTCTCAGCCCAACCTTTGATAACGACGTTACGCGGATCAGACTCACTATAGATAGCATGACCAAAGCCCATGATTTTATCTTTACGCGCCAGCATCGCCATCATCTCTTTTTCGGCTTCATCTGGTGAGCTAAAGCCTTCAATCATATCCATAGCAGCTTCGTTCGCGCCGCCATGCAAATGACCACGTAATGAACCAATCGCGCCAGTGATACAAGAATGGATATCAGACAAGGTCGACGCACAAACGCGCGCAGTAAAGGTTGAGGCGTTAAACTCATGCTCAGCATAAAGAATAAGCGATACGTTCATCACCTTGGTATGCAGCTCGTTTGGTTTTTCGCCTTTTAGCAGATGTAAAAAGTGACCACCAATGGTCTCATCATCAGTTTCGGTTTCGATACGCACGTTGTCATGGGTGAAGCGATACCAATAGTTGATGATTGATGGGAAGACAGCCAGCATACGATCCGCTTGGTCATTTTCTTCAGCAAAATCGAGTTCGGTTTCAAGGTTACCCAGCATTGAACAACCGGTACGTAGCACATCCATTGGGTGAGCTTCCGCAGGGATACGCTCAAGGACGTCTTTTAACGCTTGAGGTAAACCACGTAAACCTTTTAATTTGGTTTGATAAGCATCAAGCTCGCTTTGGGTAGGCAAGTTGCCATATAACAACATATAAGCGACTTCTTCAAAGATACATTTGTCTGCCAGCTCTGAGACGTCATAACCACGGTAAGTCAGACCTGAGCCTGATTTGCCAACGGTAGATAAAGCGGTCTTGCCTGCGACTTGACCGCGTAGACCTGCGCCTGAAAGTTCCTTTTGTGCTGCTTGGTGTGCTGCCATGGTAAATTCCTTTTGTTGGTAGCTTTGGTTGGATAAGAATTGTTGATTGTTATTCAAATACAGCGCTGGTTGTAGTCATCTATGACAAAGCCAACGCTTTAAGCTTTAATACTGTACTTGAACGACTGTTGTAAATAGGACTTTATTTATTATCAGCAAACAACTTGTCTAGCGTCTGCTCAAACTCATGATAGTTCAAGAAGTCGTATAGTTCCATACGAGTCTGCATGGTATCGACGACTGTTTCTTGCGTGCCATCATCAAGTAGGTGCTGATACACATTTAATGCCGCTTTATTCATCGCACGGAATGCTGATAGTGGGTAGAGCACCATATCGACACCAACGCCATGTAGCTGATCAGTGGTATATAGGTCGGTCTGACCAAACTCAGTAATGTTGGCGAGTACTGGAATATCAAGCACATCCGTAAATTTACGATACATCTCAATATCCGTTAATGCTTCAGCAAATATCATATCTGCACCAGCTTCCTGAAAGGCAACTGCACGTTCAACAGCAGCGTCAAGACCTTCAACAGATAAGGCGTCAGTACGCGCCATTACCACAAAGTCTTTGTCTGTTTTGGCATCAAGGGCTGCTTTTAGACGATCAACCATCTCTGAGATACTAACGATTTCTTTATTTGGACGGTGACCACAGCGCTTTTGAGCGACTTGATCTTCGATATGTACCGCAGCCACACCCGCTTTTTCCATTTTTCTAATGGTTTGAGCGATATTAAAAGCACCGCCAAAGCCCGTATCGATATCTACTAACAATGGTGTATCAACAGCATCAGTAATACGGCGAGCATCTTCTAAGACATTATCAAGGCTGGTCATACCCAAATCAGGTAAACCAAATGACGCGTTGGCCACGCCAGCACCAGAAAGGTATAACGCTTGATGACCAACTTGAGTTGCCATCATTGCCGTATAAGCATTAATGGTTCCGACAATTTGTAGGGGTTGGTTGTTATCGTTTTTTTGTTTAATTGCACTGCGAAAGCGAGCGCCAGCTGATAGGGTCATGTCGTAGTCCTTACGTAGAGGGGTAATCTTATCGTTGTTATGCTTGTAAGCTTGATCAGATTGCTGTGTTTGATTATACCCAATTATCCATGTTTGCAAAGTAATGCTTTAACTCTATTAATTAATATTTTTAAATTATTATTTAATTTATATTAATATTATTCAATAATCAAATAATGCTATCCACTATTTAGAGCTTTATCAAGCTTAGTATTCATAAGCCATAAGAACCCTTATTTTTTATGCTCTAATATTTACGTTTGGTTACAATTTTAGCTATTCGTTTTTATTTATATCCAAAAAAAAGCCCTCTTAGTTTGGCTAAAAGGGCTTCTATTCTATCTACACTATTATTAACTAAACTCGCTAATAGCTACTTTTAACCAAGGATACCGGCAAGGCTGGCTAAGAATAACAGGGTAAAGCCCCCTAAAAATACAAGCCCTGCTATCGAATAGGCATTCATACCGGCTGATAGTTTTTTATGGTTTTTCACGAGCGAGTAGTTTAACCAACCAAAGATAGGCGCGGATATAAAGGCCGATATCATCGCAAACTTCAGCATAGCGCCCAATTGTCCGGCAAAGAAGCTAATAATCACCAGACCGCCACCGATAGCATAAGTGGTCCAAAAGGCGATTTGCTTTTTATTAATCTCGTCTTCACCTTTAAGTAAGCGCCAGCATTCAGCATTGGCACGTCCGTAACCGTCCGCACAGGTAATCGTGGTGCCAAACATACACATGAAGGCGACAAAGGCGACCAGTAGTCTTGACCATTCACCGATAGTGGCCGTATACATATTGATCAGCTGATCAATATAAGCGACACCTGCGGTTTGGATCTCTTGACCTGAGCCGTATTGTACAAAAACGCCTAACGCTAAAAAGAACAACGCCAAAATAGCAGAGACTAAGAAACCCACATTGAAATCAAGCAAGCCCTGCCGATGAGTGGTATTGTCCGCTTTTCTCTTGGCTGATGTCCACATAGAAGTAATAGCAGCGAATTCAAGTGGCGCTGGCATCCAGCCCATAAGCGCCACAATAAATCCTAAAGTCGCTAAATTCCAAGGAGAGGCGGGAACAAAATCAGCAACCATCACCGTCGGCTTGCCAGCAGCAATCATCACCGCCAAAACGGTTGCCGATACGAGCGCAATCATAATCCACTTAGTCACGCCGTCAAGTAACTTATAATGACCAGCAATCAGAAAAAACCAACATACAGCAACGATGATGACTGCTAAGCCAATACTTGATAGTCCTACAGATGCGGGCAGCATAAAGCCTAATATCACCGCTGCAAGCAATGTCACCGCACCCGTACTAATCACCGCCGATAAAATGGATAAAATAAAATAAACCCATAGATAGGCTTTAGAGCGTTTGGCATAGCCTGCGATTAAGCTCTCGCCAGTATCATAGACATAATCGGTAGCAAAGCGGAAGAACGGATACTTAAAGAAGTTGGCTAGAATAATCATGATCGCCAGCTGCCAGCCGTATATCGCGCCAGCCTGTGTCGATGAAATCAGATGTGAGCCGCCAATAGCAGCGGTCGCCATTAAAATGCCGGGACCGAAAATTCGCCAGCTAAAACCTTCTTGCTGCGGGGTAACAATATCGTTGAGTGGTTGTGTGGTCATGAATTCCTCGAAATTTTTAAAACGGCAAATTATCACTTACCTGTGTCAGCTTGCCAATGATCGTTAGAGAATGTTTTATAGAATTTACATAGGGCTTAAATATAAAACGATTCATTTCGTATCGACTTTAGCACACCGATGCTATTTAGGAGAATGATTATTAACATTATTATTACTATTTGTTTATGCTGCCATTCCCGATAGTTAGCATAATGAAATACTAATATCAAGCGTTAAGATTGAGTATTTTTGGCGGTTCTTTATAACACAATCCTCATCCAATATCTGATAATTTAAAGCGATGACACAAAATTTTGCCGACGGTATGTAATGCCACGCTGCTCATATACCTGATAAATGGCAATCAGTAAGTCGGGAATTTTCGGATGGACAAAGTCTTTGAGTGTGTGCAGATAAATGGGGGAGGTCACGTTTTCATGAATAAGGCTCTGATAGCTAATTTGCTCTGTACGCACTGTTTTTAGGCTGGCAGGTACCAAGGTAATGCCTTCGCCAGCAGCAACCAAGCCTAGTGCCACTTGTAAATCACTGACTGTCGTGGTCATAAAAGGAGAGATGCCATATTGTGCGAATAAATAGAGTAAAGGTTCGGTGACAGCCTCAGTCGATAGTGGCTGGTTATGTAGACTGTTAGGCTTTTTGCTATTGACAGACTTATTATTAATGGTCTTATTAGCAACAGGCGCCACCGTCGTTGATATAGGCAAATGAGTTTGATGATAGAGAATGAGGCGGTTATTTGCCAAATCAATTAAACGCTGCTCACGTACATTGGCTAGCGGATGGGCTTTGGGTAATGCCACCACATAACGCTCATGCCGCAGTAGTATCTGCTGTATCCATGGGTCTTGATGGGCAAAGCGCCCAAAACCAATATCAATTTCACCAGATTTTAGCGCATCCATTTGCTGATAAGAGCTGATGTCTTTGAGATTGACCTCAATCTCAGGATTGGACTGCTTAAGCATGGCTATGATTTCAGGTAGCAATCCATACAGAATGGATGGCACAAAGCCAATGTTTAACTCGCTACTGGGCACCGATAGCCGCTGGGTCATACTAACGACAGTATCCATTTCTGTCAGTATGGTGCTGATTTTATCGTAAAAGAAGGTGCCCGCTTCTGTTAGATGTAGCGGTCTATTATAACGATCGACCAGCATAACGCCTATATCTGTTTCGAGCTGTTTGAGCAATCGGCTCAGGCTAGGCTGTGACAATCCTGTTTTGGTGGCTGCCGCGCTAAAACTTTTTAGCTCGGCAACAGCGATGAAAGCATTGAGCTGTTTTAGATCCATTTTTTTATGCTCGTTTATCTATAATGTCATGGAAGTTTATCTAGCATAATATTTTGGCTGTTTTGTACAAATAACAGGATCAACCGTAAAATTATGCTTGAAGCTAAAGAGGTGAGCCACTATATTGTTTGTTAACGATAGTGTTACACTTTAGCAAACAAAAAGCCTTTACCTTTAATTTTAGCAGTCATCTGCTTTTTCGTGGCATAAACTGGTTTGGTATTACTTCATGAGCGACAAAAAAAACAACCAAAGCGCTGATTTAGAGGCAAATTTAGCTAAAATTGCTAATGCTAAGCCACGTAGGCGCAATCGTAAAGATAATATTTACGAGCGTTTTATCACGCGTGTTGAAAGCGTCGATATTATTGACAGTTCCGACGATGATGAGAGTGATAGAGAGAGCATAGCGGACAAATCTGCTAAGCAGACTGCATTAAAACCGTTAAAAAATGCCAACAAACTGTCCTCTTATGAGCCTTTAAGTGCAGCAGAGCTTGAGCTGTTTGCCATTCAAGATGAGGATATCTTGCAAGAGGACTCAAGTCTACAGATATCCGACTATACAAGCACGACGGTTAGCTTGGATTTTTCTGATGAAAACGAGGAAGAGGCTGAAAATCTTGTATTAACGACAGATATCGATAATTCTTTGAATGACAACGTTTTAAATGATAATACTGTTCATATCGCTAAAAGCGTCGATAATGAAAACCTAATCACTCAATCAACTCAGCATGCAGCAGTATTGGCGCTTGAAGAGCCTATAAACAAAAAAAACATAAAATCAAAAGATAAGCTGGCAACTAGTAAGAAGCCACTTATTATTGGAATGATTTTCGGTTCATTATTGATTGCTGCTATCGTATTCACACTTCTTTTTACCGGTGTCTTGTCGACTGCAACCACTTCTAAAGAATCTGATAGCGCTGGCACGCCTGCTAGCGCTAGCGTAACCCCAACGCTTTCAGAAAATAATACGCCTGTTGCTAGTATAGAACAAGGAGTCGAGATAGATGAAAGCAAACCATCTGATGCCAGTGCTCCTAATACATCAAACCCATCAACGTCAGCACCTCAAACAGCTATAGTAAACGATGCTAACAAAGATACTGCCAGTAATGTAGATGGCACAAACAAACCAGCAGCAGACCTGAATACTGATCCCGCCATTACGTACGATGATTTCAGAGAAGAATCGCAAAGCACCTTATATCGTGAGACCAATGATTAGTGTTGAATGTATAGGTAGCATGTAAATCACATTTTTTAATCTTCAACAGCGATAAAGCTGTGCTTTGGTACTGTTTATCGGTCAAATCTATCGCTCATACCAAAAACCTTTGCATAGCATCAGGGTATTAGTATCATATAAAAAATGCGGTTATATGCCGCTATTGATATATACTGATTCGGTATTAAACTATGACAATTAAAACCATAAAATCATCAAAGGGTAGGTCGCTGAATAACGTAAAATTTATCAGCGTACTGAGCATCCTTTGTATTTTATTTCTGGCAAGCGTGTTTATATTCAATCATTTTCTATCAACTAGCACTCAAGTAGCAACGGTGAGCAATACTGCGCCCGTCGTTAATAATGGCGTACCGAACGTTCAAATCAATAAAACAGTAGCAGCTAGTGACAAGCACTTGAATACACAGAATGACGGCATAACTATGAGTGAAAGTGGTTTTAGACAAGAAGCGCAGAATACGTTATTTCGTGATTCAGAAGAAAGAAAAACACGCATGCAAGCATATGCTACAAAAGTAAATGCAGATCTGAGTGATGAAAGTTTTAAAGTAGAAGCTAAAAAAGTTTTATATCGCGAAGAGGATTGATAATCTACATGAGTAAGCTAGAGCCATAATAAGTAATACAAGGTATATTCAAAAGAGGTTCGCAAATAATTGTGAACCTCTTTTTTTGTCTAAATGATATGTATGGCTAAACATATCAGCGCGTTTTGTCTAAATGTTATAAATAAAATCTTAATTGATACCCTTTATCATAAAAGGGTTAAATACTTATTGTGTACAGTTGTACTCTTAGGTTAAGATAAGCCGTGATTTTTGCCTAACTAAGTATGCGTTAATCACATTTACTACTAACTAATTGGCATGGTTGTCACAGTAACCGCTAATGATACGTAAATAACGAATCCACATGCCAATTACAATCACACTTATTGCTATTACTAAGACTTATTATCAAAAGCAACTAATGATAGTAACGTCTCTATAATTATTTAATCTATCCACAATCCCAATATATACAAAGGAATGTTTAAAATGTCAGAAAATACAATCGAAAAAAACGAATTAGAAGCATTAGGTATTCTGTTAGAAGAGGATATCTTAGAGATTGGTGTTCAAGATGACTATGCAGACAAGATAGCTATTGAGTATATAGAAAAGCTCGCTAGCGCAAAAAACAATAAAAATAGCGTCTTATATAAAGCTTCTAAGATTAAAGAGCTGTATAGAAAATCAGACCTGCATAAATCTATTAATCACGTTATCAATAAAATCGAGCCTTTGAGAGTCGCTATTATGCGTGAGAAATTAGCATTAAAGCAGGCAGTAGCAGAAGGTAACAAACAGTTGGTAGATGAAAGTACTAAAGCCGTGGCTAAAAATAAGTTAGAAAAAAGTAAGCTTGAGCAAAAGCTTAGTATGCTTATGGGCAGTGTAAAAAATCTTCAGCTTGCCAGCTAATAAAAGCAGAGCAATGATAAAGAATATCTAAAGGTGAGTAGCTCTGTATTAGGTTACTCATTTTTTTGCTTTGTAATGACAAGAAGTGGCTGCAGTGCGTGGCTAGCATGTTAACCACTTATTCAAACAAAATAACTGAGGTATAAAAAGATAACAATAGAATACTGAACCACCCCGTGATTATCGGAAACCTAACAATCTGAGAGAATACGACAATAAAAAAATTATACCCTCGAGATTAAAGAAAGAGCCGTTCGTATGCTTATACAAGCCAATGACGACTATCCTTTCACATGGTCGGCCATTCAAGCCATCGCCTCCAAGATTTTTTACCTCTGAAACCCTTCGAGAATGGCATCAGAAGTATATTGAGCAAAGCATTCCAAACATTGTACAATCTCAAAGCTAAGAGCAGCTTATTAAAGAGCTTGAATGCGATTTACGCTCCCCAGATAGTACCGTTGCCGTTGATCTGGGAGAAAATATTTGGCCTAAAACTACTGTTTCCAGAATGAAAAATGGCTAACAGGACAAGGAAACTTATGTACTTAGATTCTATTTTTAACTCTATTATTAATACAACTGAAAAAAATAAAGATCAATTAACTATGGATTCTATTGATAATTACCTGAATTTAAGAGATTCAAAGAATTTTGATGAAAAATGGAGTCTTGCTTATGAATATTTTAACGATATTGATCATAAGAATAAGGCGTTTTTATCTAATGAAAAAGAACTAAGAGAACGATTATTTAAAAAGGTAGCTCAATTAACTCAGAGCTATGAGTTGGCCGAATACATTTCAGATGATGGTGGTTTGATTTACGCCAACCTTTATTTCAAATCTAAAAATAGTTTTGTAGAGCATATTTACCAGTGCTATGAAAATAATCTTTTACCTTTAAGTCCGATATAATTCAAAGTCGAACTGACGTACAGAGAATATATCAATTGTAATATTAAGAAACGTGTAGCCTTCGGGATATTGTAATTTCGAAACGATAGCAGTAAACAGAGTCGTCCAACCGAACTCACCACCCATGATAAGCATTTAACTTATACCTGTGACAGTCATGGAAGAATGCTCTATAAACTCCAAACGCCACTTGGTAAAGTCAAGCAAGCGCTTAAGCAATTAGGCAACCCTACAGTACCGATCACGAACTGACTCAAAGTATCTCCACCAAGCAACAAGGTATCATCACCATTCACTATCACTACGACGCCTTTGGCAGACGCACCTATAAATATATCAAAACCCAATTAAAGAGTCGCAAGCATCAGCAGAAGAGATACGGAATGCAGGAGGCTATAACAAACCTGTCATCAAAACCGGCTTTCAGCTATTTTTGTCGATCATAATGATACTTGAGTGCATATCAGTAGCGCCTAACGATATTTTATAATCCCATTTTAAATCATTTACCTTATCTGTTAAATACAGGAACGTGTTGACTTGCCGAACTTTTGTCAATATCCTGTGAAGTCATAAATGCTTGAACATAGCGGAATAAAATAAGTAGTATTTTATTCGCCTAAAAATATGTTTTGCGTCATATCACAAGATATATATGGAATTTTAGATGAGTAATAGAGATTTAGACACACAGAGAGTAACGATAAATAAATCTAATACGCCATCCTCCTCGCATGAAGACCATTTAAATCCATTAAATCGTTACGTCAGTACGGATACGAATCCTTATCAGTCTCCAACGGCTAGCCTTACCGACAACGCTCAAACAGATCGTCAAATAACTAATGACAGTAAATGGTATCAGCTGTCTGGACGTATTGGTCGTTTGCGTTATATTAGTTACCTCACGCTAATGACTATTTTAATGTATGTCTTTGTTGGAGTAATAACAGTAGGACTGAGTACCTTATTAACAGGGGTTGATAATGATTCCGTCAGCCTATTTATCGGGCTGCTATTTTTTTTGCTTTTATTACCTTTAGCGTTTTATACCACTATAATCTACCCTAGACGTCGATTACATGACTCAAATCTTAGCGGCTGGTTGGCTATTTTGATGTTTATTCCCTTAATAAATGTCCTTTTTTCCTTCTATCTTATGTTTGCTCGCGGTCATGACGATGTTAACCAGTATGGCTACCCGCCAAGACCCAATCGAACAATCCACTATATAGCTGCTATAATAGTGCCTATCTTTGCTGTGTTTATCATTGGGATACTTGCTGCGATTGCGATTCCAGCTTATCAGGACTATATCCAACGCGCCCAACAAGTGCAGTTAGAGCAGGTTCTATAGTATATTACCTATGATTTGTTCAGTATCTCGTCTAAACTAGCCTGCAACTAATAATTCCTAAAAACCGCTATCTATCTTAAGAAGCCTGTTTTGCTATCAGCTAATAATTCTCATACGCCAATACCTGCAGCTACTTACTCCTTCAAAGTGGCTGAGACGGCCATGCTTATCGATAATATCGCCAAGCATCCTACTCCCGAAGGCTTGATGCTCACGCTGATGCCAGCAGGCTTGCTGCCAAGGTTATGGGCATGGCTCATTGATTTGCTTATTCGAGCAATCATCATCATCGTTGTTGGCATAATCAGCGCCTTTTTTGGTACGGCAGGTACTGGTATTATTGCGGTTGCTTATTTTATTATTACTTGGTTATATCCTGTGTATTTCGAGGTATACCGTGGTGGCATGACTCCGGGTAAAAAAAAGCAGGGTATCTATGTGTGCCATGATAATGGTACGCCCATATCATTACAGTCCTCGATGATTCGTAATTTGCTGCGGGTAGCGGACTTTTTGCCCTTTGGTTTTGCTGCTGGTATTTTGACTATAATGTTTACCCAGCGCTCACAACGGCTTGGCGATATTATTGCAGGTACTTTGGTGGTATATAAACAGCAAGATAACCTTGAAAAATTATACAAAAGCATTTATGGATTTGATGTCAATCAATCAAGCCAGCAAGCCAGCAATGACATACCGATAGATGTAAAAAATACCACCTTTGAGCTTAACTCTCCATTGTTCTTTTATCCTCTGCGCTTAAACGAGCAGCAAGCTTTGGTGTCCTATGTTGAGCGTTTAGATTTCTTGTCCGTAGCTCGACAGCAAGAGATTGCTAACGCCTTGACGCCCTTGGTAAAACCCTCAGTAAGACCATCAGTAGCAAACGCTCAGATACTAGCAGATAGTGCTGCGTTACAACAACTGGCAGTACAGCAAGCAGTGCTATACAAAGCTAGAATGATTCAGGGGGGAGTATCTATGCCCAGTATGAATATCAGTGTCAGTAACATCAACAATGCTGCTACTGGCGCGAATAGTACAATGACCGCTGTAGCTATCGACCCAGCTAAGACTACTCAAGATGCTCACTTACAGCAGGATAAAGGATAAGCGGCGATGAAACAGCAACAATTTGAGGCGCAGTATAGTGCTGATTGGACGCGATTTACTCACCTTCTAGCTACTAGTACCAAGAGCAATAAAAAAAGCTCAGCATCAGTGATGGATAACAATGTAGCTGTCCATAGTTCTGCTCGTTCAACCCATAGCCATGCTCACAAAACCTCAGGCTATGAGTTGATTCGTTTGTATCGTATTATTTGTCAACATTATGCACTCGCTCAACAGCGTCATTACAGCCCGCAACTGGTGCAATATCTACATGATTTAGTCATTAAAGGTCACCAGCAATTGTATCAGCGTGATAGCCATATCTTGACCCGTATTTATCGATTTTTTAGTTATACCTTTCCAGTACGCTTACGCCTACACGCCAATCTTTTTTGGTTAAGTTTAGCCTTTTTTTTGCTGCCTGCGATTTTGATGGGTTGGGCCGCTTATGAGCACTCGGATATGCTCTATAGCGTCATGCCAGCTGAGCAAGTAAGAACGATGGAAGAGATGTATAATCCCGCTAACGACATGGTTGGCCGCGACAGCGAGCGCCGCTCAGATACCGACATTGCGATGTTTGGCTATTATATTTTAAATAACGTCGGTATTGATTTTCGTATCTATGGCATGGGTATCTTTGCCGGTATCGGTACGCTGCTCAGCTTGCTCTATAACGGGCTGGTCATTGGTGGCGTGTCTGGTCATTTAACCGGTGTCGGCTATGGCGAAACTTTTTGGCCTTTTGTCTCAGGACATGGCTCATTTGAGCTGATAGCGGCTGTGATTAGTGGCGCGGCAGGATTGCGATTGGCACAGTCGCTATTTATGCCGGGTAACTATCGACGTATCGATGCCTTTAAAATCGCTGGCAAGCAAAGTATCGAGCTGCTCATTGGCGCAGCAACTATGACCTTTATTGCCGCCTTCATTGAAGCGTTTTGGTCATCGTCATCAGTAGTGCCTGATATGGTCAAATACATTGTGGCCGCTATATTGTGGACAGCAGTGATTGCTTATCTATGTCTGACGGGTAGACGCGAATACAATAGTTACCAAGCTCATAATGCCCTCAATACTTCTAACACTCATAGCGCCATAGAGTATGATGACGATTCTAATCCGCCTAATAGCGTCATAAATAATAGTAATAACCTTTTTGATACCGCCGCGCAAAATCCTGATCAAACATTTAGTCAACTTAGTACTGCTTCTAAAAATAATAAGCAGGCGCTGTCATGAATATCAATAGCATGAAAGTGGCCATTCGGCCGATGAGTACCACCCAAGCGCTAGACTTGGGCATGGCAATGGCGCGGCATTGGTTCGTCCCTTTGTGGAAGATTTGGTTGGGGATGGCTTTACCTATTTATGTGCTGGTTTATATCATTGGCGTAATTATTGGTCTGTTTTTTGACATGAGTTTTGAGGAGTCTATAGGCACGTTTGGTACTTATTTAGCGTTCCTGTTTTGGTGGCTCAAACCTTTTTATGAAAAACCTATGATAGCTTGGTTAGGTGAGGCTTTATTTAGTGAACCGCCAGCTGTTAAAGACACCGTCAAGAATGGGTGGAGAAATGGCAAACTATATGCTTTTACACTACTAATCAAAAAGCGCTTGTCCTTAAAAAGACAACTTATTCTGCCTATATTAATGCTGGAGAAACCTGACAAAGCACAGTTTAAAGCGCGCCTGCAAGTGCTCTCACGTGGTCAAGGTAGTGGGCTTGGTTGGCATACGACTTTGATGGTCAATATCGAATTCATTTTAAGCCTAGCGGCTGTGCTGCTTATTTGGCAGTTAGTGCCAACGGGCTTAGTCAAAGCGCAAACCTTGTTTACAATTTTGGAATCTGCACCGTTTTGGACGGAGATGATTTCGGGAGCCTTGTACTTTTTGGTGGTTAGTATCGTTGCACCGTTCTTTGTGGCTGGTGGCTTTGCGGTTTATCTAACCAAGCGCTGTTTACTTGAAGGCTGGGATGTCGAGCTAATATTTAAGGATTTAGGTCAACGTTATATCGCCGCGCAAAGTAATCCTTTGACTGAACTCGCCAGCCCAATAGCTGTTGCTGCTAGCAGTGCTAGCATTTCTGCAAATAATAGTACTGTTAACAACGCTGATAGCTCATTCGCTGCTACTGCTAATCGTCATCTTAATAACGTGACATTTCAACCTCAAGCTACACGAAATGATTTTTCGCCTGATAATAATAAGAGGTCACCTCTATGACCTCTATCATTAAAAATTCAGGTATTAGAAATTGTGATTGCGCTATTTATCTTAGCACTTTGTTAGTAAAGCTATTGTCTATAGCCCTAATGACTATAAGTACGGCTAGCTTAGCGCAAACTGCTATAGCAGCAGAAGGCATAATCACGCCAGCAGATGCTAGCACTACATCAATATCTGTAGAAAATAACAATGCGATACGCCAAGATTTGGCTCGTATTATTACTAGTGAAGATTACGCCAACTCAGAGGAAATAACCAGTTGGGAACCTATCGAAAAGCCTGATAAGAGTGAGGCAGATTTAGACTGGCTTGAAGAATTTCTAGAGTCGATATTTGGCGCAAGTAATGACACTGAGTCCTCAGTAGCCTTATTTTCAATGTTGCTAAAATTTTTACTTGTTGCGGCTTTGATAGCTTTTATTGTTTGGGTGATGCGCCGTGCAGGCTACTTAGTAGGTTGGGCTGAGCGCATCAATAAACATACAGGTCGACGCAGTAGTAGTCATTTACACCAGCAAGCAGGCTACCAAGATCAAGGGTGGGAGCATCTGCCAAGCCATGAGCAAATCCCAGATTTGGTTAAACAATATCTAATCGAGGGCAAAATAACTCAGGCTGCATCTGTGCTATATCGTGGTAGCTTAAGATGGCTGGTAGTAAATGAGCAGCTGCCAATTGCCGCGGCCAATACTGAGCAACAATGTTTGGCGCAAATCCAACACTTAGCGCAGTTTGATCACTCAAAACCGCATGTCTTTATCAGCGAAATAATCCGTTTGTGGGTACAAACGGCCTATGACGAGCAGCAACTAGCACAGCACTCTGAGCAGCTTAGTCAACAATTACAAAGTGAGGCAAATCTTTGGTTATCAAATCTACCCTCTATTGCTGCTGTAAACGCTGATGCTAGTGCTAGTAATAACTCACAGCAAGGGGCGCGCTAATGTCAACTGGCAATCCTCGTAATTCAATGTCTGCTATGCGTGGCACTTTTAGGCAAGCCAGCCGTTCGATACGCCCTGTTCACCTTATTATTGGTTTAATCTTGTGTGCCTTTATCATTGCCTTAGTTTGGTGGTTTCGTAATAACTTTGAGCAAGTTACAACTACGGACTATGCGTTAAACACAGAGGCTCAGTACAACCCATACTATGCTGCCGAGTTATTAATCAACTCTCAGTACAGTGCTGCTATAGATGCCGATGTCGAATTTGACGATGAGATTGCGTTTACTTTGTTAGATAGCGATTTGAAAACTTTGCTCGATGAGCTACCCCTGATGGATATGGATACCGCTGCTATCGCTGACGGCTATCGACCAACGTTGATTATCAATAGCATGGGTACTAAGCTGACTGATGAGCGTTTTGAGGCGTTCAAGTCATGGATAGAGCAGGGTGGGCATCTTATTACCTTTGCCGCCAGAGACAGCAGTTATGATGACATGCAAAACGCTCTTGAACGTTTGGAGACTTTACAACAGGAGCAAGCCACTCCTGAGCGTATTAGCAACGATGAGATGCTTAATGGATTGTTAGAGCCGTTAGATAGCGGTAATGAGTTTTTGAATAAGCTGGGTATCTTTAGAGTAGAAAATGATCAAGATAGTGATGTCGATACTGAAGGTAATGTTGCGGAAATAGAAGTAATAATCGAAGACTCTCAAAAGAAAATTAACCAAGTTAATAATGAAAGCTTATCTATCGAAGATCAAATTGCTGAGTTAGCAAAATTGCAGCCGTTATCTTTGATTGACACTAGTGCTTATGATACTGATCTGCAACAGTTACTATTGATTGAAATATGGCATTCTCAAAATAGGCTTAACTCGCAACTGTTTCAATCCTTATATCCTGATAGTGCGCAGATTAATGTGCAAGCGTTTAACAATAATAACAGTACCAATCAGCAAACGCTTAAACAACAAGCACAGCTCATACGCCAGTATATTAAGGCTAGTAATATCAATCTTAGCGGCTCGACCGTGAAAAATGAGACTTCTGTAGAAGACAAAGACTCTGTTGTCTCCGATGGCAATACTAGTAACAATACTAGTAACAATGCTAGTGATGATGCTAAAAAGAATGGAAAAAGCAGCGCCTTAAAAAAGAGTGCAAAAGAGCAGCTACCTGAATTATTAACGGCAATTTTGGCTTTAAGTGATGAGCAATTGGTAGCCTTGTTTTATCCTACCGATAGTATCTATCTAGACGCAAGTTTTGGTAAAGGTCGGCTGAGCGTCATTAACGATAGTGACGTTTTTAGTAATCCTAATCCTAACCTCGAACTGTCTGACGAAGCCCGTACTTATGACGCTAATAGTGATACTGAGCAAGCAGATTCAGCACCTAGTTCGGCGTTGTATAAACTTCTAACCACTGAAAGCTCTATTCCCTCTTCTTTACTAAGTGCTGATAATGCGGCATGGCTCATCGCTTTGACGCAAGATAGTAGCGACGTACAGATATTGCCTAATACGGATATTGATTCATTACCAGTAATATTATGGAAACAGGCTAGACCTGCGCTATTAGGTCTTGGACTATTGGCGTTCTTATGGTTATGGTCACTGTACAATCGCTTTGGCAAAATGGCACACTTACCAACCAATCAAAGCCGTGACATTATGCGTTACTTCCGCCAAGTAGGGCGCTTTGGTTGGCACCAAGATAACGCGCAGCAACTCACGCAAGCTACTAGAGACAAAGTGCGTCTATTAATCAGTGAAATATCGAATAGCTCGATTAATACGGCCTCGTTGAACGATGTCAATACTGTAAATACAGCTGCTAACATTGACGATCAATTATCCATTACTAAATTGCACGAATTATTAAGCGCCCGTTTAGACGATAAAAAAAGACAGTTACTACATTCTATAAGCGTTAGCGACCATGCCAGCCATGTCAGCAACATTAATGATGATAGTAACGATAGCTTGTTACTCACCAATGAAGCTTTTATTCGAGAAACTATTGCCCCCGATAGATTGCAGAGCGCTATTGATTCACGCTTGCAGAATAGTAATCAAGCGTTCGAATTTACGCAAATGACACAAACTTTGTGGATGATACAGTGGCTATTAAAATAAATTAAAGATCACAATATTCTCTTAGACTAAAACATAAGCTTAGGACTAAAAAATGAATAAGCAATTTGACAATACAGCGGATTCACCAGTAGCAGCAGTTGGTATCGATCGGCTAGGTCAGCCGACAATCAATCAACAGCCACCAGTTGAGACAGCGCCGTCTATGCAATCAGCTATTGATAGTAAGGCGGAGACTGCTAAGGTAAAAGTAGTCAACCTTGAGGCTACTGATCTTGAGAATTGGCAAGTAGCAGCCAAACAAGCCAATGAGCTGATGGATGCTGTCGGACGCGGAGTTATCGGCCAGCGTGAGATTATTGAGCAGCTATGTATCTGCTTGATCGCAGGTGGACACGTTTTGATTGAAGGCTTGCCAGGTCTTGGTAAAACGTTGATGGCTAAAGCCTATGCCAAAGCTATTGGTGGCAGCTATCATCGGGTACAATTTACCCCTGATCTGATGCCAGCCGATATTACTGGTCATACTCTCTACGATATGCAGACTAGCAAATGGAAAGTACGCAAAGGGCCTGTGTTTTGTAACTTATTACTGGCTGATGAGATCAACCGTGCCTCTGCTAAGACCCAAGCCGCACTACTTGAAGTCATGCAAGAGCAGCAAGTGACCATCGAAGGCACTACGTATGAAGTTTCCGATCCCTTTATCACCATTGCTACCCAAAACCCGCTGGATCATGAAGGCACTTATCCGTTGCCTGAAGCTCAGCTAGATAGGTTCTTGTTTAATATTTTAATAGATTGTCCTAATGAAGCAGATGAAGCGCTGATGCTCAAAACCGTATTAAGCGGTAATATCGGTGCGACGCTTAATTTATCTGCAGTGCCACAAGTAATGTCTCCTGAACACCTTATGAAGTTACAACAACTGGCGGCGCTAGTACATATCGATGATAGAATCGTGAGTTACGCGTTACAGATTACGCGGATGACTCGTCAACACCAAGGGATTGCTTCAGGGGCAGGACCTCGTGGTGGCATTGCCCTATTGAGGGCAGCGCGCGCCAAAGCGCTGATAGATGGTCGCCATTATGTGATCCCCGATGACGTTTTTGCAGTTGCCCAACCAGTATTGCGCCATCGTATCGCTTTAAGCGCGGATTATCAGATTGAAGGCGTGAGTCTTGAGCAAGTTATCAATCAAGTGGTGTCCTCCGTTGCTGCACCGCGCCAGTAATTCGTTAAATAGTAGGTATGTTTTGCGGTTTAAAATAACGATTTTGCATCATTTGCTGGGCTAAAGCCACAGCCTACGCGACGTAGAGATAACAATGAACCAAGTATTAACCCGAAGTCAGACACAGCAGCAAGCGCAGCCTAAGCTTAGTGCGTGGCAGCGCTTGCGACAGTATCAGCCTAGCGCCAGATTAATTAAGATAGTGTTAGCTTGGTGGCTATTACTGATAGTGGTTACGGCACTAGATATGACTCGAGGCTTCGGTATTAATGTGCTCAATACTAGTTCTGAATCGTTATATTATCTGTGCTATGCACTGCTGGCAGGTCTAGTAGTCATCTGTTCGCTAGACGTTTTGATGCTCATGACTTTAAGTCAGACAACGGACTACAAAATAGAACGTAAATTTCCAAGCAATGTGCCAATCTATCACGATATGGATATTGAAGTTTTACTAAGTGCTGCTGTGCATAGTGGCTTACTTAATAGCTTACTCACTATGGGTATGGTCAAAAATATTCATATTGAATTTTATGATGATTATCCAGATCATTTAATGCTCATTGATGCTATGCCTATTGGGATTAAGCTGCCATTAGCAGTAAGTCGAACAGATAGTAAAGTAGATACTGTAAGTGATATCGGTAATTCTGAAAGCCAGCCAAGCAGCATAACTATACGCTACCCAGTCGTTCCCTCTGAGCGCGGTACTGGCTATTTTGGTGTTGCTTATTTGCGGGTCTGGTCACCGCTAAAGTTGTTCAGGCGTTCACTAGCGGTATCTGCCGATCCAGCTAATGCATCACAGTATCTACGAGTGCTAGCAGACTTCTCAGGACTGCTCAATAATCAGCTGTCTGTTATCTTTGAAAGAAGTGTTCAAGCTGGCGGGCAAGCACTGATGCAGCAAGGTCAAGGCAGTGATTTCTTAAAGTTACGAGAATATAGCGTCGGTGATGCCATCCGTCAAATCGATTGGAAAACCAGCTCAAGACTGCGCAAACTGATGAGTAAAGCCTACGAAGATGAGAACGACCAAGACGTAGTATTTTTACTCGATTGCGGTGAGCAAATGCGCCATCAAGATGTCTACCATAACGACAGCGATATCGATGAGGCGCTGCATACCGATCGTCTGTTGTGGCAAAGTAAATTGGACGGTAGTGATAATATGACGGGACATGCCAGCTATTTTGACAAAGTGCTTAATGCCGTATTATTACTATCGTACCTTGCTAATAAGCAAAGCGACCGCGTTGGGCTGATGACCTTTGGTGGCGTCGATATATTTTTAGCGCCCAGTAAAGGCACGACACTGATTCGGCATCTGCTCAATGAGACTGCTGATATCAAGCCTACAATGCAAACGGGCGATTACCTTATCGCCGCGCAAGAGCTAACGAAAAAGCTCAAAAAACGTAGTGTCGTTATCCTTGTTACTAATACCCGTGCCGAAGCGACGGAGGAGTTGACTCAAGCGGTGAACCTACTATCCAAACGTCATCAAGTAGTCTTTGCTAATCTCATAGAGCAAGTGGTTGTTGACCGCTTATACGGCGATACTATCCCTAAAAGTATGGATGACGCGCTGCTGTATCATTCGCTAGTCGATTATCAACAAGGCCGACAGCAGTTGCAGCAATTGCTAAGTCAGAAGACGGGAGCGCTATGTTTGCAAACCACAGCGAACCATTTACCTAGTACGTTGACGCAGGCTTATTTGTCGCTGAAGCGGCGTTGATAGTGATAAAAGGACTACAAAATCAATTATTACAGAGTGAAATGAGCGGTACATGAAATACTTGCACACTATATTAGGTCGTTGATGCAGCCAATAATGCCTTCAAATACATCTTCTGTTCGTAAGTTGGATTACCCTAATTATTCTCTAGTTCAAATTCCAGACGACTTTCAAGATCTTTGCGTCTATCTTCAGTAATTGTAGTCTCGCAACTTATGCTCATGAGTGGTCCCATAGTTCCAGTTTCCCAATCGGTTTGAAAAGCACAGTCTTTTCTACTGAAATCTACCCATGCCAACTGTGAAGTCTTTGGTAGTTGTTTATTGTTTGAATCAAGTATTGACATTAGCTTTTTATAAACTCTATCTAACCTATCTTTCTCAATCTTCAAATCTTTCATACCACATTGCTTTAATGAAACAGTATCATATTTTTCTTCATCACAATATTCAGAATCTTGGGCTAAAGCGCTATTCAACATGATACTCAAGGTGAGGCTAATACCAATCAGCCACTTTTTATTGTTCATTGTAAATCCTTATAAAACGAATTGAGTTTTGATATAGCAGTAACCTGTCTCTATTGTTGCAAATTTATACGATAGTCAGAATATTTTTTGGACACACTGACTTATAAAAAGATGATAGCAATATATCAATGTTGTTGCTAATGATGCGGATAGTGGAAAACTATAGACTCCAAAAAACTGAGACACAGCCGAATGGTCGAATTCCTATTAGCGTACCAATCATGATTTGAAGCACTTTTGGAAAAAAATTAAAACTATGTAATTATTAAAAAACATATCTGCTAATAGGCTGATGGTTACAGGGTTATCGTTTGGAGTGACAATATCCACTATTGCACCAGATAACATTGATTTTGCTAAAGAATGAATAGAACAGGGAGATGTAAGAAGTCCGGTTACACTCAGATCTCAATATTACTCTGAAAAACTCTGCGTGATGCAAGGTTATACTACAGTTCATTACTGGTGTAAAAAATCCGCTAATCTAGTGGTGTGTTTCTATGAATACTAAGTTTGCTTTTCAGAAAAATTTCGAAGTTTATCTATATAGTTTGCCCAATCTTGCATCATTTGTACTCTACTGTCTATCTCATCCAACCTATTGTAAGCACCACCATGTGTATCTTTTATTCTATGACCCAGCTGTAACTCTGTTACGATATCCGAATAACGTAACTCAGGTTGTTCCATTAATAAAGTTTTAGCAGATGCCCGAAATCCATGAGCGCATTGAACATTTTTATAGCCAAGCCTATGGAATATTTGTACTAGTGTTGCTTTACTAATATAAGGATTGCTTGAGGCGCGCATCGATGCAAACACATACTCTTTATGACCTGTGACTGATTGTATTTTTCGTAAACGCACAATTACTTGAGTTGCTAGTGGTACAACTAAGTGCGATACCATGTCATCACGACCTTCGCCTTTTGTTGGGGAAAACTCCCATAGCTTGTTATCCCAATCTATATCTTGCCAGCGCATAGACCGTAAATCGATACTACGTACGAAGACATAAGGTAGTAAATTCATTGCCTCCAATGTGATTTTACTTGCACCTTTAAAATTGGACATATCGTTCAGGAGGGTGGCAAACTGATCAGGCTTGGTGATGGCTGGTAAGTGGTTACCTGAGCTAGCAGGTGCGAGCTCGCCACGCGTATCAATAGCTACGTTTCTATCGCATAATCCTCTTGCGACAGCGAATGAAAAGACTTTTTCAGTATAAAGCCGAGTGCTTGCGCCAACAAAGGTTGCTTGATTTTCGTTATTCTGAATCGCCTCACACACACTTAATATCATCTCGCTCGTGATATCATTCATTCTTAAGTCGCCAATCTCGCGACACATATATCCTAGACATAAATCCCAAAATTTAAGGGTCGATTCACTAAACGCACGCTTTCTAGATTTGCTACGATTACGACTTGACGTCTTGTGATCTCTCCATGCTTGTGTAATATCAGCAAATGTAGCGTTTTTTAAATGAACATATTTATTGACTTGTTCTTTTTGGTGAATGGCTTTAGGGTCAGAGCCTTGTGCGACCATGCTAAGTATAGTTTCTGCTTTATGTTTAGCTTCATATAGGCTGATGTCTTCGACCTTACCTAACATCATTCTAGGGCGCTTACCATCGATATGCGGATGAGCATACCGCAAGTAATATTCCTTTTTACCATTTGGATAAATACGGATACTTAAACCCGCAATACCTGAGACACTGACCGAGTAATCCTTATCTCGGCATTCAAGTTTATTTATATCATTTAAATTGTCGACAGCCATAATTTATATCCGTAAGCTTTATAAGCAAGGTAAATTGTAAGGGTTAATTCATTATCTCTATATTTAGACTTGGAACAAACTTTGCGCATATGTTATAAATCTTGAAAAGTGTTTTCTGTAAAAAATAGATAACTATTGGACACTAACATGGACACCGTTATTGATCGACTTAGTTATTAAACCCTTTATAAACAAGGTTATTAGATATAATTATCCCCAAGTGAAGGTTGGGGATAATTATAGTATAGTGGAGAAAGAGGGAGTAAGCTATTTTTTTGTTGATATATATGGCGTTTGAAGGAATAAACTTCATATAGATTAAAAGTAAGAGTGCTGTTTGCTGTTGGCAATAGAGTCCTTCGACATATTTGCACGAAAAACCGTGCTCCTGTGCTCGCACAGAATACCTTAATCAGGGTGATAGTACTGTTCTGTGCAAATTTGGAAGGCATCAACTCAATGCTTTAGATTAAGATATCTCAGGAAGAACGAGAGATGATAGAAAAGACCAATGAATGTTTCACTAATCTGGAAGGCTCTTTTGATGACTTTAAATAAAAGCGTATTACAACGTAGTTAGCTAAACAACGTAGTTAACTAAGATAATAGCAGCCATGAGGTGTATCTAGACTTGGACTCACTGAGATGCCAAGTAGGAGCATTGTCAGAGCTTGTATACGTTCTTATTAATGGTATAGAGTAATAGGCATCCCGAAGAGTTATTGATTATACTTTGAGCTGATTGTCACTTGCGCGCAAATACTTCTGTATCTAACGTAGTTCAAGCACATTCGCATCAATGAGGATGTCGGCTAAGCTACCAACAATCGATTGATGAGTGATTTAGTTATTAGGTGATGATTAGGAATGGCAGATTATGCAAAGGGCTTATTGTGCAGTATGAAGGTAGTAAACTTAGCAATGATGAGCAGAACAAGTTTATCAAACAGGTTAACTAGCGACATAGTTTAATACGTTAAGCTTGATTACAGATCACTGATAGCTCTGTACATTAACTCCTTAAGACAGCTCAGCTAGTAACTGTATTAGTGGTGATGAAGATGACTTTATGAATACTTAGTACGTATGAGAATCAATCAATCATCAACCAATCTTTATAAGGATTTATCATATAATTATAATCCCATGAACTTATTATACGGTAGCCTTAGTTTAACATAATATACATTATACGAAAACAAACCAACGGTCTTAGAAGTTATCTATTTAATAAATATCTGCCTGATAATTTATACAACGCTCATATAAATCTTATTTGTTTTTCTAATCTAAAACTTATTACCCTTCAAATTACTACTTGAGTATTTATGAGCTGTTAGCTAGCGACAAGTCTTTAGTAAATATTCTTTTAGCGAGGTTCCATCCTCATCTAAGATTACATCGGCCACTTTACAATCAACACTGTCATCAATGCCGTCACACGACAAATCATAATAAACATTGCTGCCTTGTGCCAAGCTAACCTGTACCAATCCTTTATCAGTCATTGAAAATTTCTTTTCTTGCTCATAGTCAGGATCTTGCGAATCCCACAACACATCGTAGCCAATATGACAGGACATTTCCTCTCTATCAAAATAATCTCGCTCAAGCTTCATAGCTGCTTGCAGTTCTTGATTACCATATTGCTCTAGCACCACAGGATAATCCATTCCCTGATTGCTCACGTCCTGCTGATACATTTTCTTAATAGTAGCGACTTTCATTGCAGCATGCGTCTGCTTAGTATCTGGTGCATCCGCTATAGCAGTATTGACGGCAAGAAATCCCATTGTCAGTAATAATGCGTATGATTTTAATGTTTGCATGGTGTTCTCTACGAGCTTTAATAGGATAAGTGTTACAAGTTATTACATCATATCCCTCTTATTGCTTTGCTGTATTCTCGTATCAGTCTGGTTTAGAATTCGCTTATATTGTTCTTTGAACTACCATTTGGCTATACGTTATAAACAACATATTACACAGTGTTATTATAAATCTTGCTAACTTATCCTTATTATACTAATAAGCATAGTTACATCCATATCAAGTCAATACTATTTTTTATTCAATATGAATAACTCCGTATTCTTTACTTAATTTTCTTCATATGACAACAGCAAGGAGCCCTTCATGACAATGCTAATTCACCATAAACTTGCTGTTGGTAGCTGTTTGGCGCTTCTGTTTATGACAACAGGCTGTCAGTTTTCAGCAACGCCTGAAGTAGAAATTACTGAAACAGAAACCAAGCCTGTGACTTCTAATAGCGGTCAGAATAATGAAGCGTCAGTACCCGTAAACATACCGATAAAGGTATCAGAAAAAAACCCTATAAAACCATCAGTCAAACCTCAGACTAGCCAGCAAACTCTTACACAGCAAGCATTAGATATTCAGCAGGCTTTGGCGACTAAAGACTATGCCAGTATCACCAATCATATTCACCCAACTCGTGGCGTACGTTTTTCGATGTATGCTTATGTGCATTTAAACAAAGATAAAGTCTTTAGTCGCGAGCAATTCGTTCAATATCTAAATCAATCAAAAGTTCGCTTTACTTGGGGTGAATTGGATGGTGTTGGCGAGGCATTGGTAGTGCCGTTACCGGAATATTTAGATACTTGGATTGATGGTAAAAAATATAATAACGCACGCATAACAGTCAATACCTTTGAATCTAGAGGTAATATGATTAACAACGTCAATGAGGCTTATCCGAAATCAGATGTGGTTGATTTTTATTATAAAGGCTCTGACGAATACGATGGTATAGACTGGCGTGGTATGCGTTTGGTATTTGATGATTATCAAGGCAAACGGTATTTGGTTGGGATTATTAATGACAGATGGACGGTATAACTGTAAGCAAAAATATAATTTAAATATTTTATTTAGCAGGTAATATTATAAATAAAAGGGCGGTACATTGTATGTGATGTACTGCCCTTTTGTTTGTTTATATGATTATCACTTATATAGGTATATATTTACTTTTTGATATAAATAGATGAATGTCATAATTAATATTTATGATTTTGGCTCAAGTGGCTTTTGACGAAAAAACTTAACCATAATGTCGTAAATGTCAGGATAAGCATCAACTAGCTTTTGCGGTGTCTCAAAAAACACTTCGCTTAGCACGGCAAAAAACTCAGCCGGATTGATAGTGCCATAGCGATCCAGTCCTGACTTACGATGGGTTTGAAAGTCTTCAAAATCTCGCGTCATAATCTCAGTCCACCGAGTCGGATCCATATCCGGTTGCAGTGGCGGAAAGCCGTTGGCGCTACCATTAAGCATATCGAGCTTATGTACAAACTCATGGATGACGACATTATGACCATTACGCTCGCCTGAATGCTTGGCATCCTTCCATGACAGAATGACAGGCCCGCGCAGCCACGCCTCCCCACTACGATGTTGGTGACCCTCATGAACGATACCGAACTCGTCAATACTGGTGCTTTCGCTAGTGTATGAACCAGGATAAATTATGATTGATGACCAGCCAGCGTACCACTCAAGGCTTAGGTTTAAGATAGGTAGACAAGCCTGCAAGGCGATAGACTGCCTGACAGTATCAGTAATTTCAAAGCCTTGCGCACCAGTAATAGATTTATCAGCCAAAAACAACGTCGCCAGCTCAAACAGTCGGCTCATCTCATCCTCGTTTAGTCTATCCAATATCACAATGCGCTCGGCAGCTTGTATCCAGTCAGCGTTGGTAAATTCGCTATTGTCCAATACACGCTGCTCGCGCCAGTCTTTTATTATGTTGAACATGCTGTTTGTCCTTTTTCAGGTAATTGCCTATTTTACACAACATCATATTACACAGCGCTATCATTAACTTTGCTAATTTAGCTTTCAAATAGTCAAATTTTGAGGGGATAACAATGCAAGAATTTCAAACCAATAAAGAAGATATAACCCAAAGTCGTTTAATACAAGCACCGATCAGCACGGTTGGCAATAGCGAAGTCTTAGTTAAAGTCGACCGCTTTGCCTTTACTGCCAACAACATTACCTATGCGGCAATGGGCGATCAATTACAATATTGGCAGTTTTTCCCACCACATGCCGAAGATGCCAAAAAATGGGGCATTATTCCAGTGTGGGGTTTTGCTGATGTGATCGAATCAAATAATACTGAGTTGCCAGTGGGTGAACGGCTCTTTGGTTACTTCCCGCCAGCCAATGATCTAGTGCTAAAACCGACGAAAATTACGCCCATGGGATTAACCGATGGCAGTGCGCATCGTGCCCAGCTACCACCTACCTATAATATGTATCAACGGGTAAAGCATGAACCCGGTTATGACAAAGCTAATGACAAGCAGCGTATGCTATTGTTTCCATTACATATGGCTTCCTTTTGTTTATATGATCTACTAAAGAGCAATGATTGGTTTGGCGCTGAACAAGTGGTGATTATCAGTGCTTCTAGTAAGACTAGTACGGGCTTGGCCTACGGTCTAACTGATGATAAAGACGCACCGCACATCATCGGTCTCACATCAGATTACCATTTAGACTTTGTCAACTCAATGAATGCCTATGATAGCGTTTTAAGCTATGACAACCTTGAGCAGATTGATGCAAGTAAGCCGACGGTCATCGTAGACATGTCGGCCAATGCTGATTTGCTCAGCCGACTGCATACGCATCTAGGTGATAATATGCGCTATACCAGTAATGTGGGCTTAACCCACTGGGATGAATCGCGAGGCGCTGATGGCATTATTAAAGAACGTAGCCATCAATTTTTTGCACCCAGCCACATGCAGCAACGCATGAAGGAATGGGGCTTTGATGAGTTTAATAAACGCTCGATGAGCTATATGATGAAAAGCGCGGCAAAAACGACCCCTTGGCTCAAAATCAAAGAGCTGGATGGTCTGAATGGTCTAGCTAACATTTACCAAGAGGTCTGTGATGGCAAGATTGGCCCAGATGAAGGTTTGGTGGTAGTGATGTAGCTCTAACCCAATGAGTTAAAGCAGTAACTATCAAAAGTAATAGAGAGTATAGAGAGTATAGAGAGTATAGAGAGTATAGAGAGCTTGGCTAACAGGCTCTCTATTTTTTTGCTTATCAATAATACCTTGATGAGATCTTGTTTAATATTTTTGTTGACTGTATTACATATAGTGAGTGAAAAGTAATATCGATACATCACGCACTGCTGATATCAATTTTTCTTGCTTACTATGCCTGCGCAGACAGAGGCTACGAAAAATTGATATCAGCAATACCGTAGCGTTTTTAGAATATTGTCTAGAGGTTTTATTACTGAGCCACGCCCTCCTCCTGTAGATAGTCATACAAGCCTTCAGCAAAATTTCGATAATCAGCGCTGTTCGCATGAATTTGATCAGACTTAAGCGTGTCGTCAGACAGCACCTTTGACCAACCGCTAGCATATAACGGTACATGCTCCAATTTAGCAATATCCTCATAAATAGGATTGTCACTAGCCCTACCAAATAATGCGCTGGCACTAAAGTGTGGTTGCGCGATAAGTACCACAAGAATATTTGCTGACTTAAGCTTACCGATAGTTTCGGTAATATTAGCGCGAGTCGTTTCAGACTGAACGCGACGTAATACATCGTTGCCGCCAACACCAATCAATACTAAATCAGGATTTTGTGCGGTGATATCTTCTATACGGGCAAGTACCGCTGCTGATGTATCACCGTTCACGCCAGCATTAATAACCTTCCACTGACTCAGCTCTGCTAATACCATAGGATAAGCGTTCTCGGGACTAGCGCCATAGCCATAAGTAAGCGAATCGCCTAGCGCGATGACTTTACTATCCGCTGGCAAGACGATTTGATTTGGCGTGTCACTACAACCGCTAGTGCTCATGACGACAAAAACACCGATGGCAGCTAATGTTAAAAATTGGCGGCGATTCTTCATAGCACTTTCTTCCCTCTTTTATTTACTTCTAGCTATTTTTCATGACTCTTATTGGCATAACTTTTATGGAAACCCATTATCTTGGGGCCCCATTATCTAACGCTTGTTGTGCATTGCCCTATAGACGTTGTATAGTTAACAGAAGGCATAGCCAATACATTGGACGTATTGTACTCATTACACCTGCCAGCCTGCCCATTTATTTATTTTATAGTCAAATGGCCAGGCTGTTAATCGTAATTAATAACTTTACCAAGGATGCGTGAGGTATTTATGAATAAAAAGTCATCTCAATCTCAAAGCCAAAATCAGGCTCAAAATCAAAATCAAAGTCAAAGTCAAACCACTTCTACCACCAAGACCACCGTTAAAGACACCTCACAAAAAGCCACAAAAAAGCTGCAAAGTTTTGATGAGTTGCAAACTAGCAAAGGTCAATATCGACCTGTTGCGCAAGCCGTTGGCAATTGGCTCGACAACATTAACATCGACGCTCTTAACCATCTAAATGAGCAAGCCGAAAATATCTTTTACCGCAAAGGTGTCACCTTTACGGTCTATAGCGATGCTAAAAATATTGAGCGCATGATACCGTTTGATATTATCCCTCGCATCATCGCTGCCAGTGAATGGCAACAGATAGAGGCTGGTTGTAAGCAACGTATTACCGCACTCAATGCCTTTTTGCATGATATCTATCATGACCAAGCTATTATGAAGGCCGGTATCGTACCTGCTAGCTACGTTTATGCCAGCGGCTGCTATGAGCCTTGGATGATGGGTATTGAGCTGGACAAACCTATCTATTCGCATATTAGTGGCATCGATTTAATCCGCGATGAGACCGGTAGGTTTTGTGTATTAGAAGACAACCTGCGCACGCCTTCTGGCGTCTCTTACATGCTTGAGAGTCGTACCATATCAGAGACCCTATTGTCTGATATGTTCAGCCATACCCCTATTCTGGGCATCAGTGATTACCCGCAACGTCTCAAAAAATGTCTTGCCAGTGCTATTAGTAAATATGATCCACAGATTGTTATCTTAACGCCAGGGCGTTTTAACAGTGCTTATTATGAGCATGCTTTTTTAGCGCACGAGATGAATGTACCTTTAGTACATGGCTATGATTTAGTGGTTGAAGACAGTAAAGTCTACATGCAAGGTATTCGCGGTAAAGTGCAAGTCGATGTCATTTACCGGCGTATTGATGATCCTTATATTGATCCACTAGCATTTCAATCCAATTCTATATTGGGCGTATCAGGGCTGATGAGTGCCTATCGAGCAGGCAATGTGGTCATCGTCAATGCTCCCGGAACTGGCGTTGCAGATGATAAGAGTCTATACCCATTTGTACCGGATATGATTAAGTTCTACTTAGATGAAGATCCTATTCTTCCTAATATCGAAACTTATCAATGCCGCAAGCCTGATGAGCTTAAATATGTGCTTGATAATCTAGACAAGCTAGTGGTTAAAGAAACCCAAGGTTCAGGCGGATACGGGATGCTAATAGGGCCAACCTCGAGCAAACAAGAGATTGAGGACTACCGTAAGCGTTTACTGGATAATCCAGCTGGCTTCATTGCCCAACCAACGATTGCGCTGTCAACCAATCCTACTGCTGTCAGCGATGGCATTGCGCCACGTCACATTGATCTGCGTCCATTCATACTCAGTCATGGAGATGGTTCAGTGGATATTGTACCGGGCGGCTTAACTCGCGTCGCAATGGTCGAAGGTTCACTAGTAGTCAACTCATCGCAAGGTGGCGGCATCAAAGACACTTGGGTCGTTGATGACAGTAATTTAGATGAAAGTAATTTAAGTGTTGATAGTGTCAATAACCACAAATTTCCTGCATCTAGTCATTCGTCACTAGAGACCAGTACTGATCACGCCAACTATTATGATCGTGTACAGCCTACAGAAGCAGGCTATGAGCATTTAGATGATGCCCCTATGATACTGCTGTTATCCACCGCCAGCCATCTGATATGGCTGGGTAGATATAGTGAGAGGCTCTATTATTATGACAATATGATGAAGCAGCTGATCAAAGGCGATCTCAAAAAGTCACAAGTACAGCATTTAATCAGCCATTTAGGCTTTGAGGTAGATGCAGATGAGTCGCTAAAAACTATGAAAGCGCAGATGATCACTGATTTGGCACAAAAAAGAATTCCTAACGTGGTTCAGTCTATTGAGACCAATGTTCAAGAGGCCAAAGGTGTTATTGGTAAAGACACTGCTGAGCTGTATAACTTGATCAAGCGTCTCTCAAGCGCTGGCACTTATCGGGCAGCTACCTTACAACTATATGCCTGTAATGCTGCTATGAAACAAGAGCATGCGACAGTGACTTGTTTTTGGCAATTAGGGCGACACTTTGAGCAGCTGGAACGTGCTGTTTTATTAGATGAGGACTCAATGACAGCCAGTCTTGAGTTCAAACATTGGATCAATGAGCTACCAGAGAACACCCGATGGCGCGAGCTGACGCGCTTGACCAACCAGATGATCAAATCAAAGCGATTTAGTGACTTTAAGCTAATAAGTAAAGAGTTCAACATCATACTGCGGCAGGGTGTTTAAAAAAATCTCTAACAAGTACAAGTCATCAGAAGGTTCGATAAGACAATAGACCAGATAGCAATCCAGATAATAAGCACGACAAAAGGATGATATTATGAAACTTCAAATCAGCCACCAAACCAATTATTATTATGACGAGCTGGCGCAGCGCAGCGTGCAGTATATTCGCATGACTCCGATGCAACTACCGCACCAAGTCATACATCGCTGGGACGTTATGCTGCCAAAGGTAGCCACCAGTCAAAAAGATGGCTTCGGCAACGATTGGCTGACCCTCAGCCGTAATGAAGCCCATAATAACCTACAAATGCAGGCGTCAGGTATCGTTGAAATCAATACCGATACTGAGCGTTTAGAGGATATGGATAACGTCCCCTACTTACTATTTACCGTACAAACTCCCTTGACCAAATGCTCAGAGGCAATGCGCGAATTTGCCGCGCCTTATCTAAAAGACCCCTCTCAAGATAGCCTAAAGGCGATGGCAGCTGACCTTATAACCAAAATGCCCTTCATAAAAGATATGACCCATGTCGGAACAACGGCGGCTGAAGCGTTTGAGACTGGTGCAGGTGTGTGCCAAGACCATACTCATGTATTTTTGAGCTGCTTAAGAGATCAGAAAATCCCTGCTCGTTATGTGTCCGGCTATCTATATGATGACACCGAGAATCACATGGCCAGTCATGCTTGGGCGGAGGTTTGGCTAGAGGGCTACTGGTATGTCTTCGATATCTCAAATCAGTTGTTTCAGCCGAGCTCTCATGTGTACGTAGCCATTGGTCGGGATTACTTAGATGCTGCCCCTGTGCGCGGCGTACGAATGGGTGGCGGCTATGAAAACCTATACAGTCAAGTACTAGTGACAAGGTTGTCATAATAGCTTAGGTATTAGAGTTTTAGAATTAAATTAATGGCTAAATTAAGTTTTAATAGTAGATTGATTTAGTAATGTTTTTTTTAATTATTAAGCGTTTATTTTTTGGCATTTTTACTAGGGCGTGTCCTTATTTTAAAACGTGTCCTCGTTTTGAAAATGGTCATAAAAATTTAGCCATTCTTAGCCCATTTAGAGGTCTATAGATTGAATTGAGGACACGGCCTAATACTTAATATACTTAATACTCCTAATATCACTAAGCCAGCCCCAATTCAATTTCTTGTACTTTAGATGCCGGTAAGTATTTTAGATCTTAGCTGTCTTTCTTCCCAGCCGTATCTTTACATTTGCCAGTAATAATCCTGACAAGATCAACATCATCGCCAGCATCTTCCACCACGTTACCACTTCCCCTAGAAGCAGTACGGAAGTGATCATACCGAATACCGGCACTAATAAGGCAAAAGGCACAACTTTAGACGCAATATTTTGACTAAGCAGATGCACCCACAGTGCAAAACCAACAAGGGTTGAGATGTACACGATAAACCCAAGCGACAGCCAAGACTTGAGTGATGCTTGCGTAAACGTCGCCAATTGCCATGCGTCAGTCTCAAATATAAGAGAAGATAAGATCAAAATCACACAAGCAATCAGACCGCCCCATACCACTAAAGCTAGAGCAGACAACGCGGATGCTTTATTTTTCCCAGTGCTAGTCGAAACAAGTGACACGCCAGATCTTTGCTGAGTAACTTTTATGACGGCTTGCTTTGATGCCTGCTTGGAGGCAATGTTGCCAAAGCTCCAACCGATTGCCGCAATCAAGATACAGATAAACCCTATCAAAGGCATATCACCGCCAAGGTTCAGCGCGATTACGCCCAGTCCTAGTACGCCGACTAACATACCAGTTATCTGCATACGACTCACTGCCTCACCCAATATGACATATGCCAGTAATACCGTGATGAATATCTGAACTTGTAGCAGTAGTGCCGTTAACCCTGCCGATGCACCCAAATGCATGGCAGTAAATACAAAAGCATACTGCATGACAAAGGTGCCGATGGCATAGATAAATAGCGTACGGTTAAATTTGGGCGGCTTGAGGAAAAAAACCAGTGGCACAGCGGTAAAGAAAAAACGTAGAGCAGTGAGCATGAGTGGTGGAAAGCTTTCGAGCGCCCACGCAATAAAGGTGAAGTTCACGCCCCAAATAAAGGTAACCAGTACTGCTAATGCGATATGTAAAGGGGTCATATGCTTATCCTAGAATAGCTATTATTAGTTCTTAGTTCTTAGTTCTTAGTTGTTATTGATTTTTGAATTAGAAGAACCAACTATAATTTAAATAACCATAACAGACCCGATACAGTTTCACTGATGATGAACAAAGTGTATAGTTGGTTTTAACGTAACAATCAATCATTACATTGAAGAGATAAGCACATTCATTATGGTCGAAACCTATACGCTCAATCCCAATTTAACTAAGACCGCTGCCGTCGCTGAATGGATACAGCAGCGTATTGACTGGCAAATTTACCTGCCCAATCAGCGCGTACCCTCGGTGCGAAAGTTAGCGAAATTATTACATATATCAAGCTTTACGGTGGTACAGGCTTATGAGCAATTGGTGGCTACCAGTGTACTAATCGCTAAGCCCAGCTCGGGCTATTATGTCAATACGCAAGCAAGTTTAGTTCAGCCGAATGATGATAAAAGAAAGGTTTTTAAGCGCCCAGTAATAGATACGCGCTGGCTGATACAGCAAGTCTTTAGTGATATCCCGCATAATCGCTCGCCGGGGGTGGGAACACTACCGAGAGACTGGGTACGTAATGAGAAGATGGAATGGGCCATACGGCAGGTAACCCAGCAAGCCGATAGCTTTATTTATGACTATGGTAATGTTCATGGCTATCTGCCGCTGCGTCAGCAGCTGGTCCAACATCTGCATACGCTAGGCTTGCAAACTCATACTGACCATGTGATTACTACAGCTGGGGTATCACAAGCCGTGACCATGGTTGCGCGGCTGCTTACTCAAGCTGGAGATACGGTGGTCGTTGATGGGCCGGGCTGGTATTGGCTATCAAGCTGCCTGCAACAACAAGGATTAAACGTCGTCTCTGTAGAACGTGACCATCAAGGGCCTAATATTGAGCAGATGCAAAAGCTGTTTGCGGCGCATCGCCCTAAGTTGTATCTGACCAATAGCGTGCTGCATAATCCGACCTCTTGTAACCTGCATCCTGCTCGCGCACATCAAGTGCTCAATCTCATTCATGAGTACGATGCTTATATTTTTGAGGATGATTTATACGCTGCATTTGTGCCGGGTGGTCAAGTATTGCGCTATGCCACTCTTGATCAGTTCGAGCGGGTTTTTTATGCGACAGGATTTTCAAAATCGATGGCGTCTGGCTGGCGTGTCGGCATGTTAGTCTGTCCTGATAACTATATTGATGATGTATTGCGTATTAAAACCTTAAGCAATTCAAACACGCCAGAATTTGGCGAACGGGTTTGTCATCATTTATGGACGCATGGTGAGTATCGTCGGCAGATTAAAAGAGTACAGCAGCATTTATATAGCGCTCATGAAAGAATGCGAAAAGCATTACCAAATATAGGACTTACCTATCCTGAGCATACACAAGCAGGTCTCTTTGTTTGGGTAGACACGGGGCAGGATACGAGCCAGCTAGCACTAGATGCCTATAAAGAAGGCTGGCTGGTCGCACCGGGGCAATTATTTTATCCAGATGCCCGCACCTCAACCCATCTGCGCCTAAATGTATCAACAACAAGCGATGAATTTTTACAGTGGTTAGGAGGATATTTGCATAAAAGAGTTTAACATAATTGTGTGAGCGCTGCGTTCGTTACCATAACCGACTGAAATAATGACATCGAGATTATAATGCCCTACTCGATAGGTTTTACCATCAGCGGAAGTTGTCGCAAATTTTGCGACAACTGCCTTTTTATTTATATGACAATGTCATAATGTCATAATGTCATAATGTCATAATGTCATGTGATATTTCCATTAAGTCATAGCCTACCAACCATTATATGCTTCAGCGAATAACGCTACACCAATAGAAACGGTGCCGTTCGGCTAACCTTTGATTTTGCGACATCATCAGGTTTGCCTTGAGCGACAATCAGTCCGCCCTCATCCCCTGCCCCTGGTCCGATATCAATAATCCAGTCGCTATTGCTGGCTACTTGCATATCGTGCTCAACCATAATGACCGTATTACCAGCATCAACAAGCCCATTTAACTGTGTCATCAGCATGGATACATCGGCAGGATGTAGTCCTGTGGTTGGCTCGTCCAATATATAAAGGGTATCGCCTCGTTGTACGCGCTGAAGTTCGGTCGCAAGCTTAATACGTTGAGCTTCGCCACCTGATAACTCAGTCGCGGGCTGACCAAGACGTAAATATCCGAGACCTACTTGTAATAAAGCATCTAAGGCGCGCAAGATTGATGCTTCATCTACAAAGAACTCATAGGCTGTTTCAACTGTTAAATTAAGCACTTCAGCGATGTTTTTACCTCGATAAGTGATTGCTAATGTTTCATCATCATAGCGTTGACCATGACAAACTTGGCATGGCGCATAAACACTAGGCAAAAATAACAGCTCAACACTGACAAACCCTAAACCTTCACAATTTGGACAGCGTCCCTTTACGGTGTTAAATGAAAAGCGACCGGCATCATAACCGTGTGCTTTTGCTTGTTCCGTTGCCGCAAACAATTTACGGACGTCATCGAACAGGCCTGTATAAGTAGCAAGATTTGAGCGCGGTGTACGCCCAATCGCTTTTTGATTAATGTTAATCAGGCGACGTACTTTGTACATGCCAGCAACGATTCTTCCACCTACTGCCGTCTCAAACTCTTGTTCAAGTAAACCTGCTTCGTCAGTTGGTGCTTCTACGACAGATTTTTGTCCCAGCGCTTCATTCACTAGCTCAACCAATGACTGACTGACTAGGCTTGATTTACCTGAGCCGGATACGCCAGTGACACTGGTCATCACACCTAGCGGAAACTCAACGTCTAACCCTTGGATATTGTTTTGTTCAATATCCGCAAGCTTGAGCCAAGCTGTTGGTCGTCTGATATCTGATTTTGACTTCACTATAGAACTATTAGTAAATAGATATTGACCAGTATGTGACTGGGCAACGTCACGTAAGCCATCTACAGGTCCACTATAAACAATCTCGCCACCATGCGTGCCAGCCTTTGGCCCGACATCTACCACCCAGTCGGCATGCCTGATAACGCTAACATCATGCTCAACGACAAATAAAGAGTTACCAGCTGCTATTAGCTCATCCAACGCACCTAGCAGTGCTTGAGTATCCGCAGGATGTAGACCAGCGGACGGCTCATCAAGGACATAGACGACACCAAAAAGCTGCGAGCGGATTTGCGTTGCCAATCGTAAACGTTGCAACTCGCCAGGAGACAAAGTTGGTGTGGTGCGTCCAAGTGATAGATACCCTAGCCCCAGTCTTGTCAATGCTTCAACACGAGCAAGAATATCACTGGCAATACGCTGAGCAACGATAGCTTTTTCACGGTTTGGCATACTATCGTTAGGGATTCTATTGGCAGCATCTTCCAATTTCAGCGCCAGTTCGGTGAGGGTTAATTGGGATAGCTCGCCAATATCTAGTCCTGAAAATTTGACTGATAGTGATTCCTTTTTAAGCTTCTTACCGTGGCATTCTGGACACTCAGAGATCTGCATAAACTGTGAGACACGCTTTTTGGTACGCGGGCTTTGAGTATTAGCAAAAGAATGCAAAATGAAGTTTTTTGCACTGGTAAAGGTGCCCATATAGTTGGGCTTTTCGCCTTTTTCAATCGCCTCGCGCGTTTGCTCAATATCGTATTCAGGATAAACAGGCACTGTTGGCGTATCATCAGTAAACAAAATCCAGTTACGAGTTTTCTTTGGTAGTGTGCTCCAAGGCTTATCAATATCATAGCCAAGCGTCGTTAATATACGACTTAGATTTTGACCTTGCCAAGCTGGTGGCCATGCCGCAATAGCACGCTCACGAATGGTCTTGGTATCATCAGGCACCATTAGCTGTTCGGTGACTTCAAACACGCGGCCGATACCTGAACAAGTCGGACAAGCACCTTCTGGCGTATTGGGAGAAAACGCATCCGCGTATAGCATCTCTTGATCTGCTGGATACTCTCCCGCTCGTGAGTACAGCATGCGTAGACCGTTCGAAATCGTCGTGACACTACCCACGGATGAACGCACCGAAGGCGACCCACGTTGCTGCTTCAGAGCAACTGCTGGCGGCAAGCCTTCTATCGCATCGACGTCAGGCTCATCAACTTGGTCAATGAGTCGTCTTGCATAAGGCGATACGGAATCAAGGTAGCGTCGTTGTGACTCAGCAAATAAGGTGCCAAAGGCTAAAGATGACTTTCCTGAGCCGGATATACCAGTAAAGACTACCAACGCATTGCGCGGTAAATCAACATCCACATTTTTGAGATTATGAACGCGAGCGCCCCTCACCTGAATGTAGTTGTGAGAGGTATTATTAATAGCGCTGTTATTAAAGTTATTATTAAAATAGCTAGAAGTGGTTTTAGTTTGGGTCATAAAATTATTATTCCTATTCATTTTTATTATAAAATTTTAAAAAGGTTAACATATCAAGGCTAAAGACCTCGGCTAGGTTTACCTATCACTAGCACAGTGAGACAAAATGATACTTAATATAAAAAACTTAATACCAAACTCAAAAAGACAAAAAATCCGCAGCAGCTTATGACTAGTGCGGATTTATATTTACAAATAACTTAATAGAAAACATTTAATAATGGGAAGCAGTACGTTCCTAAGAGACTACCAAACGCATTAACTGCGTACTAATATAACCGCCAAAAGTACCCACCGCATAACCAAGAATTCCTAAAAACACACCAACTGGCGCAAGCGATGGATGGAACGCCGTTGCAACGATAGGCGCGGATGAGGCACCGCCCGTGTTGGCATTGGAGCCGACTGCTAAAAAGAAGAAAGGCGCCCGAATGATTCTAGCGACAATAAATATTAGCACCACATGGATACTCATCCATAGCAGACCAATTAACAGGAGTCGCCACTGTGAGACAATACCCGCTAGATTGATTTGCATACCGATGGCAGCAATGAGTACAAAGATAAAAACAGTACCGATTTTGGAGGCACCAACATGATCAAGCCTACGGATTTTGGTAAAGGAAAAGACGACACCGATTAAAGTAATAATCACAACCATCCAAAAGAACGCGCTGGCAAAGCTATATTGTACTGCCCAGCTATAGGGCGCAAAGAACCCTGCAATCTGCCCGCCTGCGAAATGTGCTACCCCGACCATCGCAAAGCACAAACCAAACATTACCATCAAATCATTAAGCGTGGCTGGACGCGCATTATCACGCTCATAGCTTTCAACGGCAGCGATGACTTTATCAATGCTACTGCTATCCGCCCGTAAAAACTTATCTATCTTAGCGCTGTGTTTTGCCATGACTAATATAGCTAGCAGCCATAGTGAAGCATTGGTGGTATCGACCAAGATCATCATGCCAAATAAATCATCGCTGACGCCAAACAGCTCTTTCATCGCCGCTTGGTTTGCAGCCCCGCCAATCCAACTACCCGCCACTGCTGAGAACCCACGCCACAGCGTATCATCGGTAAACATCTCGGGTGACACCCATTTAGCAATGCCTAAGCTAATAGGACCACTAATAACAATAGCAATACTGGCAGCGAAGAACATCGCAATTGCTTTCCAGCCTAAACCCAGTATCTTAGGGACGTCCATTGATAAAGTCATCAGCAGTAAGCTTGCTGGCAACAGATAAGTGGCAGTAAAGCCATAAATTTGTGAGCCTATACCATCAGCGAAGACGCCTAAACTGTTCAGCGTTGCAGGGATAAAGCAGCACAGCACGATACCTGGTAATACCGCATAAAACCGTCGCCAAAACTTACTAGGCAATCCTTGGGTATAAAATACCAAACCGATAATGGCCATAATGATGCCAAATGCTAAGGGCAGACTATCAATTGCTAAATGAGAAATATCGGGCATCAAATGGCTCCGCAGCACACGATGAATAAAAGCTTGTCAGTATAGACAAGGCAAAAAAGACGTGCAAGCAACTATCGAATACAGAGTTAAGTTTAATCCTGTCAAACAAGTCATATTCTATCCGATGGTCGATACAAGACCGTCAGCCACAAAAAAGCCAGATAACAAGTATCTGGCTTTTTTATTTCGAACTCATTGTTAGTAATTGAGGTAGCTAGAATTGTCCTAGCCCATCAATGCTAGCTTATTACGAGTTTTTGTTACGGTTACCGCCAGTAGGACGGCCGCCTTGGCTATTGCCTGAACCTGAACGGCCAGTAGGACGACCTTGGCCACGACCTGTTGCAGCACGCTCACCACGTGGAACGCCAGTGCTATCGCCGCGGCTAGGAGCACCAGTACGCTTGCCTTGATACGGCTTGCCACCTGAACGCTCGTTTGGTTTGCCAGATGCGTCACGTGGCTTACCTTGATAACCGCTGTCATTGCTTGCGCGTTGACCGGCTGGAGCGCTGTCACTTGAACGACCACGAGCATTAGCAGGATTACCTTGATAGCCACCGCTTGAGCGACCACGACCTTGACCATTACCGCCGCCACTAGAGCGACCACGGCCACGGCCGCGAGGACTGCCTTTATTGTCGCTAGGAACGTAAGTTTTCTTAGGCTCCATGCCTTCAATGACACATACTTCCATTTTGCGATCTAAATAACGGTTGATCGCGTTAAGTTGTGGACGATCATCCATGCTACATAGGCTGATGGCGATACCAGTACGACCGGCACGACCACAACGACCGATACGATGGACGTAATCTTCAGTTTGACGTGGTAAGTCATAGTTGATTACGTGCGATAGTGCTGGCACGTCTAAACCACGAGCAGCAACGTCAGTTGCTACCAAGATTTTGCATTTACCATTACGGAGGTCTTGAACAATGCGGTTACGCTTGCTTTGTGGCAAATCGCCATGTAGGAAACTGGCTTTATGACCATCTTCTTGTAGCTGTTTTGCGAGCTTTTCAGTACTACGTTTGGTCGCAGCAAAGATAATGACCTGCTCCATATCTCTATCGCAAACAATTTTGTCAAGCAAACGGTTTTTGTGATCGAAATCATCACAGTAATACACTTTTTCTTCGATATGTGCTGATTCAACTTTAATTGAAACACGCTCAGGGTTTTTTGTGAAGCTTGCAGCGATTTTGCCGACAGGGCCATCCCACGTTGCTGAACACATAATCGTCTGACGATCAGTAGGTGCTGCACGTAGAATGTCGCTGATGTCATCAGCAAAACCCATGTCTAGCATACGGTCAGCTTCGTCAAGTACCAATATTTCAAGGGTTGATAAGTCAACGCGACCCGCATTGATATGGTCAAGTAAACGACCTGGTGTTGCAACGATAACTTGTACACCTTTTTTCAAAGCAGTGATCTGACCGTTGTATGGTGCGCCGCCAACTAAAGGTACGCAAAATAGACCGCGCATGTCTTTAGAATAAGTGCGTACGCTATCATGTACTTGCTGAGCAAGTTCACGCGTTGGCGTTAGGATAAGGGCTTTAGTCAATTTGTCAAAGCTAGTCGCACGGCTTAAGCGGTCAAGTACTGGGATAACGAAAGCAGCCGTTTTACCACTACCCGTTTGCGCAGACAATAAAAGATCACGACCTTCTAATGCAAAAGGGATCGCTTGTGCTTGAATAGGTGTTGGATTGGTGTAGCCACTGCGCTCAAGCGCGGTAAGAATCGGCTTGGCAATGTTTAGATCAGTAAAAGTAACTTGATTTTCATCAGTAGCGTCAGTATTGACCGCTTGATTGTTAGTATCAATGTTATTAGTAGCAGTATTTGGGGTATCAGTGCTTTCGATAATGCCGTTTTCAGCGGCGATTGCAGATAAGATATCAGTCATGAGAATCCTTGGTAAGTATAAGCCGCTGTAAATTCAGCAAGCTTGATGCATACCACTGATAACCGTTCATCACGTCACCCATATAAAATAATTATCAAAATCATGATAATCAAATGCCAAGCCAATAAGGCTTGTCAATATTATATAAAAGCGTTCGTGCTGTCTGACGTATTTTGGTGGTAGTGCCGAGTGTCTTATCCTTGCTTGATAGAAGCGCATTATCAATACTTTGTCCAAAGCAGATAACCGCAAATAACAACCAATCTAGCCCATACAAGGGTCAGTAGATAAGATATGAGTCAAAAATAATAAGATTATTTAAGTACACAAAATCATCGGCAACAATTACTTTCGGTCATCCTAGACCCAAAATCGCAGGCGATGTTATCAATCTCATAATTCACATTAGTCTAAGCTAACGTGGCGACGCATTATAGCACAACAAAACTGCAATCGGTAGCTATTTTCCTATTTCTTATTAAAGGAAGCAGTAAAATAGGACGTATGAAGCAATACTTTGCTAATAACGCATACTAAATGCAGCTTATCAAACAAGTCAGGTGTTAACGTGAAATTTTAACGTCAGTGACATGGGTTGGCAGTTGCCACGCACCGCCCGCTTCAATCATGCGGCATAGTCCAGTGGTACTTTCATGACTCTTTTCAAAGTCTTTGCCGGTCCATATCCATTCAGCTTTATATATGCAGTCACCAATACCACGACCCTTTTGTACAGACGTTATTTTGCCACTACTATAGTCTGTTGCACCAGTCGTCACTAATGTAGGTTTGTAAGGTTCACTGTCATTGAGTACCCAGACACCCATACCGGTATTATAAGCGCCTGCCCAGCAGTCATGTTGTGCAAGTAATTGTCTGCTATTTAGGCGACTAACGCGCCACGGTGAGTTATCAGATAAGTTTGGGCAATTAGTATCTACGTCGCTTATGGTGCTTTTCATTATCTTTGATAACTGAGAAGAGCGCATAGCAAATTTTTTCTTACTGCTAGAAGTGGCCTTAGGATTAGGCGTTACCAGCTGTATCGACGGTATAGCCTTCGGTGCTAAGACGCTGCTATTAGGCTTAGTGGGGCTATTAGTACGGATAAAGGCACTCGACGTACCAACTCGACCCTGCGCTTCATCGGCTTTGAGCATGACCGCATTTGAACCCTTGTCGGATAACTGCCAGCGTGCATTGCGGATAACCAGCTCAATCTTGCTTGATTTTGTCAATGCCTCTAATAGCGCTGTTACTTGCGCAGAGGTAAGTTCTGCATAGCCTGCTGTAGCTGAGAAAGGTCTGGTTTCGCCATAATCTTTATCATTAATAAACAACGATATCCGATGGCGATTGCCCAATTGCATCAATGCCTTGGCGGCGCTTTCTTTAGCACCGCCAAGTTTAACCTGTCCATCGACCGTCGCATTCGCACCTGCACGGCGTACCAGTAATAAAGAAACAGGCAGCTCGTTATTGTTATCTGATTGATAGCCTGCCAGCCGGCAAGTAAGGGTGTTGTCACAAGCGACTTGCCAATCTTGACTATTAAAATTAACGGGCGTGCTAGCAATACTCGCAGCACTAAATAAAGCGCTGCTGATTGCTGCAAATATAGGTAATAAGAGCTTCTTTGGCATAAATACTGACGTCTTTTTAATTTTTATAACATTTTTTTTAAAATAAGCGCTGTTTTTTAACAGTTCAAGTGCTTCAACATTATGTTGGCTATTATGACTAGCCTTATTCAATAACACTAATGCTCTACCCTTAAGATTATTATTCTTCATAATTTTTACTCACTAATAGAAGAAATATAAACACCAGCCTATTAAGGTGGTGGCTGTTATCTTAACGTACCAATGTTTCTATCTGTTGTACTAATGTACCATTATGTAAATAACGAATTATAACTCTATTTGAATATAACTATATTTGTATTTAGAATTATAGATATTCTGAAAACAAAAAGGTTAATAAGAGAATCCCTTATTAACCTTTTTATTAGACTGCTTGTTTATAACAATGAGCTAATACTATTTTATAGACTGCCTACATTAAACAATGGGCTCAAGCACTAAGCTTACTGCACGTTTGACAGCAGGACGTTCGGCAATTTTTTCTGCCCAACGCTTTACATGCTGATAGTCGTCCACTTGTAAGAATTCAGCGGCATCATAAAGCTTGCCAAGTACCAGTTGACCATACCATGTCCAAATAATGATATCGGCAATATTATAATCAGATTCCTTATTGCCACACATATATTCATTGTCCTTTAGGTGGCGATCCAGAACGTCAAGCTGGCGTTTAACTTCCATCGTATAGCGGTTGATAGGATATTCCAGCGGTTCGGGCGCATAAGCATAAAAGTGTCCAAAGCCGCCGCCCAAGAAAGGTGTACTCCCCATCTGCCACATTACCCAAGACAGACAATCTGCCCGCGCCTTGCCAAGTGACAAAGGTATAAACTCGCCAAATTTTTCTGCTAAGTACATTAAAATTGCGCCAGATTCAAAGATAGCAATCGGTTCGCCAGCGTCATCAGCAGCATGATCGACCAAAGCAGGGATTTTTGAGTTTGGGTTGATGGCCACAAAGCCTGAGCCAAACTGATCGCCTTCAGAGATGTCGATTTGGTAGGCGTTGTATTCAGCGCCTTTAATATTAAGCTCGGCAAGCTCTTCCAATAAGATATTTATCTTGACACCATTCGGTGTATTTAACGAGTACAGTTGTAATGGCGCATCGCCGACTGGCAGTTCTTTATCATGGCGCGCGCCTGCAGTGGGACGATTGATGCTAGCAAATTTCCCACCGTTTTCTTTATCTTGGGTCCAGACGTTGGGTGGTATATAGCCACTTGTATTACCATTAGCTTGCTTATCGCTAGATTGCTGGTTAGAGGAATTATTATCATGACTCATAAGGCTGCCTATTTTTATCGTTTTATTAAATGGGGATGCACTCGTTATGGTTTTCTAAATACGGCTTTTCTAAGTATGGTTATGCTGACCATGTGCGTCTTACTATAGCGAGGATGGAGTATTCTATTAAAGTCACGTCTTGTAATTAATGTAGGTATTTTTAAGCCAGATATTGTCGGGTATCGAGTGCAGCAAAGTAACCATGTTACATAGCCACATTTTAAAGTTGTGATATAGCCACATGGTTACTTTGCTGCTCTTTATCTTTAACTGCTAAGCGGTTATTTTTATACTACACACAACTTAATGGCTGTTTTATATATACAGTTAGCAGCTGATTCAGACAAAATTTAAATAATGGCAGTCTTAAGATATGGCGACATCAATATGGTAACTCTGACCGCGACGCAAGATAAATACCTACCTTATGTACTAGCGGTGGCGTTATTTATGCAAATTTTAGATGCTACCATCTTGAACACTTCACTACCACAGATGGCACAAGCACTGGGTGAATCGCCATTAAAAATGCAGTGGGCAGTCATTAGTTACGCCTTAACCTTGGCTATTTTTATTCCCATAAGTGGGTTTTTAGCCGATAAATATGGCACACGACGGGTATTTTTATCAGCTATTATCATCTTTTGTGTTGGCTCGCTATTATGTGCTGCATCAACTGATTTGAATTTCTTAATTGGCTCACGTATCGTACAAGGTATCGGCGGTGCGATGATGACACCCGTTGCACGGTTGATATTGGTCAAATCTTATCCGCGTAATAAGCTCTTAACGGTTATGAACTTTGCCGTGATACCGGCATTGATCGCGCCATTAGTTGGTCCCGTGTTGGGCGGTTATATTGTTCAGTACACCAGTTGGCATTGGATATTTTTAATCAATATCCCCATGGGTATTTTTGGCTTTATTATAGGTAAAAAGCTGGTGCCGGCTTTGTTTGAGGACACCAAACGTCTCGATTGGACGGGGTTTTTGTTGTTTGCCGCCGCCGCGTGTGGTTTTACTCTTGCTGTGGAGTTCGGCTCGCAGACAGGTCGTGGATTTTATGGACTCATGCTTGGGTTGCTGGCAAGTCTATTGATAGGCGCTTATGTTTGGCACGCTAAACGTCGCTCAGCGCCACTATTTCCGTTGAGTTTGTTCAGCATTCGTACCTTTCGCATCGGTATTACCGGTAATTTATTTACACGCTTAGGCATCAGCGCTGTACCATTTTTACTGCCGCTGCTGTTGCAGGTGGTGTTTGAATACTCCCCTTCGCAAGCAGGATGGTTACTTGCGCCCATCGCTGTGGGTGCGATAGGTATTAAGCCTTGGGTTAGCAAGCTTATCCAGCGTTATAGCTATCGCACCGTTCTTGTTTACAATACCTTTTTGATGGGTGCGCTCATTATTGTATTGGCGCAGTTTAGCGATTCGTCACAATGGATGTGGTTTATTCCTATTTTGACTGTCATGGGCGCATGTAATTCTATGCAGTTTAGCGCAATGAATACGATTACTATCGGTGACTTAGAAGGCACGCAAACCAGTAGTGGCAATAGTTTGATGGCAGTTAATCAACAACTGGCTATCAGCTTTGGTATTGCCTTTGGGGCGGCATTACTTAACCTATTACGTGAGCGAATGCAGCTTGATACGTTGGCGGCATTTCAAACTACGTATTGGATACTAGGTATTTTAACTATCTTGTCAGGATTATATTTTTTACGCCTAAAACCTGAGGATGGTCGCGGTTTATATTGATGTATTAATGTATTGCAGAGCGCTATAGTCGATCCACTATTAAATACATACAGCGCTACTGGAATAAATTTTTCGCAGCCTCTGTCTGCGCAAGTAAGCAAGTAAAATTTATCCCAGTAGCGCCTGATAATAGTTGTACTTTTTTATTTAGGACTGACTATATTTCAAATTCGTATCTTCTATCTTAAGCTGACGATATAATAAAACTTGTTAAAAGTCAGACCTAAAAAAGCCAGCGTGTGCTTGGTTAAGACCAAAATACACGCTGGCGAGTTTGGATGATATTAGCGCTAGTCACCGCAATAGTAATAATTTATAACAAAATAACCTAAGGCGTATTATCGTCATCCATTTGAGATTGGATATAGTTTTCAATACCGACATCTTTCATCAAGTCTTCTTGCGTCTCTAACCAGTCCTGATATTCTTCATTACCATCTTTCAATGAGACAATTAGTTGACGTGATACGTAATCCTGCTGAGTCTCACACAAAGTAATCGCATCGGTAATGATGGCGAATTTTTGCTTCTCTAAGCGCAAATTACAGTCAATCATTTCAGGTACATCTTCAGCGATGAACATCTTGCCATAATCCTGCAAGTTTGGTAAACCACCTAGCAATAAAATCCGTGCAATGAGCTCATCAGACCATTTCATTTCCGCAATAGACTGTTTATAAAAACTTTCATTTAGCGACTCTAAGCCCCAGTGTCTAGCAATACGAGCATGCAAAAAATACTGATTGATCGCGATTAATGACTGTCCAAGCACCTTGTTCAGTGCACGAATAACCTCTTTATCCCCTTTCATGACTTCTCTCCTTACTTATTTTTTTAAGCTAACTATTATGGCTATTCATATCTATTATGATATTAAATAAGATTGGGAGACACTTCAGCCATTTGACTTTGTAGGTAATTAGGCAGACCAATCATATCGATTAGACGTAGCTGCTGCTCAAGCCAATGCGCATGATCTTCTTCGGTGTCTTTTAGCTGCTCGACCAACATCTCACGTGTGACATAGTCATGCTCTGCTTCACAGATAGCAATACCGTCTTTAAGATGTTGTTGTACTTCATACTCAAGGTTAAGGTCGAGTTGGAGCATCTCTGGAACCGTACTGCCAATATGAATGTCATTGACTTTCATTTTTGGCGTGCCGCTCAGCATCAATATACGGCGGATAATAACTTGTGCATGCATGGTTTCGTCTTGCATTTCATGGCTGATACGGTCGTATAATTTGCCGTAATGCCATTCTGCGTACATCTCAGAATGAATGAAATACTGATCACGAGCTGCAAGCTCACCGCCTAACAAAAAGTTTAAATAATCAATAACTTTCGGACTACCTATCATCACATATACTCCTGTATTTATCGTTATCTGCAGATTACATTCATAATATTGCATATATAGAAAGTACTATCAGTAAACTAATCGGTAAAGATTAATTCAACAAAAAGTCTTACAAAGACTGATAGATATAGTAGCATACAGACGCGTATCGCTTGTAACGATATGAACTAAGAATAAGATGCGAATTGAGAATCATAACGAACTACTGTTGCTAGTAGCGACAGTGATGAATCATCAGATTCAATATGGATCGATAGAATGAGCAATGAATGCGGGTGTATGAGTGACGTTATATGGACGCTTGCAACCTACCCTTTAGGTATAATAAATTAAAGGTAAGTGCAGAGTATTGCATGTACTGCTGTTGCATCAAGATACTTGGATATAGTTGTTAGGCATAGCTATTAGGTATATTTATTAAGTATAGCTATTGAAGTGATAAAAGATCAGAGTAGCTAACACTTAAACTGCGTAAGCGAGTACATCTAGTTTGGCATGATGTGCATCAAGATAATCGTTGACCATGGGCTCACAGCAGCCGCAGCAAGTCGCCACATCTAGCGTATCTTTTAGACCATCTAACGTATCAATGCCTGAAGCAATGGCGGCTTTGATTTGCTTTTCTTTGATATCATTGCAGATACATACGTACATGTGCGGCTCCTACGTGAATTACTGTCTTGTTATTCGTTATAATAACGATAATTATTACCATTTACAATAGTATTTAAAAGATTCGTCAGTCATATTAGTTATCAGCACCTCGTTATGTTGCCCTTATTTAATTCAGGTAACTGAATATAATCATAAGTGTAACTGTAAAGTATCAAAGGTATTAGAATAACGATGAACTGTAAATTTGGTCATTTTTTAATCGATTTTGTCGGTAACTGCTGTTATATTGTCCCCCTACCAACCACACATATTGGAATTGTTCTATGTCTAATAATAATTCTATGATACAACCACTTGAGTTATTTAAAGTATTATCTGACCCAACGCGCTTAAAGATTTTCCAAATCTTATTCAATAAAGAATCGCGCTGCGTTGGTGAGTTGGTAGAAATACTTGATCAACCACAGCCAACCATATCTCGCCATCTCAATCACTTAAAAAAATTGGGTATTTTAAGCTGCGTTCGTGATGGAACGTGGATGTGGTATGAAGTGGCAGACGACTTACCAGAATGGTGCCAAGAGATTTTAGAGATTACTTACAAGCAGATATCGACCAAAGATATTAATATGCCAAACCCTACTTAACTATGACAGGTACTAAAAAAACCTAAGTTAATTCAACGTATAAAAAAAGACCTAACATTATTAGGTCTTTTTTTATGGATTATTTTAATGTGTTTTTTATATTTAGCTGGCTAGACCAAATCTAAGAAATCACTCACAAAAGCGTTGGCTGGGCGATTTATCAATTCTTCTGAGGTCCCTACTTGCTCGACAATGCCATGGTTCATGACCACAATCTCATCAGATACCGCCCTTGCCTCTTCTTGGTCATGGGTCACCATAATGCTAGTAATACCAAGCTCATGATGAATGTCTTTTAACCAGGTACGCAGCTCTTTACGCACCTTGGCATCAAGTGCGCCAAACGGCTCATCGAGTAAGAGTAGTTTTGGTTTGACGGCTAAGGCACGTGCCAGCGCAATCCGCTGCCGTTGACCACCTGATAATTGATGCGGGTAAGCATTTGCCAATTGTGGCAATTGCACCAATTCTAATAGCTCGGCAACCCGTTTATTAATATCCGCTTTACTTGGGCGCTCATTTTTTGGTAATAAAGTAAGACCAAAGGCGATATTGTCGGCGATATTTTTATGACGGAACAGCGCATAATGCTGAAACATAAAGCCGATATGGCGTTTTTGTACCGGTGTATTGGTCACATCTAATTCATCAAATAATATCTGCCCTGAGTCTGCATACTCAAGACCCGCAATAATCCGCAGCAAAGTGGTTTTACCGCAGCCTGAGGGCCCAAGTAAGGTGGTAAGCTTACCTGTCGGCACGGTGATATTAATATCATTTAGGGCGGTAAAGTTACCAAAGTTCTTATTCACGTGTCTAATTTCGATGCTCATAGCAATATCTCTTATTTTTCTCTTAGTACGGCTTTATCTAATGGTGGCTAATTGTCTTTAGCAACGTCTGTAATGGCTTATTTATCAGAATCTATATCGTTATCAGTACGTTTTTCAACGGTTGCTGTCGCATTAACACTGGCGCTGACGGGCAATTCAGGTGCACTGACCAACCGCTCAGACTTAGCAAACTTACGATCTTGTAGCTTAGTCATCACTTGTTGAACTAGCAAGGTCACCATAGCTAAGGCAGCAAGTAGACTAGATAAGGCAAAAGCGGCGGTAAAGTTATAATCGTTATAGGCAATCTCGACCAATAGTGGCATGGTATTGGTTTCGCCGCGAATATGACCAGAGACGACACTGACGGCGCCAAACTCACCCATCGCCCGTGCATTGGTCAAAATCAAACCATATAGCAATGCCCATTTAATATTAGGTAAAGTAATATGCCAAAACGTTTGCCAACCACTAGCGCCTAGTGTCAATGCCGCTTGCTCCTCAGAGTCACCTTGAGTTTGCATTAAAGGTATCAACTCACGGGCAACAAAGGGAAAGGTCACAAACAAAGTGGCTAAAATAATACCAGGAACTGCAAAAATAATCTGGATGCCCATACTTTCAAGCCAGCCACCGATAGGCGAGTTCAGACCGAATAACAGGATAAACATCAAACCTGCAACCACCGGCGATACCGAAAACGGTAAATCAAGTAAGGTGGTGACCAACTGCTTACCTTTAAATTGATAACGAGTCACCAGCCAAGCAATGGCGATGCCCATCACCATATTAATTGGTACCACAATAGCAGCGGTAATGAGAGTCAGCTTAATGGCTTGTAGCGCTTCAGGCTCAATAAGAGAAGCAATATACAATTCCCAGCCATTTTTAAGGGCTTCATAGAATACGGCAAGTAGCGGAAAAACCAACATAATAATCATAAATAAGACGGCAATAGTAATAAAGATGCGTCTAATCCATGGCTTATCGCGGGTTGCAGGGTTGCTTTGATAGTCGTAGCTATTGGCTATTTGCATCTTAGCGAGCTCCTACGCGGCGTGACAGTTTCCACTGCACTATATTAATCGTTAGTAAAATCACAAAAGAAATCATCAGCATAAATAACGCTACTGCGGAGGCGCCTTGAATATCAAATTGCTCAAGTTTACTGATAATAATAATAGGTAAAATCTCAGATTCCATGGGTATGTTACCCGCGATAAAAATAACGGAACCATACTCGCCAGTAGCACGGGCAAACATCATGCCAGCGCCCATCAACAACGCTGGCAATAGCTCGGGTAAAATGACTTTACGAAAGGTGGTGAATCGATTGGCTCCTAGTACCGCAGCAGCCTCTTCAAATTCAACCGATAACTCTGCTAATACTGGCTGCACTGCGCGCACAATAAATGGAAAACTGACGACCACTAACGCGAGCCAAATTCCTATGGGTGTAAACGCTACTTGAATGCCAATTTTCTCAAACCACTGCCCGATCAAACCATTAGGGGCATAAAGGGTCGCCAGTGAGATGCCAGTCACCGCGGTCGGCAGCGCAAATGGTAAATCAACCAAGGCATTAATCAAAGATTTGCCCCAAAACTCATAACGCACCAACACCCATGCGACCAAGGTACCAAACACCATATTGGTCAACATCGCTAAGAACGACATCCATAACGTCAATTTGATGGCGGCTGCAACCTGAGGTTGACTGATGGTTGTCCAAAATCCTGTCCAGCCCATTTGGGTTGTGGTATAAGCCATCATTGCAAACGGCAAGACCACCAACAACGATAAGCTAAAGACGGTGATACCCATACTCAGCCCAAAACCTGGTAGCACATTACGTTGGCGCAAGCGTGTCAGCCAGCCCTTTTTGTGACTAGGTTTATTGGCAGAAGTGGTTGTTACACTCATAATAATGTCCTATTGCCTATCTAATGGTGCTTATCGTTAAGACCATTTATCTCAAGTTTGTTATTAGTATGCTTATGGTATAAAGGACATAGCGCGAGTCGCCATGTCCTTTATATTGTGTGCTCTATTATCGAATGATAAGGTTGATTGTCTTTCTAAGTTAAAGGTAGCGCTAAGCTCAGCGCATTTTAAAAGCTAATTTTTTAAGAGTTATTTTGGCGCGTTAACGGCTAACTGATCGAACACACCGCCATCACTGAAGAAGTTACCCATGATGTCATCCCATGTGCCAAAGGTATCATTCGGACGGAAAGTCTCAATTGGTGGTAATTTATCACCGTTTTTATCAAGAACGCTCTTCACGCTTGGACGTAAGTATAAATCAGCGGCCAATTGTTGAGCAGGCTCGCTCCAGAGATAGTCAAGGTAAGCTTTTGCAGCAGCAGTTGTGCCTTTTTTGTCGGTCACGGTCTTTACAATAGCAACCGGGCTTTCAGACTTGATAGAGTATTTAGGATAAACGATATCGACTTTACCAGCGCCAAAATCAGTTGCTGCAAGATTGGCTTCATTCTCAAAAGTTACTAGCACGTCACCGATACCGCGTTGGACAAAGGTCGTCGTTGCGGCGCGCCCACCACTCTCATAAACTTTGACGTTTTTAAGGACGTCTTTTACGTAGCTTTTGGTTTTGGCTTCATCTTTATTAAAAGCATTTAAACCATAGCCATAAGCGCCTAAGAAAGCATAACGACCATTACCGGTCACTTTTGGGTTGGCCATGACAATCTCAACACCATCTTTGGTCAAATCTGCCCAGTCTGTGATGCCTTTTGGATTGTCTTTACGTACTAAGAAAACAATAGTGCTGGTAAAAGGTACGGCATTATCGGGGAATTTGCTTTCCCAATCTGCTTCAACCAAGCCTTTTTTCTCAAGTAGCTCAATATCTGAGCCTTGGTTCATGGTCGCCACGTCTGCTTGTAAGCCATTGGCAACAGACAATGCTTGCTTACTTGAGCCGCCATGCGACTGATTAACGCTGATATTACTGTTTGGGTTTTCAGCTTTATAATGTTCAATAAATAGTGGGTTGTAGCCTTTGTAAAAATCGCGTGCTACATCGTAAGAGACGTTTAATAGCTCAATATTTTCAGCGGCAGCAGCTGGTGCGTCATCAGTTTTGGCAGTTGGCTCAGTCTTTTCGCTATTGCTACAGCCTGTCATACCCAAAGTAAGCGCCACACCGGCGATACTTAGGACGCTAATCGTTTTATTTTTATAACCTGCTGTATATGATGTCATGGCTGCCTCAAAGGAGATAAGTTAAGTAATGCAAGTATGCTAACAGCGCAAGCTTATTATGTTTAATGACGAATATGCGTATGTTATTGCCAAAACGGAATAAAGGATATAGAAATACAGGCTTATCAAATACTTAATGTAACGAGCGCTTGATAAGCCTTATATTTTTATAAGCATATGACCGATTGCTTCCATCATTCGCTAATAATCATCAGTCACCAATAGTCAATCGCAAGTAAGACAGTAATTAATCATCCTAATTTATTGCTTAATTGCCAACTGATCAAAACGACTACCATCAACAAAGAATGTCTCCATAATTTGCGTCCAAGGACCAAATACCGCTACTGGCTCAAATGTCTCAATATCAGGCAAGGTATCTTTATGGGCAGCAAGCACTTGCTCATTACTAGGACGCATATACATCTGTGCCATCAGCTCCTGTGCAGGCGTGTCCCATAAGCCTTTTAGATAGATGTTTGCCGCAGCGGTCTTACCTGCTTTATCCGTTACTCCGGTCACTACCGCAACAGGATTAGCAATCAATACTGAATAGCTTGGATAAACAATATCGACTTTTCCTTTGGCAAATTGCTTGACAGCCAGATGTGCTTCGTTTTCGGTCGTAATGAGCACATCGCCTAGACCACGCTGGGTAAAGCTAGTCGTTGCGGCACGTGCACCATTATCATAAGTGACGACGTTTGCCAGTAGCTTTTTGATAAAATTATCTGTTTTGGTAGAAGCATTAACATTTTCTTTAAAATGATGCAGACCATAGCCATAGGCGCCTAAAAAAGCATAACGCGCGGTGCCACTGGTTTTTGGGTTAGGTATAACGACACCGATGTCACTACGTGCCAAATCTTGCCAGTCTTTAATACCTTTTGGATTGCCACTGCGTACCAATAGCACCATGGTACTGGTATAAGGGACAGCCTTATTTGGTAATGCTTGTTGCCAATCAGCAGCGACTAAGCCTTTTTCGACCAACAGATTCATATCACTTTCTTGGTTAAAGGTCACCACATCCGCTTGTAGACCGTTAGCGACCGATAGCGCTTGTTTGCTTGAGCCACCATGTGATTGATTGATGCTGACTTTGCTATCGGGATGCTGTTTTTGATAACCTTTAGCAAACAAGGTATTGTAGTCCTTATAAAAATCACGTGATACATCATAAGAGACGTTTAGTATCTCGATATCTTGTGACGGTGCGGATGATTTTTGTGCATCGGGCTGCGTCTCACTTTGAGTGGCTTCCGTAGGACTACAACCGCTCATAAATGCTGCCATACTCAGTACGCCACCCATTATCAAGCTGCGCGATGCTTTGTTTTGGATGATTTGCATGCTCTGATTATCAGTTGCTGAGATATGACGCAAAGAGTTGTTTTTAATGGGGTTGGTCGTTTGCATAGACGCTCTCAATAATGTCATGCTGCTATTGGTTGACCTTATTTGCAGAATCGATTAATAAGGGTAACAAAGGCAGTGGTTGTTAGAATTTTGGTAGATGAATTGGTTTTTTTGTTGATGAGAGATATGCTAGCAGCATAGAAGTAAAATGCTTAGTGACGAATACGCTTATCAAGTGTTTAACTTGGCATAAGCACTGTTATTAGTTATTCTACAATGGGATTTTTTATTGGCTATTTTTACGATTTAGAGATAAGCCGTCGCTTTTGCGTCACTTGTGCGTAAGTTATGGTGTTTCTTATGCAGTAGACGAAAATTTAAATAAGCGCTATCATCGCCTGCATTTTAAGCCCGACCTATATCTAGCGGCATAAAACCGTCTGATTCCATTAATAGCGATACATTTAATTAGCAGTGGCTAACATGGTTGTTAGAGCCATTCTCTGCGACTGATTCACTCAAACAAGGCATCTCAATGATTACCTCTTTCTCTCGTTACTCGCGTTTTTTTTCAGCCCTATCTTTGACGAGCGCAGCGCTGCTTGCTTTAAGTGGCTGTAATAACACCACCAAAGCCAATGTGGACAATCACAGCACCATGCAACCTAACGCCATGCTTTCTACCGCTACGACTTCGCCTGCAGTACAAGTTATTGTTGGAGATTACGCTTCTGAGGATTATGCCAAGCGTGCGCAAGGCTATGATTGGGTAGGTGTGATGATACGATCGGAAGGGAATGAGCAGATTGAGATCAAGGTACGAGCGCGTAGTGATATAAAAAAACCGACGTGCCAATTTGATGGAACAGCGACTTTTATGGGGCAAGATGACGCGCACGGTGTCATTTTCCAAAGTAAGGTTAATGCCAGCACCGCCTTTTTTCAATTTAAAGACGATATGCTGACCATTGATAGCCAAGATAAATACGCATTGAATTATTTTTGTTCGGGTGGTGCTACCTTGGTCGGAAACTATGAGAAGCTTGAGGACGATTTAGAGCTGAATTAGAATCTAATGAAGTAATACTCAGCTTTAGGTAATACACGGCTTTAGACAATAAAAAAGGTGTCAGATTTATCGTCTGACACCTTTTTTATTGATTTTATTTTAATGATTTATAGTAACTATACAGCTGATGCGCCAGTGAGTTTGATTTCCGCACGTTCCTCACGAGCGATACCGGCATAATAATCACGCAAAATCTGCAACACTTCTGGACGGCTAAAGTTCTCAGGTACCTCTTCGTCTTCTGATAGTGCTTTACGTAGCTTAGTACCTGATACTTTCACATGCTCAGACGCTTCATGTGGGCAGGTCTTGTCTGACGCCATCGCATTACAAGCATTACACCAAAACGTCCAGCCAATTTTTAGCGGCTGGGTAATCAGATCATCTTTACCGACATAATCAAAGATAGTTTGCGCATCAAAAGCGCCATAATAATCACCAACGCCTGCATGATCGCGACCAACAATCAGATGGCTACAGCCGTAGTTTTGACGGAATACCGCATGCAGCAATGCTTCACGTGGTCCGGCATAACGCATATCTAGCGGATAACCGGCTTGAATAACGGTATCTTGTCTAAAGTAATTATCAATCAAGGTTTTAATGGCTTCTTGGCGGACGTCTGCTGGGATATCACCTGGTTTTAGTGCGCCTAATAACGAATGTATCAGCACGCCATCACATATCTCGATCGCAATCTTGGCAAGATATTCATGTGAGCGATGCATTGGGTTACGAGTTTGGAATGCCGCAACCGTTTGCCAGCCTTTATTGTCCAAAATCTCGCGGGTTTCAGCAGGGGTTTTATAAATCTCAGGATATAGCGTTGGGAACTCACCTTCACTTAATACTTCAACGCTACCAGCAATATTAACGTCGCCTTGCTCTAATACTTGCTGAACGCCCGGATGCTCAGGGTCAGTGGTGGTAAAGACTTGCTGGCACTCATGCGCTTTATCGATAGTATAAGTTTCTTCTACCGTCAAAATACCCATAATCTCGCCATCTTGCGCCACCAACGCTACTTTATCGCCTTGGTTTAGGCTATCGGCAGTCGCTTTTGGCGCTGACAAAGTAATAGGAATCGGCCAAAATAAGCCCGCATTATCACCACTTTGCAGACGCATGTTATCAACTACGCCCTGCCAATTCGCTTGATTCATAAAACCATTTAACGGTGTAAAACCACCAATGCCAAACATAATCAAATCGCCGCGCTCACGCGAGCTTAGGGTAATAGTTGGCAAATTGTTGGCAAGCTTTAATGCTTGTTTAAGAGCATCGCCATTTAATAGCAACGGCTTAAGCTCAGCACTACCATGTGGCGGAACGAGTTTTGATGGTGATTGATTAGCATTGATAGATGTCATGGTGATTTTACAACCTTAAGAAATGGTGAGAAAAAAGAATTGAATTGAAAGTAACTTGTTTGAAAGGTGTTGCGATGAATAAGGTGTTAACTGCTGTAAATTAATATTAAAAGCAGATATAAATTTTGATAAGCATAGGCTACCGAATTTTCGTTATGAAAATTTATGCTGTGTTTGGATATAGATATGACTTAAAGGAATTTATGTTTAAAAGATTAAACTTATATGATGTGAAGCTGAATTATTTATCTTGCGATTGGCAATAAAATCGAGTACACACGCAAATCATTTTCGTCGCTGCTTTTACGTTTAAAACAAAATTGAGATTACGTCATGTATCAATATAATTACGCTGACCAAACCTTGGTAGAAGAACGAGTCGCCCAGTTTCGTGACCAAACCGAGCGTTTCTTAGCAGGCGAGTTGCCAGAAGATCAATTTTTGCCGCTGCGTTTGCAGAACGGGCTTTATATACAGCGTTATGCACCCATGCTGCGTATCGCTGTGCCCTATGGCTTACTGGCGACCTATCAATTACGTAAGTTGGCCGAGATTACGCGTAAATACGACAAAGGTTATGGACACTTTACTACCCGTACCAATATGCAGCTGAACTGGCCAAAACTTGAAGAAGTGCCAGATATTTTGGCGGAGTTGGCGTCAGTGCAGATGCATTCAATCCAAACGTCGGGCAACTGTATTCGTAATACCACCACTGACCCTTATGCCGGTATCCATAAAGAAGAGATTGCCGATCCACGTCCTTATTGCGAGATTATTCGCCAGTGGTCAACCTTTCATCCTGAGTTTGCGTTTTTACCGCGTAAATTTAAGATTGCCGTTATCGGTACTGCTAATGACCGTGCAGCGACGCAAGTTCATGATATTGGATTGCATTTAAAAACCAATGACGCCGGTGAGCTTGGCTTTGAGGTGATTGTTGGTGGTGGGCTTGGACGCACACCAGTGATTGGAAAAACCATTAACAAATTCTTACCACGCCAGCATTTGCTCAGCTATTTGGATGCAATTCTGCGCGTTTATAACCTGCATGGTCGCCGTGACAATAAGTTTAAGGCGCGTATCAAAATCTTGGTTGAGAGCATGGGCGGTCCGGCCTTTGCTAAATTGGTCGATGCTGAATGGGAAGCGCATACTAAAGATGGTGCCTTGACTTTAACCGATGCAAACTTTGACAAAGCCAGTAGCTTTTTCACCGAGCCTGATTACCTTACCTTTGATGCCTTACAAGTTCAGTCAGAGCTACAACAAACGCTTGATAGTAATCAAGACTTTGCCAATTGGTATCAGCAAAATACCGTCGCCCATAAAATCGCTGGTTATCGTGCAGTCGTGATTTCGTTGAAAGCGGGTTTGGTTAATGGCAGCTACGTACCTTCAGGTGATATCAGTGAGTCGCAAATGGATGCCCTCGCCGACCTTGCCGATAAACATAGCTTTGGCGAATTGCGCGGCACTTATCAGCAGAATTTAGTTTTCGCTGATGTACAAACCAATCAGTTATACGAGCTATGGCAACAGCTAGCAGAGCTACATCTAGCACGTCCCAATATCAACACCTTAACCGACATGATTGTCTGCCCAGGCTGGGACTTTTGCTCGCTTGCCAATGCCACCACGCACAATATCGCTGAGCAAATCGAAAAGCAGTTTGATGATCTCGACTACCTTTATGACTTAGGTGAGATTCGCCTCAATATGTCTGGCTGCATGAATGCCTGTGCGCACCATCATACGGGTGATATCGGTATCCTTGGTGTCGATAAAAAAGGCGAATACTGGTACCAAATCAGCCTTGGTGGCAACTCTAGTAATAACGCCAAACTCGGTAAGATACTAGGTAAAGCGGTGCCATCTGACGACGTGGCGACGACAATACAAAAGATAATCGATGTCTATCTGGAGCAACGTGTGAGTAATGAGCATGACGTCGAAGGCTTTGGTGATTTAGTCGACCGTGTTGGCCTTGCACCCTTTAAGGAGAAGGTCTATGGGTAATCATCATCTTTTCAATAGTGATGGTATTGATATCAGTCAAAACGATCACTGGTTGGCGCTTAGCACCAATGAGCTGCCTGATAGTATTGCTCTAACTCACATCTCCTTACTTGAGTTATTGCAAAAGCAAGAAAAGCTCAAGGTGCTCTTGCCGCTTAGCGATTTATTAGATACTAAAGGCAATATCGCTGGTGGACTAGTACAACAAGTACGTGAATTGCTATCCGAACATGCCAGCCGTTTTGGTGTTTGGGTGACATCGGACAGCGATACGGAAGTACTGACGCGTATACCAGAGTTTTTATTACAGCAAGATTTGATTGTGATTCATGTGCCAGCTTTCACTGATGGGCGCGGCTTTAGCTTTGCCCAGACCCTACGCCAAATCGGTTACGAGGGTGAGATTCGTATGGCTGGCAAGTTTGGTCGTGATCAAATCGCTTACCTTTTACGTGCGGGTGCAGACAGTTTTGTGATTAGTGAGCATGACCTGCAATCTATCTCTGACATCAGTCAAGCATTTAACGCGCTTGCCAGCAGTTACGACGGCCGCAACGCTGCCGACTTGCCGATGTTTGCCGGCGCTTAATTTATCATTAAATATTCAATTCACTATTAATCACCTAGCTATTTAATTATTAACCACCATTAAGGAACGCACCATGAGCCAATTACACCCAAATCTAAATATCGATCAAGCCAACCAAGACTTGCAAGGTAAGTCGCCTGAGCAAATCGTCGAATGGGCATTGAGCCAAGCGAAAAATCCCATTATCACTACTAACTTCCGCCCTTATGAATCCGCTATTTTGCATTTAGTTGCTAAGCAGCGCCCAGATATCACCGTATTATGGGTAGACTCAGGCTATAACACCGATGCCACTTATCGTTTTGCTAATAAAGTGATCAAAGACTTAGATCTTAACGTCATCACTTATATCCCTAAGCAAACCGCTGCGCATCGTGACGTAACGATGAATGGTATCCCTGGTGTCGATGATGCACAACATGACGAGTTCACCGATCAAGTAAAACTTGAGCCATTCCGCCGTGCACTGGACGAGCTAAAGCCTGATGTGTGGTTCAACGCTATTCGTAAAGATCAAACTGAATTCCGTCAAGGGCTTGATTTCTTGAGCTTATCAAAAGATGGCGTCTTAAAAGTCGCGCCATTATTTGAGAAAAATGATGCTGATTTAGATGTTTATCTTGAAGAGCATAGCCTACCAAACGAGTTTGACTACTTTGATCCAACGAAGGTAGAAGAGCATCGTGAGTGTGGATTGCATACGCAGCTTTAAGCTTTATTCTTAACCTGTGAAATTAAAAAGCCCTCTCAATTTGAAAGGGCTTTTTTTTGTTTATAACGATCTACTCTAATCGTTTGCCTTGTCTATCAATATAAAACCATTCACCATCTTTTTGCACATAAGCGGTTCCGTCACTAAATGGATAGAGGAATGGAATATCGTCATATATTAGAGGGATTACAATATCTCCTTTCGTATCAATAAATCCGTCTTTGCTATAGTTGTTCTCACAAATATTATGAACAAGCGCGAGTCCATTGATGAAGGGGTAAACTACTGCATGATTTAGTTGTTTAATGACTTGATTCGACCTATTAATGATCATAAATTTATTATCTTTTTTAACAACCGCCAAATCCCCTGAGAACCAAGTGACACTTTGGTATTCGATAGGGATAACGATATTATTCAACCTACTAATAAAACCAAATTTTCCGTTTTTTTCAACAGCAGCTAAGCTTTCTGTGAATGAGATAGTAGAATCATATTCATAAGGAATAACTAATTTATTATTAATATCTATGTATCCATATTTACCATCTTTCTCAACTGCCGATAAACCTTCTTGAAAACCTATCAAGTCATCATAAGTTATAGGAATAACGATCTGCCCTTTTTTATCAATAACTCCTCGTTTATCATCTTTAACAACGACAGCTAAACCATCGTCAAATGGGTAAGCAATATCGTATATAAAAGGTATAACCACCTCACCCGCTGTATCTATATATCCTGACTTTTCATTTTTGTCTACGCTTGCCAAACCTTCAACAAAAGCTCCCGATAAATCATACTCTGGATTAATTTTTACTTGACCTCGTTGGTTCACGAAACCATATTTGCCATTTTTGATAATAGGAGCTAATCCTTCATCAAATGAGCAGTACTCGGCAAACTCTACACCTACTGGTAATTCATAACCTGAAGCTAAAGCGCAACCTGAATTGGCTAGTGCTTGATTGCTCAATGAGAATACAAGCGCTAAAGCACTAATAAGACCTAATTTTTTATTGTTAAAAAATATCATCATTCGTGTCTCTGACTATTAAAATGACCGATTTGAGACTAACATTAACGACCGAGCATCCAACCCCCATCCATGAATACATTGGAGCCGTGCATATACAGTCCAATGCTATTTTCTAGATTATGGTTAACACTGTCATATTCAAAAGGAGCTATTACTTCGTTTTTGATATTAATAACACCATACTTCCTGTCCCTTTTAACGACCATCAAGCCCAGTCTTTCTATTCCAAAGGAATAATGATCTTATTATTTTTATTAATAGCCCCGTATTTACCCCCTTTCTTAACTTTTGCAAGACCATTAGTAAAGCTGCCTACCTCATCATATTCAATGGGAATAACCAATTTTCCCCTTTTACTGACAAAGCCATATTTATCCTCTAAACCTACGGATCCTAATCCCTCGCTAAAGTAGCCTACATCGTCATATATGATGTCAGTAATCAGCGCACCTTTATCACTGATAAAGCCATATTTATTATTATTTTTTACAGAGAAAACCTCATGATTAAATAAGTTTTCAAAACCGTCATAAAGTATCGGAATCACTATACTATTTTGCTCGTCGATATAACCAAACTTACCATTTTGTCCTACAAGTGCTCTTTTTCTGCGAAACAGTTCAATAGACTCATACTCCAATGGAATCTCAATATTACCTTGCCTATCTATAAGACCTTGTTTATTATCTTTTTTCACTACTATTAACGGTTGAATATCTTTGCTGTAACAATAATCGTCAACAAATTCAATCTCCTTAGGTATAGTCAGTTCAAAATAAAACTGTTATGGCCAGGACAAATATCATAAAATAATTTAGATAAGTCGTTTTCCATCCAGCCTTGGCGTAGAAACTTCACCTGAGCCCATTTTTTCTCGATAGGGTTCA
>NZ_JBAQQF010000046.1:0-30386 GCF_049295055.1 Psychrobacter sp. | reverse complement strand
AGCTGCTCCCAGAGGCTATCGGTTAATGCTTGTCTGGCCATCTTTTTTATATGCCTCTTATTTTATAAAGTGTACGCCTTATTTTAGAAGATATATGCGTGCTTTCCAATTAGGGACACTCCCTAGTGTTCCATTTTTCTATAATGAAATATTTTCATCGTTATTTTAGTTAACTGTAAATTTGTTTTATTAGTAATTTATATGATTAAAATAATCACTCAACGTCAGTTAAACTAAAGCAAATTTATATCTTTGAAATATTCAAGTATATAATATACACATTTACATCCTATTAAATGTATATATTATATACTTAACTAGTGACCAGAATTAATATTTACGCCGCTATAAAATGTCTTATAATGCGCTAAACGTCATGACGTTAAATTCCTTACACCCCTCTATTTATAAGATATAGTAGGTTGTTATACATTAAGGTTGTTTGAGGAAATGTAGTGGTTCTGGCCTCCGAAGCCGAGGGTCGTGGGTTCGATTCCCGCCGAGCGCACCACTATTAGTATTTTACCCTTCTCCTGCATTATCCACCATCTCTATCATACTGTAACAGCCGTGCTTTGCTTTCTTAACTACTGCTCATAGCCGTGCGCTATCATTTATAAAATGTTATACATAAAGTTGTTAAATCAATTCAATTTATATAACCTTATTCTGCTTCTTCTAGATTGGCAGCCAACTGCGCGCGACTAGGCACACGGTGATAATTAATCACCGGCACGTCACCTAAACGGCGTTGACTGGCAGCAAGTTTTTTATCAATCGTAATCATGGCGATTTTTTTATTTTGCCGACTGACAAGTAAATGATTTGCCTTCCGCGTGACTCGATAATCAGGAAAATACTGCTTAATCAACGCTGATGTCTTTTGTAGCGCATCATTTATAGGTGTATTTTTACTTTTTAACTTTCTATCGCTCTTACTAGCGGTTTTAGGCGCGCGCGATTTTGCAAAAAACCATAATCCAACGCCGACTGCTATCAATATGACAAGCCACCAAGTTCCGTCTATCATAAGAAGGGATATCCATTATTGACAAGGGTTAGCTCATGTTAGCAGAATTATCACCAGCGTTAATAGCAGAAGTACAACGTGCCGCCAAATTATTGGCATCGAAACAGCGTATTTGTATTTTGACAGGTGCAGGAATTTCAGCAGAAAGTGGTATTCCCACTTTTCGAGATAAGCAAACGGGCTTATGGGAAAACTATGTGGCAGAAGACTTAGCCACACCAGATGCGTTCGCTCGCGACCCAAAGCTGGTGTGGTCGTGGTATCAGTGGCGCAGGCAATTGGTAGCCGATAAAGCACCGAATCCTGCACATGATGCCTTAGCGCAGTGGCAGTACCATGCTCAATCCTCCAATCAGCAATTGACGCTCATTACCCAAAACGTCGATGACTTGCATGAACAGGCTGGTAGTACAGTGATTCATCTACATGGCAACCTATGGAGCAATCGTTGTAGTCAATGTGAGACACCTTATCAAGGCCAACCAAGCCAAGGCCAATCAAGAGGTTCGTATAATAGCGAAGATAGTATTAACTTTGATGAGGGGCTAATTAGCTGCTCTCATTGTGGCGGCTATGTTAGACCAGATATTGTTTGGTTCGGGGAATCATTACCTGTGCAAGCATGGCAGACAGCAGAAGAGTCAGCGGCTAATTGTGAAGTGTTTATCTGTATCGGCACATCCAGCCTCGTTTATCCGGCTGCTGGATTAGCACAATTAGCAAAGCAAAATGGCGCCAAAATTATCGAGATAAACCCCGATCCGACACCGAATAGCATTATTGACATTACTTTAGCTGAAAAAGCGGGAATGGTAATGCCATTATTAATCCAAAAAATCACTGCGCTATAGTCGATTTATCCTAAAAACAATAGCAGGTAACAAAAGAAAAGGCTTAGCAATTTATATCAACTGCTAAGCCTTTACGATTAAAGATTTATTCAATCAGTGCTTCAGTGCTTCAGTGCTTCAGTGCTTCAGTGCTTATTGCAAAGCAAGATCAACTTTCGCTAAGTATTCTTCTTTTAACTCGTCATCTATGAATGCAGATCTAAAAGAGTTCTTAACCAAAGTGATAATATCGTCCTCTGTTAGCGAGAGATTTTCGTATAAATTGATAAAATTCTGATTGATATAGCCTTTAAAATAAGCTGGATCATCTGAATTGACACTAACATTTAAGCCATAATCCAATAACTCTTTGATATTATGTTCTTTATAATTCTCAAATACCTTTAACTCAATATTTGAGTTTGGGCAAACGGTCAGCGGCATTTGCTCATCTTTTAAGCGTTGCATCAGCACCGCGCTTTTTATCGATTGCACGCCGTGATCGATTCTACTGATAGCTAATAAGTCTAATGCTTCATAAATATACGAAAAATCCGCCTCTTCGCCAGCATGCGCCACTAACTTAAAGCCCGCTTCTTTTGCCTTTTTAAACACTTCTTTAAATTTAGAAGGAGGATTACCCAATTCTGAAGAATCAAGACCAACACCGATAATGTCGTCTTTGAACTTCAACGCTTCTTCTAGTGTCTCAAACGCCTCATCTTGTGATAAATGTCGTAAAAAACACATAATAATGCACGAAGTAATACCATATTTTACTTTGGCATCAGCTAGCGCTGCTTTGATACCGTTTATCACCGTTTCAAAAGCAATTCCCCTTGCCGTATGGGTTTGCGGATCAAAAAATATCTCAGTATGAATGACATTGTCTTCGACGCATTTCAGAATATATGCCCATGTCAAATCATAAAAATCATCTTGAGTGATAAGGACATTTGCGCCCGCATAATAGATATCCAAAAAGGTCTGCAGATTGGTAAAGTTATAAGCATTGCGTACATCTTCTATATCTTTATAGGGAATCTCTATATTATTTTTTTTTGCCAATCTAAACATCAGCTCAGGCTCTAGTGAGCCTTCAATATGTAAATGTAGCTCCGCTTTTGGCAGTTTCTTAATCAACTCAATCATAATATTCCAGTAGTCATTTTTTATTGGCTCTCTATCGAGAAATACATTTTAAATGCTATACATAGTCGATTCTGTTTAAAAACCATAGAGTGCTACTGCTATGAATTTTTCGTAGCCTCTGTCACGCTTGCGAACAGCAAGTAAGAAAAGTTTATGGCAGTAGCACGTTCAGACGGATGACTCTTTTTTATTGAGACCTAACTATATGTATTTTTAAAACATGGGGATATCAGTTGATCTCTATTTCAAAAAAACCACTGTATCAGACAGCTCATTACCTGCTGGATCATGCTCGAGATGATAGTACTGACGCAGCACTTGTCCAACTTCATCTAGCAATTCAGCCAAACTCTCTTCTGTTTTTTTATTAGCAATGCCGGATACGGCCTTTTCGCACATCGCCTGCCAAACGGTAGGGCTAACATGAGTACTGATACCGCGATCAGCGACGATTTCTAACTGATGCTCGCAAATGTTAACGTAGATCAGAACGCCGGTATTTTCTTCGGTGTCCCATACTCGATATTCGCTAAACAAATTAATCGCACGGTCACGACAGTCAATATGGTACGCATCTTGGATAGGCAAGTGATTTTCTATAATTAAAAAAACCTCTCCCCGATGTCCAAGCTCAGCACGAGTGACTTGTTCTGTTAGCCGAGCCTTAGCCGCTGGCGTCAGCCATTTGCTATTTAGCATAGGGACAAATAGTACTTGACGCCACCAACGAGCAAAACTTGTCTGTGACGAGTTGCTTTTTACCATTATATTATTTCCTCAAGTACGCCATTACTGGCCGTCATCTAGTCTTTGAACCTACTAAGCATTTACCAAGTACTACCATGAGCCGCCAGCGCCGCCGCCGCCGAAACCACCGCCGCCACCGCCAAAGCCACCGCCGCCGAAACCGCCCCCACCGCTACTGCCACCGAGACCTGGTAAGAATACCATTCCGCCTCCACCGCCGCCGCGTCCTCCGCGACCACCGCCGCCGCGACGAGAAATTAAGAACAACCATAAGAATATGGCCATAATGATGGTCATAAAGAAACCACCACCTAATGCTAGCGAGCCAGCGAAAAAGCCACCTGCAGTAAGAATAGAGCCAAATACACGCCCAAAGATGCTAGTGATAAAACTACCAAATATCATCGCCATTATAAATAGGAAAATAGGGGATGGCAGCTCATCCGAGCCTTGTTGTGCAGTACGTTCAGCCGCTTGTGCATCCGCGCGAGCCAATACCTCAGGATCAGCAGTTAAACGAGATTGAAGCGCGCTGACGCCTGCCAATATGCCGGCACCATAGTCATTTTGCTTAAATAAAGGCGTAATATCCTCTCGAATAATACGATTGACCGCCGCATCTGGTAGCACGCCTTCTAGTCCGTAACCCGTTACAATATACATATCACGGTCATTGACAGCGACAACCATCAACAAGCCATCATCGATGTCTTTATTGCCAAGCTGCCACTTTTCAGCAACTTGTAAAGCGTAATCAAAGATAGGCACACCATTGGTAGTAGGCACAATGACGACCGCCGCTTGTGCTAAACCTTGCTGGTAAATCGACCGTAGCTGCGCCTCTAAACGTTGTTTTTCTTGTGGATTTAAGATGTTGGCTTGATCAACGACAGGATTATTTAAGATAAGTTTATCGGCATCGACACTAGCAGCGGTTGACTGCATAGGTGGCTTTGTTGGGGCTTGCGTCGCTGTTGTACCATCAGTATTAGCGGCATTAGGGTTGAGAGCTTCATTACCAAGTATGGCGTTATTAATCGCTTCGTTACCTAAAACAGCATCATTGATGGCTTCGTTGGACTCGCCAGCTTTTGCTATAGCCACTAAGTCTTCAACACTCCGATTTTGCGTGCTCGAGGTGCTATCGGTAGCGATAGCAGTATCATTAGGCGCTGCATGCAACACAGACGCACTACTGAGACTTAGTGTGAATAATAATACTGATAGGAGTGTTTTTGAATTATTCATCTAATCTATACCACCTAGTATTCACTTAAAATTATAATGCAGTTTTTTTACCTATTTAGTCGTTTGATGTTTACGCATATCCATAGCCAGCGAATCAATACCAGTCGATAAACCAGTTATGTAATGTGCATTACGAAAATGAGGCGTGATATCTTCTTTAATTATTCTAGCAACACGCTCATCTGTAAGACTACTTTCAACATCAAGACCAGTTAAAATATAAATATTTTTATCATTAAGAGCAACGAGTATTAGCAATCCATTATTGTTTTCAGGGCTACCTAGTTTCCATTCTTTTGCCACTGCCATAGCATAATCAAAAATCGGCATATTATCTGTAGTAGCTACAATGGCTACTCCGATTTGAAGTAAGCCTTCATCATAAATATCCAGAAGCTTTTTATTTAGAAACTCGATCTCAGCATCGCTCAACGTTGATGTGAAATCATTAACAGGGCTATCGAGCTTTTCTACCAACATTTCTGGCGCGATATAATCTGACTCAGATCTGTCTTTAACTAAAGGTAAGACATTTTCAGACTCTGCTAAATTCAAAGCCTGACTATTTGCATCCTCACTACTTTGAGTAGAATCATTGACACCACTACAACCACTCAAGGATAAGTGGGTCATGAAAAAAGTGATGAGGACAAGGCTCTGCCCAAACTTAAACCACTTATTATGTAATTTCATCATAACCCACTTAATTTCAATATATTATTCTAGCTTTATTCCAAATAACTACTTAGCTGTCGCTGCATCGTCATTACCAAAATCAACACTTGGCGCAGTCGATATCTCTTTTTCATTGGCCACGCTAAAGTTTGGCTTAGCACTCATACCAAATACTTTGGCAGTAATGTTGGTTGGGAATTGACGTACAGTCGTATTATAGCCTTGGACTTCTTGGATATAGCGGTTACGAGCAACGGCGATACGGTTTTCAGTCCCTTCTAGCTGCGCTTGCAAGTCTTGGAACAACGCATCTGATTTTAACTCAGGATAACGCTCAGAGACTGCCATTAGACGTGATAGCGCGCCAGTCATCTGTTCTTGAGCGGCAGCAAAACGCTCCATCGCTTCAGGGTCGTTGAGTACCTCAGGCGTCACTGTAATACTACCGGCACGTGAGCGCGCTTCAGCTACTTGAGTAAAAACATCTTGCTCTTGCTTGGCATACTGCTGTACTACTTTTACCAAGTTTGGCACTAAATCCGAACGACGTTGATATTGGTTGACCACTTCTGACCACGAAGCGGTAACTTGCTCATCTTGAGCCTGAAGGTTGTTATAACCACAACCGGTCAAACCAACGGTAGAAGTGGCTAATACTACTGATAGCAACATGGGTTTTACAATGGATTTACGTGTCATTGTTGACTCTCCTAATAATAATGATAAATAACCAATACCTAATAAATGTTTTTTAACTGCTTTTTTGAATACTGTCTCTTTATATCAACTTATATCTCATAGCCTACAATATATTGTGCTAATAATGGCGGTATAAATCTACTTTTACAATTCATCGTTACCAAAACACAACCGCAAGCCATTGCCTATATCATATGCTCTCGCACGGTTTTAGCTACTTATTCTTGCATAAGTGAACTTTCACTCTTTGTTCAATCTTCAGAAAAATGATATAAAAATGATATAAATGGTGCATTTTATGCCCCTTTATAACAAGTTAAATGCTACTCAACACAGATATATAAACGCATCTTAAAAGAAATTTCTAGTAATTGCCTAAAAAATATGGCAAATTGCAGTTACGTAGCCGTACGGTTTGCACACATTTGGTAGTGGACTTATTTTCATATTGGTATTATCAATTCTTTTACTTCGTATTAAAAACGATTAATTGACAGCTAAACCATTGTTTTATAAGCCTACTCTATCAAGTCAATGCTGCCAACCGATATAGCTCATAGAAGTTTAATGCCGTCACCTTGATGAGTATTTAATATTATAACCGCCTGTTTTATCCACTGGTCTATTTATAACAGCGTCAATGTTTATGACATGATGACAGAACACCGTAGTAATAAGACAGTAAAAGGCTGGCAACCGTCGCTCATTTATTGATACCGATAAGAAATGGCGTTAATAAAATGTGATATTGACAAAAGTGGCACTGATAAGCGACCGTATCTGGCCAACCTTACTAATAAGCCAAGCGGATAAATACAGACAACTACAGTCCATTCTTAGTGGCTAAGCGCGTATGAGACTTAACCAATAGCATTGAGTACATGCAGATAATTTGAGTGGCTAGCTTTAATAGGGAAATTAAATAGCTCACTCTTAGCATCATCATATATAGCCATTTTAAGACAGTACTAGGAAGATACATATGGAAGGTTTAGTCAATTTAGTAAATGGAATTATTTGGAGCCCCGCATTAATTTACTTATGCTTGGGTGCAGGTTTATTTTATTCCATCATGACGCGCTTTGTGCAAGTGCGTTTATTCGGTGAAATGATAAAGTTACTGTTCACTGGTAAGTCCAGTGCCGATGGTATTTCATCATTTCAGGCGCTTGCCGTCTCACTTGCTGGTCGTGTGGGTATGGGTAACATCGCCGGGGTAGCAGCTGCTATCGGCTTCGGTGGCCCAGGTGCTGTATTTTGGATGTGGATTGTTGCATTCTTAGGTGCTTCTACTGCTTATGTTGAGTCCACACTGGCACAGATTTATAAAGAAAAAGATGTAATCACTGGCGAATATCGCGGTGGCCCTGCATACTACTTTGAACGTGCGCTTGGTCAAAAATGGTACGGTATACTTTTCGCAATTGCTTCTATTTTATCATGTGGTATGTTCTTACCTGGTGTACAAGCGAATGGCGTTATTAGTGCCTTTGCCCAAGTCATGGGTGAAGGAACTATAATGAATGTCGCAGGCTTAGAAGTCGGCTCTATGCGTCTGGTCGGTCTTGCTATCATTTTAGTCATCTTAGGTGTCATTATCTTCGGTGGTATCAAACGCATTGCAACCTTTACTGAGTACGCCGTTCCATTTATGGCAATCGGTTATATTTTGTTAGCCTTAATTATCATGTTCAGTAACTTCAGTTTGATTCCAGATGTATTTGGTTTGATCATTGGCGATGCCTTTACGGCACAAGCTGGTTTTGGTGCGGCAATTGGTTGGGGTGTAAAACGTGGTATTTACTCTAACGAAGCCGGTCAAGGTACAGGTCCTCATGCTGCTGCGGCTGCTGAAGTTGAGCATCCATCACAGCAAGGTCTAGTACAAGCATTCTCAGTTTACGTTGATACATTACTAGTTTGTTCTGCTACCGCATTTATGATTTTATCTACTGGCATGTATAACATTCAAGGTACTTTACCAGATGGTCAGTTCATTCTGCAAAATGTAGCTGCTGCTACTGAAATTAATTCACCAGCCTTTACACAAATGGCGATGCAATCGGTATACGGTACTTTTGGTAATGTCTTTATCGCTATCGCTGTATTTTTCTTTGCCTTTACTACGATTTTGGCTTATTACTATATTGCTGAAGTGAACGTTACTTATTTAACGCGCTTTATCGGTCGCGGTGCTCATAAAACAGGTCTTTTCTTAGCTAAAGTCTTAATTATGGTTATGGTTGCCTACGGTGGTCTTAACTCAGCAGGCTATGTTTGGGCTATTGGTGATATCGGTGTTGGTCTTATGGCTTGGCTTAACATTGTTGGTATCTTGGTCATCTTCTTTGTGGCTCGTCCAACGCTCACTATGCTTAGAGACTATGAAGCACAACGTAAAGCTGGCGTGACACGTTATAGTTTTGATCCAGCTAAATTCGGTATCAAAAACGCGCCATATTGGGAAGAGCGTCATCGTAAACAGATGGACGCAATGAACAATGATCCTTTACGTAAAGATCCCAAATAAAAATCTCTAAAGTAAATAATATTTGCTAAGTTCGCAAAACAATTAAAAAAAGCCCGTGGCTATGCTCACGGGCTTTTTGTTTGCGTACCTCCACCATATTCTATGAGCAATACATAATAAAATCGATACGCTAAGGTTCGTGTCTTTATGATTGAATTAACGTTTTATAGGTATAAGCTTTCTATTGATAAGCTTGGCTCAATACTATAAAAAATCTATCTCAGTAATATTCTATCTTTCTAAATAATTTCAATCATAGCTATCTATAAGTTATTGACAGACTATGAGTTATCGATAGACAAAAAGAAGCCTAGCGCAATGGCTAGGCTTCTTAGATATTATTTATGATGAAGTGTTATTTATAATACAACCCCATGTATGACTTATAGCTAAAACTTATTTAGGTAATAGTACGGTATCAATAACATGGACCACACCGTTAGTAGCCATCATATCTGTTGCAGTAATAGTAGCTTTATTGCCGCTTGCATCAGTAATAACGTTATCAGAACCGATCATAATGGTTTGACCATTGACCGTTTCGATAGCAGTATCATAAGGGATGTCAGCTGCTTTCACTACCATAGGAACAACATGGTACGGAAGTACGCTTTTTAGCAAATCTGTATTAGCCAACAACTCTTCTTTAGTGACATTCAATTTAGTTAATACAGCAGCAAATGCATCGTCAGTCGGAGCAAATACAGTATATGTGCCTGCGTCCATCATCATACCGTCAAGACCAGCAGCTTTCAATGCAGCAGTTAGTATTGATAAATTCGGGTTTGCAGCAGCCATTTCAGCAATACTCTGGGTCGCTGCTACTTCAGGCATAGGTGCTGCCTCAGCTTCAGCCACTGCTTCAGGAGCAACTTCTGGCTCAACCACTACATCAGTAGTCGCTGCTGGCTCTACTGGCTCAACAACAGCTTCTTTATCGTTACAAGCTGCTAATGATAGTGCTGCTGTCACAACTGCGATAGATAGTAAATTCTTTTTTAACATAGGTCATTCCTTTGGGATAAATGGTTGTTAGATAGTGATTTATGGATGGATAATGATTGTCTTAAACAATATCTTATTAATTAACCAAAAGAGCTGTCAGCAAATGAATGATGATAAGCTTTAAATAAAGCAGCTCTTAAAACAAACTTCCTGTCTCATTATTAATTTTAACTGATTGAATTCTAATTGACACATGTTTAGGTAGCAACACTGTATCGATAACGTACATGACAGCGCTTTTAGGCTGATATTCAGCTCAAAAAAAAGCTCTAACAATAATAACGTTATGCCGGTATAAATTCTCCCCACTTACTATTTAAAAATACCAATAGAAGCAGTAAAAATTTATCCCAGCAATATTGTATTGTTATCAAATCATGGCGAATACTCTTCGCTCATTGGTTAGAACAAGTTATTAACCTAAACTTATTTAGGCATTAATACTCTATCAATCACATGTACAACGCCATTGCTAGCAGCGATATCAGTTTTGAGGATATTAGCAGTACGGCCATTCTCATCCATTAGCTTACCCTGATTGGTTATCATCAGCGTGTCTTTGCTAAGCATAGTCACATTACCTGGCTTAACATCTTTTGCATATACTGGAGCAGCACCGTTAATCACATGGTAAGTTAAGATTTTGGTCAATAGTGGCTTGTTGGCAAAAAGCTCAGCCTTGGTCATACCTGTCTCTTGTAACGCTTGCACAAATGCGGCATTGGTTGGGGCAAGGATTGTGTAGTTGGCATTAGGATCAGACAACGCACCAGCTAAGTCAGCGGCGACGACGGCTTCTACCAGTAAAGAGAAGTCAGGATTGCTTTGAGCAATCTGCACCACATTCATATTTGCCATCGACTGGTTATGCATTGGTGCTTTCATGGCTGAGCTTTTGGCTGGCATCATATTATTACAAGCACTTAAACCTGCGATTGAGATAGCTAGAGCACTAATGGTAGCAATTTTGGTCATTTTCATAACATTATCCTTAATGGTTGAGTATCTATGATCTATCGATTGTTTTAGTACGATCTTACAGATTAGATTGTCTTTCCCTAGCGCCACTGCCTTATAGTATTTGTCTATCATTGATTATCATTCACTTACGAATTGTCGATAACTTGTAAATAAAAGTCATTAATATCTACTGATAAGCACTGCTTATGAAACATCAATCCTTCTGAAATTAAATTAACATATAGTAGAGCTTGATAAATTCATATTTACGCTACTTTTTGTAGCAAGCGTGTAAATTATGTCTACATTTGACGGGAATAATTTGGTTTTAAGGCTGAAAGCGAAGCTTTATGTAATCCTCAAGCGAAATGATATTCATTTGTGCTTATCAAATTTATGTCATAAAATTTGATGCTGTAGAGATACGCCTAATCGCAAGATGTAACTATAGAAACATACCAAATTTTTAATATTGTTAAAATAACATGAATAAATAGGATTGCTCAAGCGCAATCGGGACAATCTCACGAGCACTAAGTATTTCGTGCTAAAATAATCCGGATTTTACTATTACTTTTTAAGCCCTTATTTGATTAATCTTATTATGTTAAAGATACTTATTACCTAAAAAATATAAACGATTCCTCTTTTATCATGTTTTTCTTCCTTTTATCATATTAACTCTATAAGCAGCGCTCCTATGACCTTAACTACTCATTCCGAAACTGACACTTCTCCAACCCGTATTTCTCAAACTAGTATGACCGACACTGATACCGACAATGACAACCCCAATGCCAATCCTAACGATTTTATCTTGACCCCGCCTGAAGTGTTCCCTTATAAGGCACAGCAGCTGACGGCGCGCGCGCGCATCACCGAACAGATGGCATCACGGATTTTGATGCTCGATGGCGCGATGGGCACCCATATTCAGAATTATAAGCTAGAGGAAGCAGACTATCGTGGCCAGCGTTTTACCAATATCAGTCAAGATGTGCGCGGTAATAATGATTTATTGGTACTCACGCAGCCGCATATGATCAAAGAGATTCATCTTGCGCATCTAGAGGCTGGCGCGGATATTATCGAGACTAACAGCTTTAATGGTACGCGTCTGTCGATGGCAGACTACGATATGCAGTACCTCGTGCCTGAGCTAAACAAAACCGCTGCCAAAATTGCTCGCGAAGCTGCTGATGAGTTCACTGCGAAAACACCTGAGAAGCCGCGTTTCGTCGCGGGCGTTATTGGTCCAACGTCGCGTACTTGCTCATTGTCTCCTGACGTCAATGACCCTGCCTTTCGTAATATCACCTTTGATGAATTGGTACTCAATTATCGCGAGTCAACGCTAGCATTAATGGAAGGCGGCGTTGATATCATCTTAATCGAGACTATCTTTGATACGCTAAATGCCAAAGCAGCGATATTTGCAGTGACGGGTGTGTTTGATGATATTGGCTTTGAGTTGCCAATTATGATCTCGGGGACGATTACCGATGCGTCGGGTCGTACTTTATCGGGTCAAACCGCGGAAGCTTTTTACAACTCGATTCGCCATGCCAAACCTTTAACCGTTGGTTTTAACTGTGCACTCGGTGCTGATGCCCTTAGACCGCACATTCAGACGCTATCAAATATCGCTAATACTTATGTATCAGCGCATCCGAACGCTGGTTTGCCCAATGAGTTTGGTGAATATGACGAGACGCCAGAAGAAACCACTGCGCTGCTTGAGGGTTTTGCTAAAGCGGGTATCTTAAATATCGTTGGTGGCTGCTGTGGTACCACGCCTGAACATATTCGTCTTATCGCTAATATGGTGGCAAATTATCCACCGCGTGTGATTCCTGACATTCCACCTGCCTGCCGTTTATCGGGACTTGAACCTTTTACTATTAATAAAGACAGTCTATTCGTCAACGTCGGTGAACGTACCAACGTTACGGGTTCGAAAAAGTTCTTGCGTTTAATCAAAACTGAAGCCTACACTGAAGCGCTCGATGTCGCTCGTGACCAAGTTGAAGGCGGCGCACAAGTTGTCGATATCAATATGGACGAAGGCATGTTGGACTCCAAGCAGGCGATGATTCACTTCGTCAATTTGGTTTCAGGCGAGCCAGATATCAGCCGTGTGCCCTTGATGCTTGACTCTTCTAAATGGGATATTATCGAAGAAGGCTTAAAGCGTACCCAAGGCAAATGTATTGTTAATTCTATATCACTAAAAGAAGGTCACGCTGAGTTCGTTGAGCGCGCCAAGTTATGTATGCGCTATGGTGCCGCTATCATCGTGATGGCCTTTGATGAAGATGGACAGGCCGACACCTACGAGCGTAAAACTCAGATTTGTAAGCGCAGCTATGACGTGCTGGTCAATGAAGTGGGTTTCCCATCCGAAGACATTATCTTTGACCCCAACGTTTTTGCAGTGGCGACCGGTATCACTGAGCACAATAACTACGGTGCTGACTTTATCAATGCCACACGCTGGATTACCGATAACTTGCCGAATGCCATGGTATCGGGCGGTATCTCTAACGTCTCGTTCAGCTTCCGTGGTAACCCGATTCGTGAAGCCATTAATTCAGTATTCCTCTATCACACGATTCAAAACGGCCTAACGATGGGTATCGTAAACCCCGCCATGTTAGAGCTGTATGATGACATTCCTAAAGAAGCGCGCGATGCTATCGAAGATGTGATGCTCAACCGCAATCAAGGCGAATCAGGACAAGACGCCACCGAACGGCTGATGACCATCGCTGAGAACTATCAAGATGGCGGTAAGAAAAAAGACAGCACCGTCGATATGACATGGCGTGAAGGTACGGTTGAAGAACGTATCGCCCATGCCTTAGTAAAAGGTATTACCACCTTTATTGAAGCGGATACCAAAGAAGCGTGGGAGAAATATCCGCGGCCGCTAGAGGTCATTGAAGGGCCATTAATGGACGGTATGAATATCGTTGGCGATTTATTTGGTGCGGGTAAAATGTTCTTACCGCAAGTAGTTAAATCCGCTCGCGTCATGAAGCAATCGGTCGCTTGGCTAAACCCATACATCGAAGCGGAAAAAGTCGAAGGGGAAACCAAAGGTAAAATCTTAATGGCGACGGTCAAAGGCGACGTCCACGATATTGGTAAAAATATCGTCGGCGTGGTGCTCGGCTGTAACGGTTATGACATCGTCGATATGGGCGTGATGGTACCCTGTGAAAAAATCCTCGATACCGCACTCGCTGAAAAGGTCGATATCATTGGGTTATCTGGCTTAATCACGCCTAGCTTAGACGAGATGGTTTATGTTGCCAAGCAAATGCAAGAGCGCGGCATCACCTTACCCTTGATGATTGGCGGTGCGACGACGTCTAAAGCGCATACTGCGGTCAAAGTCGAACCTCAATATCAAAATAACGGTGTCATCTATGTGGCGGATGCCTCACGCGCCGTTGGCGTAGTGACTAAGCTACTATCAAAAGAAAATCGCCAAGGTTTGATTGATGAAACCCGCGCCGAATATATCAAGGTGCGTGAACGCTTAGCGAAACGCCAACCAAAAGCTGCCAAGATATCCTATGCCGAATCCATCGAAATTGGCTTTAAAGATGATTGGGATAACTACGTGCCACCGACTCCTAATAAATTAGGACAAGTGATATTAGATGACTACCCGATTACCAACCTACTGCCTTATATCGATTGGACGCCGTTCTTTATCTCTTGGGGGTTAGCTGGTAAATATCCAAAAATATTGCAAGATGAGGTGGTTGGCGAAGCTGCTCGCGACTTATTTGGTAATGCCGAAGACATGCTGAAGAAAATGATTGATGAGAAATTAATCGTTGCCAAAGGTGTGTTTAAACTCATGCCAGCCCGTCGTACTGCTGACGATACCGTCACTGTCTATGACAAGGCACCCACTGAAGGTGGCAGCGCCACTTATCAGTTTGAACATTTGCGTCAGCAGAGTGATAAAGCCAGCGGTAAGCCGAACTTTAGCTTGGCAGACTTTATCTCGCCATCGGACGCGCATACTGACTATCTAGGCGGTTTCACTGTATCGATGGTCGGTACGGAAGCGCTCGCTGAGAAGTATAAAGCCGCTGGTGACGACTATAACGCCATCATGACGCAAGCATTATCTGACCGTTTAGCAGAAGCCTTCGCCGAGCATTTACATGAGCTGATACGTAAAGACTATTGGGGTTATCAGGCTAACGAAAGCCTCACTAATGATGAGATGATCAAAGAGAAATATGTTGGCATCCGCCCAGCACCTGGCTACCCTGCCTGCCCTGAACATACTGAAAAAGGTAAACTGTTTGAATGGCTCGGCACCGTTGATGCTATTGGTACAACTTTGACTGAAAGCTATGCGATGTGGCCTGCGTCTTCGGTCAGTGGCTTCTATTACTCGCATCCTAAGAGTGAGTACTTTAACGTGGGTAAAATCAGTACCGATCAGTTAGAGAGCTATGCTGAGCGTAAAGGTTGGGATATGAAAACTGCTGAGAAGTGGTTAAATCCGAATTTGTAGGATGGTTTTAGCTAGAGCTTTTAAAGAAATATTTGATGTGGGATTGGTTGCTAAGGTAGCCAATCCTGCTTTATTCTAAACATTTATCGTAGATTGAATAAAAGCATTCTGCTAAAATGAAATATTGTTAAACTTAAGACCAATTTGGGAAGTTCTATATGGATATAATTACTGGTGCAATAATATCAGGTGTCATTTACGATATACTTAAGAATAGCGCATTGATTACTGCTAAAAGTATTAAAGAATACTTCTTAGAAGAGCTTTTAGAGGTATCGAACGAGCAAGCTAGAAGAATAGCTGAACAAGCAAGAAGTGTTGACTTTAGTGATGTTAGTAACGTATCTAAAGAAAAGTTTATCGAAAACCATCAGAATCAATTTCATACTATCAATAGTGTTAATCAAAACGTTAATAGCCCAAATAACTCAGGCACATTATTCAATAACAGTGCTAATAACTTAACTCAAAACTTCAATCTATCTGACAATCCTGTTCAAAAAAAAAGCTAGTTCAACTGCTTGAGAAGTTTGAGATAGATAAGAGAGATAATCCTGATTTTGCAGAATTCACTGACAAATTAAATAATTATTTAATAAGAAAGATTGAAAAAGGTAATCCTAAGTTTGCTAGAAGCCTTGAACAAAAGCTTATTGATGGTAATAGATTACCTTTGATTGAGTATGCAAAAAGATGTAAGCACAAGATTAATAAGAAGATTAGTAGATATGGGTTGTTCCAAACTGCTAATGATGTTTATATTTATCTTTTAGCACATATTGAAAATAAGTTTATCACTAGTATCAAGTTAAAGATATGCTCTAAAGACTTTAAAGAGTATGAAATAGATGACATGATAAGTGAACATATAATTGATACTTTATGGGAGGATTGTCAAAACTCTTCTTTATTTAATGATGCTAGTGAACTGTATGGTTTGCTATATTTATTGACTGGTAATTGTCATATTGATTGGGATATTGAAGTATGATTTATCACCCTAGAAATGATATATATCATTGTTGTTTTAGACTTCTATCGATTCTAAAAAGCTATGACCAGCCTATTACTATTGAAAAAATTAGGATTATAGACTTTTATTTAGTTTATCCAAACTTTGTAAAAGAGATAACTTTACCTCGTAAAAATGGTAATACTAAACTTAAGAATATGTACGCTAAACTGCCCCCTCCATTTGAGATTATGCCTAACAAAAAAAATACTCTTTTCTGAATTGAAGAACTTCCAATACAGTGCAATTAGCTTATTGAGAGCTAAGTCCTTAATTGAAATAAAAGAAAAAACAATAAGTAAAACATCAGATTACTGGTTGTTACCTAATAGTTTTTTTGAAGAAAACAATATACTGAATGACGAAACTCAAGTCCAACTGATAAAATGCTTATCCTCTATTGAATTAATAGGGACGCAAGGTTTAAAACAAAGAACTGGTTTAATGGAATACAGATATGACTCAGTATAAGCCCTTCATATTCATTAATAGGCTAATAATTACTAAAGGTAAGCATACTGTTTACGATGAATTTTTTCATAAAGGTGTGAATATTATTCGCGGTACAAATAGTTCTGGTAAGTCCACTATAATGGAGTTTTTATTTTATGGATTAGGAGGAAGTATCCTAGAAAAGCAATGGAAAACTGTTGCTCTTAGTTGTGATAACACTCATATCGAAGTAGATATCAATAATCAGGTTTTTGTTTTGAAAAGACAAGTATCTACCAACTTCAAAGAGCAAATGAACATTTTTGAGGGGACTTACGACGAAAGTGTAAATAGCTCAGCTCAAAACTGGCTCTCGTTTCCATATGCTTCGACAGCAAATAAAGAAAGTTTCCACGACAATTTATTAAAGCTATTAAATATACCCATAACGAAATCTCAAGACAGTAGTTATATTAATTTCAATCAAATTTTAAGACTAATTTATACAGATCAACTATCAGGCATAAGTAGGATTTTCCGAGAAGAGGACTTTGATTCTTCGTTTAAAAGAGAAACCATAGGCGACTTGATGTTGGGTGTAAACTCGAAAGATGTAACTCAAAAAAAATTAGAAATCATACAGCTGAATAAAGATATTGATAAACTAACTTCAGATATTAGAGCTTTTACCACAATGTATGGTGAAGTTGAAAGTGAGAGCAATATTAATGAAAGAATAAGTGAGAACAAAGTAGCTATAGAGACTTTGACTTCTTCACTATACTCGGTAAACACTGTCGAAAATGAATCTGTTGATGAAAGTACAAAAGAACTAATATCAAGTAAAAGAGAACAGTTAAATACTTCATTACAGACTAAAGAAAATCTTCTTAGAGACATTAACACTCTTAACTTTGAAATAATTGACTCTGAAAGCTTTGTAGTTAATCTAAAAAAACGTCTGATAAATATTCAAGAATCAGATAATACCTTGTCTATACTTTCAGATATTGCGTTTAACTTTTGCCCATCATGTTTTAGTAAAGTTTCTGATAACCTTAAAGAAGTTGGCGCATGTAATTTATGCCACTCGTCTAATAATGATAGCTATGAATCACCTACATTTCGAGTACGTAAAGATATAGAATTTCAGATTAGTGAAACTAAAGATTTAATTCCCAAATTCAATGAGGATCTTGAGAAACTCACTGGTTCTTATGTTCTAATCAAGGAAGAAATTAGCAACCTTAAAAGTGAAATCTTAATATTGGAGAAGCCTATAAAAGGGATCTCTAGTGAAAAAACCGGTATTCTAATTAACATTGGAGAGCTTAGACAGAGAGGGTCGGAATTAGCAGAAAAAAGCAGAGTTTTGAATAATCTTTATGCAAAACAAGCTAATAGAGATAGCTTACAAAATATATTAAACAGCTTGGAAAATGAAGTATTATCAAAAGAGTCATCAGTTATAAGCAATAGAAATAATAGAAAGACTCTGATCTCTGCCATAGCTTTGAGGTTACTACTTAAGGATTTAGATAGAGAAGATGATTTTAAGGATCCAAAAGAAATAAGTTTTGATTTCACTAATGATAGAATTAAAGTTGATGGTGTTAGTAATTTTTCTGCAAGCTCTACATCAATTTTAAAAACTGTTTTGAAGTTGTCGATTTTAATAGCGTCTTGTGAAGACCCTGGATTTTTGTATCCTAGACTAGCTATTATGGATAATGTAGAAGATAAGGGAATGGAGCAAGCTAGAAGTCAAAACTTACAAAAGATAATTATTGAAGAGTCCAACAACCTTGAAGTCGAACATCAAATAATATTCACCACCTCTATGATTGATGAATCCCTAGAAGGTTCCAAATATTGTATCGGAGAATTTTACAATCCTGAGAGTAGAACTTTAGATATTAAGGGTTATTAAGGTAATATTACTTATAACGCTTCATGCCTTAGTCACCAGCCCAGTGATTAGGCAAAATTTAAGCGAAAAGTAGGATTAGTTACTTACTTTTTTTAGGTTTTAAATAAGCTATAAACATTCCAAAAATATCGCCTCCTCTACTTTTTGAGCATGTCTCAATAAGAAATGTGGCGGTCTTCTTTTGTCATGATTTCAGCTCAATCTGCTTTACCCTTACCTCGCCGACAACGTTCAGAACAATAGATCACCTGCTCCCAATCCTTCTCCCATTTCTTGCGCCAAGTAAAAGGGCGCTGACAGATGGGACAGATTTTTTGCGGTAGGTTTACCTTTTTATGTGCCATCGTCTGCTCCTTTGTTGCTATATACCTCTACTTACCTATTAACGCCTATTTATCTTCTTTTTGATGATCCAACCCTTCATATTTTTTCACGCGGCGACATTGGTCTGAGCAATAGACCATGCTCTCCCAGTTTTTATCCAACTTTTTGCTCCAGCTAAACTCACGCTCACAGACTGGACATTCTTTTTTACGGACGTTCTTTTTCTTATGCGCCATATTTTTCTCAGTGGTTTATTTCATACATCGATAGTTTACCTCTATTACCAACGCCCTAGTCATAATCATCAAATATTTTATTCAGTCGATTGAGGCTATTGACGATCAGCTTACCTGATTGATCGGTACTGCTATCGATTGCTAGCTTTTCATCCATGCGCATATTGAGTGGTGCAAGCGCCTCTTTGAGCGCGTTTGCCATAAGTGCCATCTGTGTTGTCATGTCAGGCACATCGATAGCTGGCGTTTGCTTCGCGGTGTTCTCCTCATGCTTAAGCAGGCTGTCAGTTAAGCTATGAGACAAGCCATCAGCCATTTTATGCGCCAGTTGCTCGACGGCATCGACCAGCTGCACCATCAGCTGTTTTTGGATCTCTTGGCTTTGTTTAAGCTGCTCGCCTTCCGCCTTTTCAGCATTGTGATCGTGCTTATAGATTTGCATCAGCTGATTCATGCTTTTTTCAAAGCAATTATCGATGCTATCGCTGACGACTTTGGCATTATCTACAAAACCCGTGATAAAGCTATCAGCGAGGATTTTTTGTGATTCTAGTTGCGCTTCTAACTTAGTCTTTAAATGCGCTTGCTGTCCTGCTTCTCGCAGGCGGGCGATTTGCTCTGGATTGTTTTGCGCGAGGTATTTATCAAACTGGTTACTGATGGCATTAAAGCCACTCGCCAAGTCGACCAACTGAGCGACGATACGCGCGCCAGTATCACCGTCTTCACCGCCCATAGCCTTATTACGTAGGAAGTCAGCTTTGATTTGCTCCCAACGCTGTGCTTCTTGCTCGGTCAGCTCACCGCGCATCTCGCCAAGCTTGAGCAGATTGCTTTCTGCACCTGTGGTCAATAGCTGCGACTCGCCCAGATAATGATCATCAATCAGCTGGTTAAGCTCATTGTCATTCATAATCGCCGATAGCTTTTCGGTCATCTTATTCATATTACGATAACTGCCTTGCAGCTTAAATATCGGCTCAACGCGGTATTTATCATCTTGTGATGCTGAGGCAATATAGGCTTGGTTGACATCGAGAATGACTTTTTGCACCGTAAACATATGGCGCAAGATCGCGATAATCTCATTAATCTCTGAGGTGCTATACGGATAAGTCAGCTCGCTGCTTTGCGCTTGGGCAAGGTTGGCATTGTCTGTTTTTGCCATTTTAATCAAACGGTGCACATCGCTCAAATCGCGGTTGGCAAGTGGTGCCAATACAGCATTTGAGGTCAGCGAGTTTTCGATATAACTGAGGGCAAATATCTCTTCCATACCGCTCATGATATCACCTAAGTTATAGATATCGGCACGGTTGGCGAGCATATCAGGGACTTTAAACGCCTCGCCACTTTCGGTATATGGGTTACCCGCCATGACCACGCAGAACTTCTTACCGCGCATATCATAGGTTTTAGTCTTACCTTGCCATACCCCGTCGATACGGCGTGTACCATCGCCGAGCGAGATAAACTTCTGCAAAAATTCTGCATGCGTATGCTGAATATCATCGAGATAGAGCATGACGTTATTGCCCATCTCAAAAGCCAAGTTGATTTTATTCAGCTCTTCTCGTGCAGTGGCATTGGGCGCTTTTTCTGGGTCTAAAGAGGTGACATCATGACCTAATGAAGGACAGTTAATCTTCATAAAGATTAGCCCCAAACGATTGGCGACGTATTCCATCAAGGTGGTTTTACCGTAACCTGGCGGCGATATCATCATTAAGATACCCATCAAATCGGTACGTTTATCTTCACCCACGGTACCCATCTGTTTAGCGAGGTTATCCCCAATTAACGGTAAATAACTCTCATTAATCAAACGGTTACGCACAAAGGAGGACAACGGACGTGCCATAAACTCATCCAATCTTAATTCCTCTTTTGATGAATTAAGAATTTCTGAGCGCAGGGCCAGATAGCGTCTATAGGCAGGGATAACCTGCGTATCATGATGATGTAAGCGATTTAAGAAGTCGTCGACAGCAAAGGTCAAGGTTTGCTGCTGGATACGCCCATGCTCGCCCAATAGATGCTCAACTCGTATCTCAAGCGATACTTTACCCGTACTGCGCTCAAAGCTTGCTACTTGATTGAGTGGGTTATTAAGATTGGTCAATGATGTAGTTGATGAAAATGATAACGGTGAGGATGTTTCATTTGCAGCTTTATTAAAGCTTGCACCTGCTTCAGTAAGGCGTTGCATTAAAGCATCACGCTGGGTGTCGTTTAATTGAGTAAGTAAGATAGCAACCGCTTCAGGCACATAATGACGGCCACTCTCTAATTGCTGTTTGCGTAAGACTTCTTTTTCCTGGCTCTCCGCAAGCTGCTCTTCACTAAGCGGGCTGCTGTCATTATCAACTGATGGATCGCTATTGCCGTAAGTCTTATCTAACAAGGCATGGAACCACGTTGCCAATAACTCATAAGCGGATTTTGGCTGAAAGCTAAGCTTACCGATTGCAGATTGTAGGTGCTCAAAGCTGGCAGCGTTTTGCGTGCTACCTGATGAGCTATTCAGGGTTTTGCTCAATTGCTCACACAGCTGCTGCGCTTGTTGACTGGTTTGCCAGTGCGCTGTTGAGTGCAAACTTGCATTCGGTTCCGCTGCCTGACCCATGACGCTAACTAAGTATTCGCAGGCAAGCTGAACATAGCTTTGTTTAAAGATATCGGCGTTATGAATATCGCTGGTTTCTAAATTCAACTCTGCGTCTGACTTTTTGTCAGATTTACTATTGAGGCTAAAGTCATTGTCATTATAAGCGGCGACAAAACCATGCATGATTTGCGTCATGTCCTCAACCAGTAAGGCTTTGGCGGTATCACTACCTAAGCTACGGCGCAATTGCTCAGCGGTGATGGCTCTATCCATCCAATTGCCAATACGCGTCAGCACTGAACCATCAAGCCAAGCATCATAGCCAAACTGACGCAGGCTGTCTAAGCCAAGCGCTTGTACGAGACTCAACTGCCAATGAAACAACTGAGCCAAGGCACGTACTTGCGGCGTATAAATTAGTAGCCCCGCCTCGCGCAAAGTCGGCAGTATTTGCATCAATAATAGCGTGGCATCATGGTCATGAATGCCCTTGTCATAACCCAGCTGATAGCGAGGGGTGGCGTAAGTTTTGACCAATCTAGCCAGCGGGCTGTCATTATCAATATCGCCATGAATATCAGCAGTCATGATGGTTTCGTCGTATGCTCGATATAGACGTGTTTCGGTCAGGTCATCTTGGCTATTTTTGGCACTCTCAATAATGCTATAGGCCAAGTACTCTGCGCGGTAAACGGTATCGGACTCGGAGGCGATATTCATATCCCAATACGGGCGCAAAGCATTTAACTCAGTATTATTGAGCACTTCATAATAGTCTGTACCCGTTAGATGCAAATTCAGCACACGCTTGCCATCTGACTGTTGACGACTCAAAAGCGTCAAATCTAAAGGTTGGGTATTGACTGAAAAGCGATGCTTGCCCAGCTTGATGATTTGACCGCCATCTTCAAACAAATCCGACTTATCTTTTAAACTTTTATAACTTTCTATTTGAATGGCTTTTAGGCGCGAGTCTAGGTCATCTGCTCTGACACTAAAGCCCATGGCTTGTAGCTCTTTTGCGATATTGCGGACTTTTTGTACCAAGCCATCTGACGCAAAATAGGTGTTTAACGCCTCTTCTTCTTTAAAGCCAGTAACGCCCGTACTTTGGGTACGTTTTTTGATGCTCTCCAGCATACGTAGTGCGCCATCACCTAAGTTCTGGGCTTTACGGTTACGGGCATCAAGCAGTTGCTGCTTATGATTTTCAAAGGTTTCGTAAATCTCTTCACGTTTACTGATAATATCTGCTAAAAACTGATCACCGCTATTAGTCTCTGGATCAGCAAACTGACTTTCTAATTCTTCTAACTGTACCAATAGCTTTGCCATTTGCTCATCTGATTTCTCAGGCGTATTAGCAATGGATAAAGCATTAGCAATCGATTGACCAAACAACTTAAACTGTGCGCCAAACTGCGCTACTGCCTCAGCGGAGCCTAAGTTTTTGCGCTTATGATTGAGCTTGGCTTTGCTTTGATTAAGACTCGAATAAATGGTCGATATGTCATCGATAATTTGGGTGCGTACCGTGGCATCGGCGACATCCAAGGTGCCCAAGAGTTCCGTTAATAAATCCAAACCTTGCGTCGTTTCATCGATTTTTTCCAGTACGGGTTTTAGCTCGGCATTGGTTTCGGCCGTATTTAGGCGCTCACTGACATCGGCTAATAACCCTTCGTAGCTTGATAACGCCTCTTCCCCACTTAAAAACAGCACCGTTTTTTCGGCAAGCTCGCTTTCTGCTTCTTCTAGTTGAGCCTGCAGTGCTTCAAGTTTATCGCCATCTAAATAACGCAAATCCTCTAAGCTAACGAGACGACCCTTTTGTTGCCTCAATGCCGACAGCTGATCCACGTAATCGCTGGCAGACTCAAAAGTGGTAACGCGTATTTGCCGCAGAATCTCACCTTGCTGAGCGTCGGCATCGGCTAACGCCGTTTGGGTTTGCTTTTGAATGCTTTGTACTTTGGCGAACTCATCAATGACCAACTCAGCGGTAGCCGTTACTTCCTTAATACTACCTGCAACCTCGTTGAGCTCGGGCTCAGACAGCCAATAATAGCTATCAAAGAGACGGTTGGTATTGTCTGCCAGCTCCTCATAGAGTTTTTGTGACACGCTTTGGTTATCGATCAGACGGGTGATGCTATAAAGATCAGAGATACCGCGCACCAATTCTTTATTACCTATTTTGCCATAGAAGCTGGTGCTTTCCGGCAATTCACTCACATACTCAGGCGACGCATAAGGCGTATGCCATATCTGCATGGGGTGAATCCGTGACGGCTCGCTTTGGTCACTAAACAGCACCAAACGTCCATTTTCAGCCAGCGCCATGCCATTGCAATAAATAGGATTTGCCAATTGTTTTTTGATCAGGTTATAAGGAAATAATCCTGTGACGCCTAAGGCGACATCGTAGAATAAAAACAACACGTCTTCGCCGTTGGGCGATACAATTTTACGTTTAAACTTTAAATCTTTGGCACCGACATTATTGGCATCAAACAGCTTATACTCGCCCGTTTGCAGATAATAACCACCCGGAAATATAATGCCGTGATCTTCTGGCAGCTGCACACACGATTGCCCAATAGCATCCAAACGCAGCACCGCTTCGGTCAAGGTGTTATAGACGAAATAACGATAACTGTCCTCGCGATACGGCAATATTTTTAGCAGTATTAAACTGCCAACTTTGGCATAAGCAATCTCAGCATCGGTCAACGATTGGGTACGATCATTCACAGGCTCACTATAAATGCCTTGCCCTGACTGCGTATTGTCCTCAATTTTAATGGTCAAATCGCCACCGACGGTCTCCACAAATATGGTATCTAAAATATTCATATGTGGGTATTTGCCATTGATCATCTGATCACGAGTGGTCTCAATCCAATCAAAATCATAAGCGGGTGGCAACTCGATGTCGCGCTCACCGCGATTGTCTACGTAGGCGATTTGGGCAGCTTCTGGGGTGCCTTGGCTAAAATCTAATGCAAAACGGAATACCCGAATATCGGTAATGCGTTCGCCAATTTGAAACGCTAATAGCAGTTTGCTGTCTTTAACGGTCAGTTGAATCAGCCGCGTTTGCTTGTAATAGCGATAAAGCTCGTCAAAATCCTGTACGAATGCTTCTTGATCTAAAAAAGTGTTTTTTAGATCGACTTCTTCAAGCTGATATTCTCGGTCAGTGCGTTCGCTGCTATCAGTATTATCAGTAGCGCGTTCAGTGCTTGCACTGCTTTGGCTGCCTTCGCTGTTATCGGCATTGCTGTCACTATCCTCACTATCATTTTTATTAGCGGGATCGATCAAGCGATATAGCGACAATACATCTTTAATATTGCTCGCCCGTTTGAGCCCCATAAAGACGTTGTAGCCAAATAACAGATAGTCACCCACTTGTACCATGTCTTGCGCCACACAGTTATATTCGCTACGAATACGCGTGCGCGCAATGACTTGCATTTGGGTGCTGCCAAACTCTTGTAGGCGCGCATGATTCAGCTTAGCAGTTTGTTGCTCTAAACGACTGCCCTGCTCAGTGAGACGTTTTTTAATAAGCTCATAAGCATTCCCTGAGGCAACTGCCTGATCCGTTTGCTCAGCTTGGTTATGGCTATTGGTATTGTTTGGATTGGTTGCGTTTTGCGTGTCCGCCATCGTTGCTCGTCCATTTTTAGGCAATAAGATAAATCTAAAGAATTGTTTGAATTAAAGAAGCACTTGGCTAATCTAAGAAAACGAGTCGTCACTGCTGATTTTTTTAGATTAACCAACTCATGGTTAATAATAGTTATTAACTATCGCTCTGTTAAAGCATTTAGATTGAGTTGGTTAAAGCAATCTGCCACCTAAGTGACAGATTGTTTATTGATGAAAAAGTTATGGGGTAAATCTTGCTGATAATAAATCAGTCATGTCGACTAATGGTGATATTAAGCCGTTTCATCATCACTGTGCTTGTTGGCTTTAGTCATCACTTGATTGGCCATCACTTTATTAGCCATCATAGTATTGATAATGCCGCTTAGCGTATCTGACTTGCCAGCGAGACCGTCAATGGCTTTACCGATAGACAATGACTTAGCAAAGTTATCAAAGAAGTGTGCTTCACCGCCAACGATATCAATTTTGGCTTTTTGTAGCGCCACTGCCAAGACTTCAGCATTCTCTTTCGCAATCTCTTTACCAGCTTCAATCGACGCCATCGCTTCTTGCAAGGCAGTCTCAAGTCCCATACGGAACTCTTCATGCTCGCGCGCTTCTTTAGTCATGCTGCCCATGGCATTGAATTTCTCGACCAGACCATCTGCTTCTGCTTGGAAATGCGCACGGGTAACTTCAGCTTTTGCCAGTCCAACTTCACGTTCTGCTTTGGCATTTGATTCACCTTGAGCGGCGATCACTTGAGCATTTGCCATTCCGATATCACGCTCGGCTTTGGCGTTAGACTCGCCACGAGCCGCGATGATTTCAGCATCCGCCATGCCTTTTTCGCGCTGTGATTGCGCTTCGGCTTGACCAGTCGCTTTGATAACATTGGCTTTAGCAATGCCTTCTTTTTCCAAAGAACTTGCCTTAGCCTCTTGAATGGCCGCTTCAGCGAAACCATGTGCCGACTCTTCAGCTTTGATACCTTCGGCCATTTTAATTTTGGCTTCTGAGTCTTTGGCTGAGGCTTCTAGATTGGCACTGGCAAGCGTCGTTATTTCGACTGCTTTATGCTTGGCAGCCATTTCATCTGCTTCCGCTTTTTTCACCTGACGCACTTTGATTTCTTCAGCATCCGCTTCGGCTGCTAGTACACGGGTTTGCTTAGAGCGCTCGGCTTCGCTGACTTCACGCACTTCTTTAATACGCTCTTCTTCTTGCGCGACGGTTTTGTCTACCGCAATACGCTCACGAATCACATTGGCAATTTCTTTTTTCTCAAGCTCGATCGCACGTTCGGCTTCGATACGTTGCAGATCCACTTCACGCTCACGAGAGACGATTTCGAGATCACGCGCACGAGTAACTTTCTCTTCTTCGATGACAACAGCACGCAAGCGATTTTGCCCAGCCACTTCGATTTCACGTTGTTGGTTTTCACGCTGAATCGCCAAATCTTGCTCGACCGAGATAACGGCGGTTTCAGACTTTTTACGTTCTTCTTCTTCAATCTTACGAGTTTCGGCGGTTTCACGGGCAATCACTGAAGATATTTCACGATGTTGTCTGGCTTCGGCATCCGCTTGCTGACGTTCCAGCTCAAGCATGGCTTCTCTAGTCTCGACGTTCTTCTTTTTAACCGCCAACTCTTCATCACGCTCAAGCTCATTGGTAATGATGTTTTGAAAAGCCGTCAGTTGAGTAATCTTTTTGATACCTTCAGCATCTAAGATATTACTTGAATCTAACGACGATTTTGGCGTTTGCTCCAAGTAATCAATTGCCACGTCTTCTAAGATATAGCCGTTTAAATCATTGCCAATCTCTTTAACGATACTGTCACGAAACTCACTGCGATTTTCGAATAATTTGACAAAATCAATTTGCTTACCAACTGTTTTTAATGCTTCCGAGAACTTGGCATTAAACAGCTCATTAACGGCGACTTTGTCTGACGCCCTTTCAGCGCCAAGAGATTTAGCAACCTTTAGCACATCTTCTTCGGTCTCATTGACACGCAAATAAAACGCTACTGTGATATCAGCACGCATGTTATCCGCACAAATCAGTCCTTCTTTACCTCGTCTATCCACCTCTAAGGTGATAAGCGATATTCTCATGAGTTCTTTTTTGTTGATAACTGGCCAAACAAAGCCACCATCAAAACGTACGGCAATTTTATTAACCCCGTTAATAATAAGCGCAGTACCCTGCTCCACCTTAATATAAAAGGCTTTCAGCATCAAAAGTGCTGCCATCATAAAAATAAACGCCAGCACCACAACCACGCCGACGATAATGAGTATATCCATATTTATTCCTTTAATTAAAACATTCCAACCAAATTTAAAACCGTTAATAAGACGCTTAAAAAATAGACTATTTACTGTCTATCTCTCTCTAATCAGCTAACTTGTAAAACCAATAGTTAAAGGTTATTTAATTCACTTTCAAAATTATTGGTACGGGCCTTTATAGTGATTTCTTTCTAACAGAGGCAACTCGATAGGTATTGGCTTCCTCTAAATACTCTACCAACACCACTCTATCGCCCTGTTTTAGTAAACCGTCATTGTTATCTGAACGAATTTTTAGTATGAGTCCTGCGCCGCCATCATTTAATTCTGCTTCGCCATATTTGTCTGTCACACTGAGTGTACGCACAACAGCGACTTTACCGATATTGCTAGAAGAATTACGTTTGGGGGTTTTGGCGATATTTTTGCGAATGGGTGAAATAATAATACCCGTTAACCACATAGATACCACCAATACAAAAACGAGTGCCCCAGTGCCAAATAGGTAATACAAAAGACCAGAGTCAAAATACTGATGTAAAAAGCTCGTATATAGGTAGCTTAGCAACCAACTAATTAAGCTGATTAAACTTAGTATAATAATTAAAGGGACGCCATAAAGACCAAATTTGAGCATAAGAACGGTAAAAAAACCCGTTGATGACAAGGTAGAAGCATCACCCTCTGACTCACCAAATTCTACGCTATCCATATCTACCATACCTATTAAAGACACCACCCAATATAAAGTCACGAACATCACAAGCCCGGTAAAAATAATCGTAGGGTACAAACTAATCTTGGTAATAAAGACTAAAAAAGACTCTTGCATCGCATGCGTGCTCCTTTTGCTCGCCTCATTCAATATCTTGCTGACTTGGTTATACAGTTAACTGTCATATCGCTGAAACTTACTCAGCTTTGTGCTACTTAGATTCGCTCTTTTAGCTTGTGGCTAATGATTTTTTTCACATATTTAATGATTAACTTATTAACTCATGTGAATAACAAGGCGATAATGACATAGCTTCATTAGCTTTAAGAAATTTACTATATAACCAAGAAGCCTCTAAAACGTAGATAATAAAATCGACTTATGTTCTTTTGTTGGTAATTATATAGTCATTCCATTACATAATATATAGCTTTTGCCCTCAACGTCCCCACACAGGCGAGCGCACCAAGCCACCAGACTGACTACTAATGGTATAACTAGTATTGCCCAATAATGAGTGGATGACCAAGCTACCCTGACTGCCCTGCTCGCTTAAGTTTGAGTTGCGTGTCGGATAGACAGCGTATTGCCCAGAGGGTGAGAGGCGTGCTGGCTCATCAAGCCCCGTTTCTGATAGATTGATGACTTGCCCTGTAGCGAGCGTCATGACAGCTGCCTTGCGACGATTGAGATACGCCAAGCGCTGACCGTCTAAGCTAAGCTGCGGACTAGCCGCATAGCCACTTGTCGCTACCGGAGAAGCAGTACCCGTCGCAAAGTTATAGCGATAGATACGTGGACGTCCAGCACGGACTTTATCACTGGTATAAACGAAACTTTGACCATCGCTTGCATAGCTTGGCTGTACTTCCGTACTGGGTAAAGTAGTGAGCTGTTTAGTCTCGCCATCGCTTAAGCGCATCTCATAGATATCTGCATTGCCGCCAACTGTTGAGCTATAGAGCAGTTTTTGTCCGTCCGGTGAGAATGACGGCGATAAATTGCTGCCTTCAGCATTTACGACCAGATTATGGGTTTTACTTTTTTGGTCATAAATATAAATCTTTGGATGCTGGCGCGACGCTTGTTTGCTATAAGCGAGCATTTGACCATCGGCTGACCACGCAGGCGCATAGATATAGCCATTGAGCTGATCAATTAATTGGCGGTCGCTGCCGTCTGGACGGATACGATAGAGTGTCGATATCTTTGCAGCACCTAAACCTTGCTCTTCTATATAAGCAATATAACCTTGCCGATCTATCGCTGGCATTGCAGCAGTAAGCGGATTATTCGTATTAATAGACGCTTTAGATATATTGTTTGGTATTGTCTGACACCCTGTCAGAATGGCGAATATTGGAATGGCAAACAATGAAATAGCAACACGACCGCTTATCGTTTGAATGTTCATAGTCGGTTTTGACACAGCAGTTTTCAACATAAAATAAAGTCCAATTTTATTATGCCACTACAAATAAAGCCTTGTAGAATACGTATAAGAAGATGACAAAATGCGAGTATGGCAGCTAGTGTAACGTACATTGACCTCTAATTTTAGACAAAAAAATGCCCCACTTATTTGTGAGGCATTTTTGCGATACAAGTTTTTAGAACATTTAGGTGTAATGGACATTTTTCATGCTGTCATAGTGCCTAAAGCTATATACTGTCTCTATTTGCAAGGAATCAACGCCATGAATCAAAAAACTGCCCTTTTTGTCGTGACAAACACATCAAGAAAAAT
>NZ_JBAQQF010000045.1:0-7590 GCF_049295055.1 Psychrobacter sp. | reverse complement strand
AAGCTATGCAGAACAATCAAACAGTACTGAACTTTTAGAGACTGGTATTAAAGTAATCGATTTACTTTGCCCGTTTGCTAATGGTGGTAAAGTTGGTCTGTTTGGTGGTGCTGGTGTTGGTAAAACCGTCAACATGATGGAGTTGATCAACAACATCGCCCTTAAACACGAAGGCTTGTCAGTATTTGCTGGCGTTGGTGAGCGTACGCGTGAAGGGAATGATTTCTATCACGAAATGCAAGAAGCTGGCGTTGTTAATACCGAAGACTTTAGTAAATCTAAAGTTGCGATGGTATATGGCCAGATGAATGAGCCACCGGGTAACCGTTTACGTGTTGCACTGTCTGGTTTGACCATGGCTGAATACTTCCGTGATACCAAAGATCCTGCCACTGGCAAAGGTCGTGACGTATTACTGTTCGTTGATAACATCTATCGTTATACACTAGCCGGTACTGAAGTATCAGCACTGCTTGGTCGTATGCCATCAGCGGTTGGTTATCAGCCAACACTAGCTGAAGAGATGGGTCAGCTCCAAGAACGTATTACTTCTACGCAATCAGGTTCAATTACTTCTGTACAAGCGGTATATGTACCTGCGGATGACTTGACGGATCCATCACCAGCAACGACGTTTGCTCACTTGGATGCGACCGTTGTACTCAGCCGTGATATCGCCTCACAAGGTATCTATCCTGCGGTTGATCCACTAGATTCAACCTCACGTCAGCTTGATCCATTAGTTATTGGCGAAGAGCATTACAACGTTGCTCGTGGTGTACAGGAAGTTCTACAGCGCTATAAAGAGCTAAAAGACATTATCGCAATTTTGGGTATGGATGAGTTATCAGAAGAAGATAAATTAGTCGTTTATCGTGCTCGTAAAATCCAACGCTTCTTATCACAGCCATTCCACGTCGCTGAAGTCTTTACTGGCGCGCCTGGTAAATATGTACCACTACGCGATACCATTGCTAGCTTTAAAGCAATCATCGCTGGTGAATACGACAGCTTACCAGAGCAAGCCTTCTACATGGCTGGCGGCATCGATGAAGTCGTTGCTAAAGCTGAAAAAATGAAGTCTTCTGCAGCGTAAGTTGTATCCGTATTAACTAACGAGTAGGTATGATATAAACCTTATATCTACTCCTCAGTAATGCATCGCAGTTTTGATCGCGCTTTGATAGTAAGGAATTAAGTATGGCAACATTACAATGTCGCGTCGTAAGTGCTCGTGAAGAGTTGTATTCAGGCGAAATTAGCATGTTAATAGCTAGTGGTACCGAAGGCGAAATTGGTATATTGCCAGGTCACACACCGCTTATTACTTTGCTTAAGCCTGGCGCAATGCGCGTGCAGACTCCAGATGGTGCAGAAGAAGTCATTTATGTATCAGGTGGTGTTTTAGAAGTGCAGCCGAAAATGGTTACCGTATTGGCTGATACCGCCATGCGCGCGCATAATCTTGACGAAAGCAAAATCGTTGAAGCACGTAAAAAAGCAGAGCAAATGCTGGTTAACCAATCTGATACCGTACAAACGAACGCAGCTTTGGCATCATTGGCTGAGTCAGTAGCACAGTTACAGACTATCCGTAAGTACAAAAACCGCGCTTAATATTTTTTGTTGATAAAGTTAATCATTTATTTTAACTTTTCTACGATAATAAAAAAACAGCCCATACAAGGGCTGTTTTTTTATGCCTGTCTTTTTATAATTGCTTATAACTACCTTTTCGTATGTCTATTTTTTATCATCATTTAGCTTTTTATGCTTAATAGGAATAGAAATACGCGCTACCGATAGCATTTTCATTAATAAAGAAAATAATTTTAATAAACTGTTGGAAAAGTCACTAGCGACAATAGCAATATATGGTTATATTAGGGATTAGAAAACTAGGCTTTAGATATCAAGTGACTTACCCTCATTTTGATCGCATTTGTCCGTGTTATTCGGCTATTGAGCTTGGTAGGTGAGGGTTTATATATAATAAAGAAGTCATTATTGACTAAAAGCCGTCTTATGCCTTTTAATCGCCATAAAGGTCCTGATTTTTGGACGCAAACTAAAATTTTAATGGACGTAGTTTATAGGTTTTGTTAACAACAATAAGCTATAGTATAGGAAGCTGTAGGTTTAATAGTATACTGTGCTACCAAGTTTGTAACAGCTATACCAACATCAATGGCACTGCCTTAGAGTGCTATTAATTTTACCGCTCTTACTTTGACTGCTTTTAAATGAGATGTATTAGAGGATATAACAATGACAACGAATGATGATGATAATACCCCACGAATTTTGATTGTTGAGGATGATGAGCGTCTGGCCATGTTGACCCAAGATTATTTGGTCAAAAACGGTCTAGAAGTGGCGATTGAAACGGATGGTAATCGCGCCATTCGTCGTATTGTCAGTGAACAACCAGATTTGGTCGTACTTGATGTCATGCTTCCTGGTAGCGATGGACTGACGGTATGCCGTGAAGTACGCCCACATTACCACAATCCTATTTTGATGCTGACCGCACGCACAGAAGATATGGATCAAGTATTGGGTCTTGAGATGGGCGCTGATGACTATGTCGCTAAGCCTGCTCAGCCGCGTGTATTATTAGCACGTATTCGTGCGTTATTACGTCGCTCAGAAAATGCACCATCAGAAGATGTGCCGCAGCGTTTAGAGTTTGGCGAGCTTATCATCGATAATGGTGGCCGTTCGGTCATGCTAGGCGAAGAATTGGTTGATTTTACTAGCGCTGAATATGATCTATTATGGTTATTGGCTTCTAATGCTGGTCGTATTTTGTCGCGTGAAGATATCTTTGAGCGCCTACGTGGTATCGAATATGACGGTCAAGATCGTTCTATTGATGTACGTATCTCACGTATTCGTCCAAAAATTGGTGATGATCCAGAGAATCCAAAACGTATCAAAACTGTACGTAGTAAAGGTTATTTGTTTGTTAAAGAAGGCAACTAAGACATTCTTTTCGATGCAAAGCTTTAACATTAATAGTTATTTAATACAAAACCAGCATTAAGCTGGTTTTTTATGGTTTAAATCTTACTTTTTTAAACTTAAGCGCTGCGTTATGTGGTTTAATTAAGCGATAATTTTATACGCCAGTTAAATAAAGCTCAGATAAATAGAACCGCAAATATTTATCATATAGTGGATCCACTTTTAAAAGAATACAGTGCTACTGGGATTAATTATTCGCAGCCTCTGTCTGCGTAGGCACAGCAAGCAAGAAAAATTGATACCAGTAGCACGTTATAATATTTGTATTTTTTTATTTAGGACTGACTATATATCCATTATGATATATCACATACAGTATTAAATAAGCACTTATTAAAAATAGCCATTATTTGTTTTAATTTAACAGCAGTTACTTGCATTTATCATGGTATCAATAACTCTTATTCATTAGGTTGGTCACGGCACGTATGTCATTAGTTTCTTCTCTCAAACACAGTATTTTTGTTCGTATTTATGCAGGACTATTGATAGTCTGCTTGTGCGTGGCATTATTTGCCCAGCTATTGATGGATACTATCAATAAAGAACGCGTTCAATCTTACCGTGAAAGCATGGCAACAGGGGCTTTTCATATAGTGAGTGAAGGTCTTATTCACCAAGAAAATGAGGCGCAACGTGATTATTGGTTAGCGGATGCAAGCAGCTTGTTTGGCTCAGAGTTTAGAATTTTATCCGTCGATGAGGTGGATTTTAATGCCAGTGAACTGCGTCGCTTTGAGAAAGGCAATACCGTTGTTCGCTATGCCAGTCAGCCGATGTATGCGGATGTTTATTACCAGTTACCAGATAATAAGAGTGTTTTAAACGCTCGTATATCGCAAGTCACAGAACAGCAAGTAAGAGCCATCGCTGTATTTCTATTGGATGATTTGTCTTATCACAGCACTTTGTCCGAAAAGCGTACACGTTTAGCACAGTTAGAAGAAAAATTTTCGTTTCCGTTAGCATTTAAAGCGGTGAATACGCTCAATTTAGATCCTGATCAGATGGCGCGCTTACGCCGTGATGAGGTAGTCATTTTATTGCAAGATACTAATAGTAGTAAAAGCAATTCGTCTATTAAAGTTATTGTGCCATCTGAAATTAATGATATGGCGATTTTGATAGGACCAGTGCCCTTATTTAATTGGTTCCCACTGAATCTGATTATCAGTATGATTCTGATCAGTATGTTTTTAATCAGTTTGGGGGTTTATGCACTGATTTTCCCGCTTGAGCGCAAACTACAACTGATTCAAGTCGGGGTGAATGAAGTTAGTAAAGGCAATCTTGATAGTCAAGTACAGGTCATTGGACAAGATGAAATCGCGCGTCTATCAGCGACTTTTAACGCGATGACCGCCCACATTAAGCGTTTGATTGAGTCGCAACGAGAGCTAACGCGTGCGGTCTCCCATGAACTGCGTACGCCAGTTGCTCGTATCCGCTTTGCTGTTGATATGCTGGCAGATACTGATGATGAAGACTCGCGGTTTAGTCAGCGTGATTTTATTGATGAAGATATTGAGGCGCTAAACGGTCTGATTGATGAGATGTTAACTTATGCAAAACTTGAAGAAGGCTCACCAAAACTAGACTTAGAGCCGGTCAATCTTAGAGAATTGCTTGAGCAGATTGAGCGTGAGACCAATGCTTTAGGTAAGCCTATCAAGATAGTGACGAAGCTGCCAAATGCTAAAGTGACAGCAGTAGCTGATAGGCGCTACTTGCATCGGGTGATTCAGAATTTGGCAGGTAATGCTCTACGCTATGCGGAGAGCACAATTATTATTAGCGCTGGCGTTAAAAAGGGTAATGCTTTTGTCAGTGTAGAAGATGACGGTCACGGTATTTCAGAAGCAGATCGTGAAAAGGTATTTATTCCATTTTCACGCTTGGACGATAGCCGAACTCGAGCTTCAGGTGGCTACGGCTTAGGCTTATCTATCGTCTCACGTATCGCTTTTTGGTTTAATGGCAATATGAAAGTAGATGAGAGCCGTGATTTAGGCGGCGCACGATTTGTCATGACTTGGCCTATTAAGCCACTGACCCAAGTGCTTGCTGCTGATGAGTTAACGCAAGAAAAAAGCGAGCGCGATTTTGATGTTTAATTATTTATAGTCAGTTCAAAATTAAAAATAATCCACTATAGCTTGTGGAATAACACATTTGACATTATAAATACTTTCTAAAGCAATGTTGATAGAGCGCTAAATAGATTGAGAGTGATAAATAGCGCTAACTCACTATTTGCCTTGTACCGCCATTTATTGCTTAATCACTGATTTTGAAAAACGAGTTTTTTAGAACTGATTTTAAATTGGCTTGAAAATATAGGAGAGCAAAGGATGCCGTATTTATTTGGTGGTTTAGTGGTATTGAACGCTATAACGCTAGGATATTATTTGTTTCTGCAGCAACCAACCACGACTCAGACTTTAAAAGCTGCGCAAGATAATATTACCCAGCCTTTAGAATTTATCAATAGCGCTGAGTATATTCCGCCTATTATCGGTACTAGAGAATAGTATCTATAACGTAAGATAGAGGCAAAATTTTTATCGCTTATAGTTTAGTCAGAATCTTTTGTTTTTAGCGTTATTTTTTTTATACTTTATCAGCCATAGCGCCTTTATCTGTATTGGCATCCAATGATTGTTCTCCGGCAACTTTGGAGATTAAAGGAATATGGACGCAGACTTGCAGTCCGCCATTCGGATGGTTAATAACTTCAACGGTTCCATGATGCAAGCGCGCGATACGATCAACAATCGCTAAGCCTAAACCGCTGCCTTGAGTGGTACGCGCTGATTCGCCACGCTCAAACGGCTGCATAATACGCTCTAATTGGTCTTCTGCAACGCCGCCACCACAGTCTCGAACGCATATGATCAATTGCTCTTTTGCTTCTTTATTGACTACATTTTCAATCACTACATCACTATCTTTTATTACCTCAGTTTCTATAAAGGTAGGTACGACAGTTGCTGACAGATAAATAGGCGGCTTGCCATAACGCTTGGCATTGTTTACCAGATTGACAATCAGGCGCTTAATCGACATGGGTCGTATAGGGACAACTTTGTGACATTCTGACTGATAAATAAATTCCATCGGCGCAAACTGCACCATAATCTCATTAAATATCGTATCTAAGTTAGTGAGGCGTACCGGCTCATCGGAACCATCTTTCATAAAAGAGATGAACTGCTCTAAAATAGCATCCATATCTTCAATATCGTAAATTAAGCCTTCACGAAAAAAATCATCCGGCAGCATCTCAGCGGTTAAACGCATTCGAGTCAGTGGTGTACGCAAATCATGTGAGATACCGGCAAGCATAATCGTGCGCTCTTTTTGGGCTTGATTGAGCGTCGTAAACATGCGATTAAAGGCCATATTAACTTGGCGAATTTCGGTAGGACCGTTATGGGTCGGTAAAGTAGTAGCGTGGCCGAGGCGTATATAGTTGGTCGCTGCACGCTGTAAGTAACGTAACGGGCGATTTAATTGCCGCGCTAATAAAATAATAGTCAATAGCGTCAAAAACGGAAGTCCTATTAAAAATAATAATAATAGGGTTGGACTATACTGGGAGTAATAAACGACCGATTCGCGAATCCAAAAACTACTGTCACGACTGTCCTGTACCCAAAGCTGCGGAGTAGGTTTAAACTTAAAGTAAACCTCCACCGGTCGACCTAGCTGGGCACTAATTTCACGTTGTAGTACATCGGTAAAAACACCGACAAAGGCTTTATCCGAAACCTCTGGGAAGTCACTTGGATTGTCTACTACCACCACATGAGAGTGCTGATAAATCCACTGACGTACTTCAGGGTTGTCCTTCCAATCTTTGTTGACGCTATTCATTAAGCGTAGCTCACTGGTTAAATAGCGTGCATGGCTTTTGAGCTCTGGTAAATATAGACTACGCCAAAAAAATAAAATCGACACCCCGACACTGATGATAACGATAAAAGCTACCATTAAGGTTGTCAGCCAACTGTTGGAGTAAGAGCGTGGCAGCCAACTTTTACGAGGCAGTTGTGGGTTTGGGGTTGTCATATGAGTCCAAATTGTGGGTATGCAATGGTAGAGGCTAGGATAGCATAATCAAATAGTAGTGCTGGTAGCTTTCATATTACAAAATACTTGCTGACATTGCTGACATTGCTGACATTGCTGACATTGCTGATATAGGCAGAAGCTTATCGCCAAGAAAATATAAATATCTCTCTTATATAAAGTCTTTGTTAAAAAGCGAATGTTAAAAAGCGAAATACGAACCTATTGTTTAATAAATTGTCTAATAATAAGTGCTAATTATGGATTTTGTTTACAGCAATGACGATTTAAGCTATTGTTAATAAATAATTAAATAAACACAGTTTATGTTTTCAATAAAATAAGACTGTGATATAATTATGCCCTTTTTGGTATACCTGCGAAAGAGAGAATTCACATGGTTGTTATTCGTTTAGCACGGGGCGGTGCCAAGAAACGCCCATTTTATCAAGTAGTTGTTGCTGATCAACGCCGCGCGCGTGACGGTCGCTA
>NZ_JBAQQF010000044.1:0-16878 GCF_049295055.1 Psychrobacter sp. | reverse complement strand
ATACAGGCACGGGTTGGTAACACGCCCTTTATGCTTATGGGAAATTATCCTATCTTGATAATAATAACCTTGTTATTACTACTAAGCTATTTTGGCAAAGGTCTAACCACACTTAGAAGACGAGGGTGATAGTAAACTTAATCATAATAATTTAATCAGTGTAAGTTTTTTATTTTTTCTAGGTAACGTTCTCACGCACGTAAATATAAAAGTTTTAAACTATTGACCCCTGCCGTCAAATCCGTATACATAAACTTGGGAGATTTTAATTACGCAGCTTGACGATAATAATCAAACCACACCTGTCTTGGCGATTGATAGCCCAAACCCTTTTGAATCCTCGTCTGATTGTAGTACAGCTCGATATAACTGATAATATCATTGATGGCTGTGAACCTTGTTTTATAGTCTTGATGATATACCAGCTCATTCTTTAATGTGCCCCAGAAGCTTTCTATCGGAGCGTTATCGAAACAGTTGCCTTTGCCGCTCATTGAGCCTATAAATTGATGCTGCTTAATGGTCTTGTGGTAGGCGTGACTGCAATACTGACTGCCTCTGTCTGAATGAACGATTAGCCCTTTGCTTGGACGTTTATTCTTGATGGCCATATTTAGTGCTTTGCAAACTAAATCTGCGGTCATACGCTTGTTAATAGCGTAACCGACAAGCTCTTTGGTGTATAAGTCTTTGACCCCTGCTAAGTACAGCCAACCCTCATTCGTCCAGATATAGGTGATGTCGCTGACCCACGACTCGTTAGGGCGCTTAGCATCAAACTTCTGATCCAGTACGTTTGGATAGACCAGCTTGTTGTGATTGGAGTCGGTGGTGACTTTAAAGCGCTTATGACGACGACATTTAATGCCGTGTTGCTCTTTGATGCTTCTTACCATATACAGGCTAATGTTATGGCCTTGCTCGCTTAGATGAGCATGCAGTCGATCTGCGCCATAACGTTCTTTCGTTTCATTGTGAGCCGCTTTAACCAGTAATTCAGACTGGTTGCGATGTATCTGTTGGTCGCTGAGATCACGACTTAGCCAGTCGTAATAGCTTGATGGCTTAACCCTTAACACACGGCACATAGTGGTGATGCGAAAGAGGAACTGGTTGTCTTTGATAAAGGCGTACCTGACTAACTGTTTCTCGCGAAGTACGCCGTCGCCAACTCGAGCATAGCTCTCCCCTTGCGTCGGGGCGAAGCAGTGCTTCGCTTTATCCCTCCTCATTTAGTATTTCGCGTTCCTCTTCGGCAACTTTAAGCTGTCGCTTTAGGCGTTTTACCTCTTCAAGCGCACTCATAAGTTCAGGGTCATACTGCTTTGTTCCTACAAGCTTGCCTTGATTAGCTTTGTTCTGCCAGTTGGATAGCGTTTGCATGGCGATGCCAAGTTGCTTTGCGGTCGCTGAAATATTGCCGTTGTTATCCGCTATCTTCTTGACGGCTTCAGCTTTAAATTCGTCACTGTAGGTTCTTACTTTCTTGGTCATGGTAAACTCCTGTCAATACGCTTAGTTTACCAAGTTTATCTCTACGGTTTCTTCAGCATAGCTCACAATTACTCAAGCCTATGGATGAGGCACTACTCAATCATCGCTCTTTGGTTGAAACGGTGTTTGGAGAGCTTAAAAACTTGTGCCAAATCGAACACTCACGCTATCGTAGTGTCACGGGTTTTATTACAAACTTGCTGTCAGGTTTGATTGCTTATTGCTGGTTTCCCTATAAACCCACCATCAAAAACATGCCTCAGCAGGGACAGGTAGCGACATTGTAAATAGTATCAATGAGTTACAATGTGGCTTATCCCGAACTGGGGTTATGATAGCTATCAGCTTTGGATGTACTAGCTTTGCCCCTGACCCATTCTCTACGTAGAACGCAGCAAGTTTATGACCATGATCAGTAGCAAACTGTATGAGCTCATTTTTGGCACGCTTGGCATCTTGCTCTTCAGGTAACGTTTTATGGTGACTTTAGATAGGATATAGCTCTAAAACAATCTCGTTCCCTTCTGTTAATGTTGGAGCTTAACCGTGCTCGATATTTTACAAGCAATTCCTAATTGGCATCTTGCAGGGCTGTTTTTGGCGGGTATGATTGCTTTTGTGATTTCCACCATATCAGGAGGTGGCGGTGCACTTTTACTTATACCTGTCACCTCTGCGCTGATAGGGATCTCGGCTGCGCCACCCGTGATTAATTTAGGTAATTTCATTAGTCGCCCTTCACGTCTTTATTTATTTTGGCATCATATCGACTGGTCGCTAATAAAGTATTATGCGCCAAGCGCTATCGTTGGTGCGTGGTTAGCTGCATTATTATTTAGCCGTCTTGATGGGAGCTGGATTCAGTTATTAGTGGGTGCATTTTTGATATCTACCGTCTTGCAGTATCGTTTTGGCAAAGTAGAAAAATCTTTTAATATGCCTAAACTGGGGTTTGTGCCTTTAGGTTTTATTACGGCGTTCATTAGCACACTCGTCGGCGGTTTGGGTCCTGTGCTCAATCCTTTCTATATGAATACGGGATTACAAAAAGAAGATTTAATCGCTACTAAAACAGCTAATTCATTCTTTGTAGGATTGGCTCAGATTGGTAGTTATACTTTTTTTGGCGTATTGACTGCCAATCTTTGGATTTATGGCTTTGCTTTAGGGCTTGGTGCTGTGGTTGGCAACATCATTGGTAAGCGCTTTTTAGCAGGTATGAATATCAAGCAGTTTAGAGTGATGCTGATCCTATTAATGGTCATTAGTGGCGTAGTGATGATTGTCCAAAACGTCATGATTCTGTTTTAAATTAAACCAAAGTTATCTGACAGTGAATATATTCATTATCACTGCTAGAGCTAACAATACTGATGTAAAAACAAGCTACGCGGACCATAGCTGAAACGCGGGATACTCAGATAGGGATAGATAACTAAGAATTCATTCGAGGCATGGTTGCCTGTGCGGTACTAATTCTAAATAGTGAGCAGCAAGCAAACCTTTGCCACCGTATTTACTCATGGTCCCACTGTTAAAAAGTCTTTAGTAGAGTTATTAAGCCATATACCTCTTCTGCGGGAAGCTGAAAATGAGCTGTCTGTTATGTTTAATCAAGACTTTCTATAGTCATCCGTCCAATTATTTCACTAGCAAAACACCATAGCCGTTTTTTACTTCTTTACTAATAGGTTATACAGCTATTGATAGCACCACTTTCAAAAGCTGTCCTACATACGGTTCTAGTATTATGAAACTTACTGTAATAATCATTTGTTAAGGGATCTGTTGATTGATTTCAATATTAACTTGAGTCTGTTCAGCGCTAATCACTACTGGGTTACCTGATAGATCACCCGACTCTGCGGACGCAGTCCCACTATGGCTAACACGAGCAACGACTGCTAACTGAGTTTTGTCGCTACGGGCAGATTGTAACGTGCGTTCTGGCATCATCGCATCAAGATCGCTTAAACGGATACTGGCTTTACCTTGCTTGATGATACTAATAGGTAAACGTTTGGCGGCAAACGGAGGGCCCCCTTTCACATCACGTATCGCTACAAACAACACATCATTGGCTTTAACCAATGGTAATAGACTCGCATCAATAGAGACGGTAACTTCGATACCTTGCGCGGCTTGCTGCTCTTGCTCGATGACATTAGCACTTAGCTCATCAAGGCTCGCTAGCGCTTTACTATGGTCACCTGGTTTGGCAGCGATGCTCTCACGTAAACGCTTAATCCAACCTTGCGCTTCTGCAAAGTTACTACCACGTGCCTCACCCATTGCCATTAGCATCTGCGCACCTTCATGCTGTGGATTTTTGGCAAGGACATCTTGTAATACACGGCGGCTACTGGCATCAAGCTGACCTTTATTGGCAAAAAAGCTAATCTGCGCATAAGTGGTCGCAATCTCTTCATTGTCTGGTGACAGACGGTAAGCGCGTGACAAAGCTTCAATCGCTGAGTCGGTAGCTTCAAGCGATAAAAACAGCTCTGACAAACGCATCCAGCGATCAGGATCATCGGCATGACGATAAACGTTGGTCTGCATCGCGCTGATAAGCTGCTGGCCGTTTTCGATTGCCCATACAGGTGGCTGATCGATTTTGCCAGTCAACAAGTCATCAGCGACTTTTCCGACCTTGTCTTCGGCCGTCCACAGATCAAACACAGGCGTTCGGTCACCCACCATCAGATACGCCAGCGCAGCCAATACAGGCACCCAAACCATGAGGATCAAGCGGCTTTTGATACCAGGGGTGACCATCGGCGTGACTTCACGCTGGGCATCCAATAGTTGCCGCTCAAGCTCAAGCTTTTGGTTTTGGTAGTGAGCATCATCGATGGTGCCACTGTCTTTGTCTGTTTTTAGCTCTGCCAGACGCTCGCGAAACACCGCCACGTTGATATCTAGTAGCTGGTTGTCCACAGAAGTGCCTGATGTACGCGTGGCGCGCAGCCATGGCATGATGGTAATAACAGCAAGGAGTAAGGCAATCAGTAAGCTTAGAGCAATAAATAAGCCAGCAGTAGAGAATATGGTCATTTTTTGTCCTCGGGGCTTGTGGTGTCATGAGCGTCATTATCGGTGCTATTGGCACGCGATAGCAGACGATCAAGTTCGGCTTTTTCGGCGGCAGTCAGCTCCGAGGCGGTATTATCTACCGTCACTCTACTCTGACCGCTCGCTACCAGCTGGCGGCGACGGCTTTGCCAAAACCACCCTATCAATAATACGATCAGTAGCAATGGCGGAAAAAACCATAAAATCCATGTCGATGGACGTACAGGCGGCTTGTAGCTGATAAAATCGCCGTAGCGCTCTTGCATATAATCCCGGATTTCCGCATCACTACGTCTGTCTTTAATCAAATCATAGACTTTTTGCTTTAAGTCTTGGGCAATCGGCGCATCAGAACCTGCCAAGTTTTGGTTTTGGCATTTCGGGCAACGTAGCTCTTCGATCAATCCTCGGTATTGTGCTTCTTGTTGGACAGAATCAAAATCATAGACGTCAATCGCCGCATAGCTGGTCACACTTAGGAGACAGGCAAGTATTAAGCTCGCTACTTTTATCGTAACGGCCTTTATTGAAAGGGCTATCATTTGCACACCTCTTCAACCTGAATCGCATCTGGACTGACGTTATTATCATTGGCATCATTGAGTACCGTTAAGCAAGGCTCAATACGATCTTGCCAGTTACTCTCGTTAATCTCACCAACAATGTGCTGGCGAATAACGCCTTCACCATCGACAGTGAAAGTCTCAGGCGCACCCGTCAACCCTAAGTCCAAGGCAAACTGGCCGGACAAATCCTGAATAGACATCGAAAAGGGATCACCGCCTCGGTTCAGATAACCGAAAGCATCACCAATATCGTCTTTATAATTCACGCCAACCAGATTGACACCACGCTCTTCTAGTTGCATCAAAAAAGGATGCTCAATAACGCAAGTTGGGCACCAAGAGCCCCAAATATTCATCAAAAAGGGCTCATCAGGTAAGTTGTCATTGGTCATGATCCGACTGGTATCGGACAACAATGGCAGCTCAAACGCTGGTACTGGGCGTTCAAGCGCGGTATTGGTTACGATTTCAGTCGGCTGCCCCAAACGAAAATAAAGCATAACCATAACAGCAGCAAAGATGATCAGCGGGATCAAAAACCATATTCTAATTTGGCTTTTTTTCATTGTTCGATTACCTTTTGTTTCAGGGGGTTGCTCGGAAAAATGATTAGACTTAGTCATTTTGCTTCTCCCCTATTAGTGTCGTGTTATTAGTAGTGCTTTTAACATCTAAATCAGTAACCGTCGTAAAGCCTGACTTACTCGCTGCAATTTGTGCAGGGGTCTTGGATGTTTTGAGACGATAGCGCCTATCAAGCATACTCAGCAGACCACCCAATGCCATAATAATAGCGCCGAGCCATATCCAACGAATCAATGGCTTCACATAAATACGTACGGCCCATTTATTACTGCCTTCAGCTATAGGTTCACCAAGTGCGACGTACACATCACGCATCAGACTGTCATCAATCGCTGCTTCGGTCATTGGCATCATGCTAATAATGTAATTGCGTTTTTCAGGGTATAACGTAGTCACAGCACGGCTATCTTTACTCACTTCGACCTCAGCTTGGGTCGCATCATAGTTACTGCCTTTGACTTCGCGGAAGCCTTTAACGGTGAAGTCGTAACCTTGGACATGGACCGTTTCGCCAACACTCAATGCCACATCGCGCTCGATACTCAAGGTACTGGTAAAGGCAACACCGATGACCGCTACAATCACACCAATATGTGCCGTTTGCTGACCCCAGTAGCTTAAACGCAGCTTATTTAAGCCTTGCAAAAAGCTTGGTGCATTTTTGGTTTTGTCTTTGAAATCAACCACCATCCAGAACAGTACCCAAAAACTTACTGCTAGTGTTACACCAATATTAAGCATGGCAGATGGACTGACAAAGTAAGTGATGACTGCAGCTAATACTAGACTGCTCGCCGCAATGACCATACCAACGCCTAACAATGGACGCTTATCTTGTTTCCAGCGGATATTGGAGCCCATACCCATGGCAACCAGCAATAGCCATGTTAAAGGCACAAATAGCGCATTAAAGTACGGAGGACCTACCGATACCTGACCCAAGCTAAAGGCGTCGGCAATGATAGGATAGAGGGTACCAAGCAATACCACTAACGTTGCAATCAAAATGATGACGTTGTTAATGACTAAAAATGACTCACGCGAAACCAGTTGATACTGACTTTCAATCGTCAAACGCCAGCCACGCAGCGCAAACATCAGCAAACCACCACCGACGATGATGCCAAGAATCACTAAAATTACCAGACCACGAGTGGGGTCAGCGGCAAACGAATGCACTGAGGTAATAACCCCTGAACGTACAAGGAAAGTACCCAAGAGACTTAAGGCAAAAGCAAAGATAGCCAGCATAATGGTCCATGCTTTAAAGACACCGCGCTTCTCAGTCACTGCCAACGAATGCAGCAAGGCTAAACCGGCAAGCCAAGGCATCAGTGAGGCGTTTTCTACAGGATCCCAAAACCACCAGCCGCCCCAGCCAAGCTCATAATACGCCCACCAAGAGCCAAGAGCGATACCAACGGTCAAAAACCCCCAAGCCGCTAGCGCCCATGGACGCGACCAACGTGTCCATACTGCATCCAAACGCCCTTCCCACAATGCCGCCATACAAAAAGCAAATGGCACCGCTAAGCCCACATAACCCATATACAGCATCGGTGGATGAACGATCAGCCCAAAATCCTGCAAAAGTGGGTTGAGATCTACCCCATCTACGGGCAGATTGGGCAAGGTACGATCAAATGGCGACGAGGTAAAAATCAGCATCGCTAGCATCATGACCTGCACACCGGCCAATATCACGAGTACCCGCGCGCGCATCGACAACGGTAAGCCACGGCTAAAATAGGAGACCAGCGCGCACCACGTGGCCATGATGGTCATCCACAACAAGAGCGAGCCTTCGTGTCCGCCCCATGTCGCCGAGAGTTTATAGTACCAAGGCAACAAAGTATTAGAGTGCTGCGTGACATAGACGAGACTAAAGTCATTGAAATAAAAGCCTGCCATCAATGCAACAAATGAAAAAATCATGGCAGCAAACTGTGCCCATGCCAAACTCGGTGCCAAACGCTGCCAAGCAACATGGTCACGCATAACGCCTATCGTTGGTAATACCACCTGCAAAATCGCCAAGATTAAGGCGGCTAGCAAGGCAAAATAACCCAATTCTGTGATTAACATACGGTCTAACCCTGTTTACTCTAATATGATTTAAGCTCACTGTAACGGTTGGATTTTTATTATTGGAAACTATTGAAATTTACTGCTATCTCTAGCTCCAATTGTTTTCGAAGTGTTTTGAAAAGCGTGCCGAAAGTAATAGACAATCATAAATATACAACCATCTTTTGTTAGGTAAGAAGAATATTGAATTAGTTAACCGGACTTATAACAGCCTAATGCTATCTAAATAAGACCTAGACGATCACACCTGAAAGACAGGCGCGAATCCACCGCCTGGCGTACGGAAGTTAGTCACCTGACCTTGATACACACGCGCAGCAGGTAGTAACAGTTTTCCGCCATACGTATAAAGACGTATATCTACCTTTCTTGTTGTTACGATGTCATCAATTTTGAGTGATCTCTCTCCTGCAGGGACAAAGGTCTGTGCGATATAATCTTCATCCAGAATGTTTTCGAAGACGCGTCGAGTCAGTTTGCTACCGCGATAAACGCCTTTGCTTCCATGACCAGCAACTGGCTTAAAAAACAGTTGCCGCCGAGTAAGCCACAACTCTGCTGCATCGTCTCTTGATACAATCTTAGTCCTCGGTACAGACCTTTCGAGGCACTCCACTGCAGCCTCATCCAGACCCCAAGAGCGCAATATTTGGGAGTCTGATAGCAATGTCAGGTTTTGCTTATTGGCCAACATAGCATGTACGCGGGGATTGGGTGTCACTACCACAGCACCCTCTAAATAAGCCTGCTTAAGCAATACATGGTCAGGGTCCTCAAATGCAAAGTCGACAAGCCGATTGTAAATCATATCGATTTTCTGGCCATGGGCTGTTAACGTACCGTCGATATACTCGAGTTCAGAGGGATCAAGTATCACAGTATCAATACCTCTAGCTTGGAGCAGTTGACAGGCTAACTCAAACTCTAAGAACATGAACTGACTCTCGGGGTCATTGTCCACAATGGCTATCCGATTGGGCATAGCAACAGCGGACTGTCGCTGCCATTCCTGTTTGAACATGTCAAACACTGCTTCCTCGAACCTATCTAGCATTTGATTGGTTGCAGCGCTTTGCTCTGAGGGGTTGCAACAGCGTTTTTGTGCGCGAGCGAGCAACACATTCAGAAATGCGCCACCGGCATTAGTATTGACCTCGATGAGCTGAGGTCCATCGCTACCCAAGTGAAAGTCATAACCCATGAGGGCCCCTATTGGGCCTGGGTCGAAAGCAGCTATTTCTGGTGCCCACGACAGCACTTGCTCTTGATACAATGGCAGTTCGGCAGCTGACTCGATAGCCCTGACGATTCGCTCCATCGCCTCTATCTCTGTTTTGGGAACGAACACGGGTGTTGCTGAAAAAAGCTTATTAAGCTCGTTCGCTCCTATTGGATTGTTTCTAGTTTCTACCAATTGATCTTGAAGGCTTGTATTAAGCGCTTTACGATCAAGGGTAATGCAGTAGCACTCTTGGTTAAGTCGATTTGCAAGACCGTCATTTTTTTCGTTGTTATTAGTTGGGTGTTCCATTTAGAGTCCGTCGCTAAGTAGAGTACTCACGCTGACATACTCTAGTAAAAAGTAAAAAGTAAAAAAGGTTCTTGGCGTATTTAAGTAGTGCTAGCTACTTTCTAATGTTTCATTCCCTGAGACTAAATCATTATTTCGTTCATTTTTAATTAATATCTTTGCTAAGAGTAAACCCAGCTCAAATAATAGCCACATAGGAATCGCCAACAACAGCATTGATACACCATCAGGCGGTGTCACTACCGCGGCGATCCCAAAACAGCCGACTATGATATAACGACGCTTATCTTCTAAAATTTGAGTAGAAACGATTCCGGCCATTATCAGCAATAAGGTAACCACTGGAATCTCAAAAGTCAGTCCAAACACCATAAATAGCTTGAGGGCAAAGCTCAGATAACTGTCAATATCGGTCATTGGTATAACGTTCTGCGGAGCGAACATAATAAAAAATTTCAATACCCCTTTGAGTACGACAAAGTAGGAAAAAGCAACACCAGCATAAAATAGAAATATCGAAGATAGCAGTACAGGAATGGCAATTTTCTTCTCTTTTTTATATAAGCCGGAAGCTACAAATGACCAAATTTGATACAGGATATAAGGCATTGCTAAAAATGCGGCGACGAATATCGTTAAGCGAATGGGTGCCATAAAGTTTGACGTTATATCAGTGGCAATCATGGTCGAATTGATGGGTAACTGCGCCACTAATGGGTCTGATAAAAGATTATAAAGCTCGCGTGAAAATCCCACCAATACTAAGAATATAATTAAGACGACCACGCATATTCTTATTAAGTGCGTACGCAGCTCGATTAAATGTCCGGTAATAGGCATATCGCCAAGCGTACCTAACGTATCTCCAGACTCACTATTCTGTGTTGTATCTGTTGGCGCCTCAAACTCTATATCTGTTATTTTTTCTTGTCGACTTTTTTGCCGTTTAAATAGGCTCACTGATCCGCCTCCTGTTTAATGAACGAGGAGGTAGTATTCTGTTGATGGTCTTTATCATAAGGGGTGATTGACTGATGTGAAGCGTCTAGGCTTTGGTTCTGTGACTGCTCAAACTTTTGCATACTGCCACGCATTTCTGCTAATTCGCGCTTCATATCCGACTCGGTCTGACGGATTTTCGCAAGTTCATTTTGCATTTGTTGACGTGTTTCAGCTAGATCAAGCTCAGCTTCTATTTCAGATTGTAGAGTGGATACTGTACGGCGCAGTTTGGCATACCATTGCCCAGCGGTACGTGCGGCTTGCGGCAGTTTTTCTGGCCCCAATACGATTAAAGCAATGACGCCAAACAAGAGTAATTCGGAAAACCCAATATCAAACATAACAGTCACATATATTAATAGACTACTTAGTGCCGCTATTTATAAGCGGCGCGCTTCATACTTTAGGCTGGTCATCAGTGGAAATAGGGCTGATTTCCATATCATCAGCCTGATTACCTACACGCGTATTTAAATCATTACTTGCAGCTGGCGTACTATTTTCATGGCTAAGCACATGATTTTTGCGAGCATTCTCGGGTTCTTCATCTTTGACCGCTTCTTTAAAACCCTTCACCGCACCGCCTAAATCTTTACCTGCATTTTTAAGCTTGGCAGTACCAAATACGACCACCACTACGACCAATAAAATCAGCCAATGTGTAATAGAAAAGCTGCCCATAACGGTATCCTTATATTTTGTGATCTTGTTTAGACCAGTATGTGTCAGTGTGCTTTAGAACACTTTTTACCGTACCAGAATTATAGTTTCAAACGGCGCAATCGCAGCGCGTTAGCAATCACCGAGAATGACGACAAGCTCATCGCTGCCGCTGCTATCATCGGACTGAGCAGAAGCCCAAATATGGGATAGAGCACACCTGCGGCAATAGGAACACCAAGTGCATTGTAGATAAAGGCAAAAAACAGATTCTGTCTGATATTGCGCATGGTGGCGTGGCTAAGCTTATAAGCTTTGGCAATGCCCATTAAATCACCTTTTAGCAGGGTAATGCCCGCACTCTCCATCGCCACATCGGTACCAGTTCCCATAGCGATACCAACATTAGCTTGCGCTAGCGCTGGTGCGTCGTTGATACCATCACCCGCCATAGCGACCAATTTACCGCTGTCTTGCATTTCTTTGACGATACGGTTTTTATCCTCTGGTGAGACATCCGCATGAACTTCATCAATACCTAGTTTATTGGCGACTGCCTGCGCGGTTTTTTCGTTGTCACCGGTTAGCATCACAACTTTTAAACCTGCGTCATGAAGCAGTGAAATAGCCTCTTTAGTGCTTGGTTTAATAGGGTCAGCAACTGAAATAATACCAGCAGCTTTACCGTCTATAGCCACAAACATTACCGTTTCTCCGTCTTTTCTACGGACATCAGCTTTAGTGGACAGCTCATTATCAAAACTATTTAGGCTTTCCATAAGCTTAGAGTTACCAATAGCGACTTTCTTACCATCGACCACGGCTTGTACGCCTTCGCCAGTAGTCGAATTAAAGTCAGTAGCTTTAGGAATAATGAGTGATCTTTCTTGAGCTGCTCTAACGATAGCTTCTGCTAAAGGATGCTCGCTAGCGCTTTCTACTGAGGCTACCAATGCGAGGAACTCGTCTTCATCTTGACCTACCTGCGCATCAATTGCGGTAAGCTCGGGCTTACCAGCGGTCAGTGTTCCGGTCTTGTCGACGACAATGGTATCGACTTTTTCCATACTCTCTAACGCTTCAGCATTTTTGATGAGGACGCCGTTTTGCGCGCCTTTGCCGGTACCAACCATAATGGACATCGGCGTCGCTAGACCAAGGGCACAAGGACAAGCAATAATCAGTACCGCAATCGCGTTAACCAAAGCATAGGTCATAGCGGGCTCAGGGCCGAATATTGCCCAGACAATAAAGGTAATGACGGAGCAAATAAGCACGATCGGTACGAACCACCCAGCTACCTTATCTACCAATTTCTGTATAGGTGCGCGGCTACGCTGGGCTTCAGCAACCATTTGTACAATTTTAGATAATACTGAATCTGCTCCAACATTGACCGCTTCGACTAATAGCGTTCCGGTGCCATTTACCGTACCACCAGTCACTGTATCTCCTGCTACTTTTGATACAGGGATTGGCTCACCCGTCACCATTGATTCATCAACATTACTATTACCATCGATCACTGTACCATCTACGGGTAGTTTCTCACCTGGTTTAACCCGTAGCTTATCGCCAGTGACGACCTCATCAAGCGAGACTTCGACTTCTTCACCGTTTTCATCGACACGTCTTGCGGTTGGTGGTGCGAGCTCAAGCAAAGCTCTAATCGCACCTGAAGTTTGACTTCTAGCTTTGAGCTCTAATACTTGACCCAGTAGCACCAAGGTCACAATGACCGCTGCCGCTTCATAGTAGACTCCGACTTGACCAGAGGCATCTCTGAAACTGTCTGGGAAAATATCGGGAAAAAAGGTCGCGACAATACTAAAAATATAAGCAGCGCCTACGCCTATCGCAATCAAGGTAAACATATTTAGATTGCGGCTTTTTATAGACTGCCAGCCACGGACGAAAAACGGGGCGGCGCCCCAAAGCACTACAGGGGTCGCGAGCACTAACTCAGCCCATTGTAAGATCTTTGAAGAGATACCATACTGACTAAAATTAACTACGTTTAAGTCAAACATACCGCTCATCACATATATTAATAGCGGTACAGTCAACACGGTACATATCCAAAAACGACGAGTCATATCGTCAAGCTCTGAGGTGTCCTCTTCACCGATAGTAAGCGTTTCGGGCTCAAGCGCCATACCACATATCGGACAACCGCTATTTCTAACGTCTCTCACTTCAGGATGCATAGGACAGGTATATACCGTGCCATCGTAATCAGCAGGTACTTTATCGTATTTACCGCCTTTAACAGATTTTACTCCGCTACTATCAGTATCCTTTCCATGACAACTGGCGTGACTATCATCTTTAGCAACTTCGTCTTCAGGTTTAAGAAACATGCCACATATTGGGCAGTCACTTTTTTCAACATCTCTTACTTCTGGATGCATAGGACAAATATAAATCGTGCCGTTATAATTTTCTGGTATCTTGTCGTACTTATTGCCTTCGACAGACTTTAACTCAGTACTATTATTAGCATCCGCTTTATGACAATGCGCATGACTGCCCTCATTATTGTTGGATTCAGCAACCTCGTCTTCAGGTTTGAGAAACATGCCGCATATCGGACAATCGCTCTTCTCAGTATCTCTAACCTCAGGATGCATCGGGCAGATATAAACCGTACCACTATAGTTTTCTGGCACTTTATCGTACTGACCACCTTTGATAGATTTTTCATCGGCAATATGTTTCATAAAATCACTCCTTGAAGACAATAAATAAAGCTTTTAAAGCACAATCATCAACCTTTAATTGCTATTCATCTAATTACTAATCTAGATATCTCGAAAATTAAGTTTCAATTGGAACTTAATCTTTATTACGCAAATATTTGAGTAAGGCCATAATAGTCAATATCAGTACCGCAAAAACCAGTACTGTAAACAATAAGGAGACAATAGATTCTCCCCAACCCATACCGTGCATCGATCCATTCATCATGCCGTGCATAGTCCCGTTCATCATACCGTGCATCATAATAACCATTACAAGGACTCCTTATTTGTTATTTCCTTAGTATAAGTAATGATATAGTGCTAGTGTGTGAACGTACACCTCTCAATAGTCTGCTTACTTAATAACACCTAATACAAAGTGCTCAAAATTTGTGACTGCCTATTCCAACTCATCAATAAGCGCTTGCATCTCACCGATTTCACGCTTTTGTGCTTCGATAATGTCATCAGCAAGCTGGCGTACACGTGGATCTTCGATATCAGCACGCGAACTGGTCAAAATAGCAATCGAGTGATGCGGTATCATCGCCTGCATCCAATCCACTTGATCGACCGTTTGTTGTGATCTAACGCCCCATAAACCAAAGGCAAATAGCACGACACTAATCCCATAAACCATTAGATTGACCTTAGTCTTTTTATACATATTGGTCATAAAGGCGAGCATAATAATAGCCATCATAGCGCCCATATATAACGCCATATAAGCTCTGGTTTCGCTAAAATAAACGTGATCCCATTGATAAGTATTAAAATACATCATGATAAACATCACGACTGTCGATGTTAAAATCATGATTGTGAACTTTACATAAGGGTTCATTTGCTTCTGTTTATTATCCATATGGTTATTCATATTCTTGTCCTTAATTTAGTAAAAAGGCACCTAAATAAAGAGGTGCCTTTTTTTAGAGCTAGTGTTATAAACTGTTGTTACTTACATGGTTAACACTAGAACCAAAATTTCACACCAGCTGTAACGCTACTAGAATCAACAGCTTCGTCTTCTTGACGTCGCAAATCTCTTGCGTTGCCTAAAGCGGTCTCATAGCTGATACCCACATAAGGCGCGAGCTGACGACTTAACATCTCGTAAGTAAGCCTAACGTCAGCCCCAAACTCATTAAAGCCTTTAGTAATATGGTTATCTGTATCATCTTTGCTAAACGCCGTCAGCTCTACTTCTGGAATCACTACCCAATGTTGATCTAAGCGCCACTCATACTCCGCACCTAGATCTAGACGAACTTGCCCATCAGTATATAAATAAGCTCTAGCATCGGTTTCGATGAAGTAAGGTGCAGTGCCTGCAATACCAGCCATCACGGCAGATTTATCATTTTCGGTATCATAAGCAACACCGGCTTCCCCATTCCAAAAAATACTAAGTGGCTTCCAGTAAGATAGTGAGGTTAAGCTATCAATTTCTTTATCATCTTTAGTTTGGATACTACCTTCGCTACGTAGCGTTACGCGGTTGCTGTCTGTACCGTACCACGTATCAAACTCATAATTGATTTGATCATCGTCAAATTGATAGCCCAAATCGTCTACTGATACGCCCCATAACGGTAAGCTACCCATCATCACAGGCTTACCAAAGCGACCATAGGGAACACCGTTCGAGTAGTCAGGGCTTCGAGCATCGGCTGGTGCTTCGCCACCTTGCATTCCTGACATGTCCATACTGCCATGATCCATGCCCGACATATCCATGCCACTATGATCCATACCTGACATATCGCCCGACATATCCATGCCACTATGATCCATATCTGACATGTCACCTGACATATCCATACCACTGTGATCCATATCCGACATATCGCCTGACATATCCATACCACTATGATCCATATCCGACATATCGCCTGACATATCCATGCCACTATGGTCCATATCTGACATATTGCCCGACATATCCATGCTGCTGTGATCCATATCTGACATATCCATACCAGACATGTCCATACCAGACATGTCCATACTGCCATGATCCATGTTCGACATCTCAGCAGCGTTTGCTAAAGGTGACATTAGTAGCATCAAAGATGACATGCCAATAAACGGTAGACCTACTTTATATATTTTCATAATAAGGCTCATATTCGAAGGTTTATTAAACAACGGCAACTTCTCTAAACATCCCTGCTTCCATGTGATAGAGCAAGTGGCAATGCCATGCCCATCTGCCAGCTTCTCCGGTGACATCAAAGCTTATCTTTTGTGCAGGCTGTACCATTATCGTATGCTTACGTACTTGAAACTCACCTGAAGGCATCCGCAGATCGCTCCACATACCATGCAAATGCATGGGATGATTCATCATGGTGTCATTGACTAAGGTAATACGTACGCGCTCGTTGGGCTTAATATTGACCGGTGCGGCATCTTTGAACATAACCCCGTCTAGAGCCCAAATATAGCGCTCCATGTTTCCCGTCAGATGTATTTCAATCTCTCTGGTGGGTTTGCGCTGCTCTGCCATTATCTCATCGCCGACAGAGCGCAACTGACTATAATTCAAAACCTTTCTATCAATGTTACGTAGATTAATACCAGGGTCATCAAGGTTCATACGCGGACTATCAACGCGCATATCGGACTTAAAGTCATATTCTGTTTTGGCATGTTTAGCGTTATAGCCATTCGATCCCATGGCGCCCATCATGTCGGCCATCGTCAGCCATTCGATTTTGTCCATAGCAGGTATCGCAGGACGAGCACCTTTTTTGGTAGCAAGCGTTGTCGCAACATAGCCTGACCGATCTATGTTTTGAGCAAATATGGTATGCGCGTCTTTAGTGGGCGTCACGATGACATCATAAGTCTCGGCCACCCCAATACGGAAATCATCGATATCGACGGGACTGACATCAATCCCATCCGTCGCGACGACTTTCATTTTTAGGCCGGGGATGCGTACATCAAATATCGTCTGCGCTGAACCATTAATAAAACGTAGTTTGACAGGCTGTCCAGCCTTGACAAGTTGCGTCCAGTTAGCCGCTGTGGTTTTACCATTCATCAGATAGGTAAAGGTTTTTTCACCAGACAGATCAGTAAAGTCTGTCGGCATCATGCGCATCTGATTCCACATTTTGCGCTTATCAAA
>NZ_JBAQQF010000043.1:0-4937 GCF_049295055.1 Psychrobacter sp. | reverse complement strand
TGTTTGACTCACTAACTGAAACAATCCATTCTTCAGTTTTTTAAAGCTGTATAAATCCGCTGTTGCCTTGCAGATATGACACGAGTCAATTTCTCCATCAGAAACCTGTGTCTTTTCAATGATAATCAGATAACGCTCTTCACCTGCTGTATTTTTATATTGAATAACAGGGTGCATTAAGGCTATAGTCGCCCTGCCAGAATCATCATATTTCCCTAATCCGATATACGGTGTATCTTCCATATAATCCACATGAATATCGAACATCTGACCATTGTAAAACTGACGCATGACTTCTTTAAAGCTTAAGTCTTTAATTTTGACCTGAGCCATTTGACTGGCAGAGAAAGCAGGAGCCGCAGCCATTACAGGAGTCACAGATAGAACACCTAAGCTGAGCGCCAAACTAAGTAAAAGCTTTTTCATACCAGACTCCATCAAACATCATATTTTTAAAATAGCGACTCACTGTCAAAAGCTATAAAACTTCATCCACAAGTGCAGCAGCATCTGCGATGCGGAGCTCGCCTGACATTAACTTGGGTAAAAGGGTGTCACGGAGTTTGGCTAATTCTTGGTTTTGTATTAACGACTTTAGGTTCTTCTCGTACAAAGAACTAACTGATGAATCATAAGCATCTAATACTGGATTTGCAGGAAATATAAGCTTTATTTTAGAGAAATTAGAAGTGTTTAAGTTTAATGTTACAGCACCACCGCTAGCTAGGTCTTGAAGACTTTTTTCCATCCCCAAAAAACTTGAATAAAGATAATAAAGCGTATTTTTTTCTGCTGGTATCAGTGAGTTAATTTGTTGATTAGTATGTGCTTCTCTACTGGTTATTAATACTTTTCCAACAGTAGCTATACAGCTAACGCAAATGCTACCTTTGGGTATAAGTTTATTTTTTTGGGAGTTAGAACCTTCAAAACTAAGGTTATCAATCGTCGTAGTTGCCCAAGCAACATGATGCATGTCTGGTATTTTTATAAATGAGATATCATTACCATAGTATTCAGCTTTCTTTTTTGAAGGTGTTTTTCCACAAACGACTTGTCCAAAACCTTGGACCTCGCTAATACCCCAACCCTTCGGAATCCAACCCATCTCTTCAGTAAACTCAAACTCATCAGGGAATAAGCCTTCAATATCTGAATTGCCTTTTTTCTCAATCCCTTTACGCATCTCAGCGCGTTCAGCGAACTCATCAGGAATGGCGTTACCAGCAGCCAGCGCATTATCAATCACCGGATCGAAATCAACAAACCAGCTTTTAAACAAAGCCTGCGCCATCGCTTCTAACGTTTCGTTCATTTGACGGTTAAGCTCAATTTTATTGTCTAAAGAACCGAGAATATGAGCAATGGCTTTTTGTTCTGGGAGTGTTGGTGTGGGAATTTGGAAAGCCTTAATATTCGGCATCCTAATATTGCTAACCGTCGTTCCTGTTCCTTCATTCCAACTAATTTGATGTTGTAGATATGGGCTTTGTAATGCAAATAATAAAAAGGTTGAATCCATTATTTCTTTTTTAACTCTTAATAGAACCATCCTCTGACCAAGGCAACAACGTAGCCCTTCTGGAATTTGACACACCTCTCCCATTGGCGCTTCACGAGTTAGAACTAAATCACCTGATTCTGGTATAGCTCTTTTAACTCTAGCTTGATAGCCTTCTTCGTTAGTAAAACTAGGTGAAGATAAATCCAATCTACCATTTTTTATATTATTGCTACGGAGAACAACAACGCCCTCGTCCATCCACTTAGGTGTCGAATGAGGACAATCAATAATGAGCTCTGTTACTTCATCAAGACACATTTCTTCCCAATTACTCGCCATAACCCAATACCTCCAAGTTTTGACGAATGGTCGCGTCTAGCTTTTCTGACTCTTGCATTTGCTTGTACAAAGTTTGGCTGAGCTCTAACATTTTAGTTTCAAATGGTATGCCGTCATCTTCAATAGCAGCAGCACCCACATAGCGTCCAGGGGTCAGTACATAATCATTGGCTTTGATATCGTCAAGGGTGGCTGACTTACAGTAACCTGCTTCATCGCTATAGGCTTCATAGCCACCTGCTTCTTTCTCACCGCGCCAAGCATGATAAGTCTTGGCAATCGCTTCGATATCGTCAGTGCTGAACTCTTTATGGGTTCGATCTATCATCGCGCCGATATTACGGGCATCGATAAATAGCGTCTCGCCTGTGCGATTGCGCAGTCCACGTGCTTGGCTATGCGCTGACTTGCCTTGTTTGTCTTTACTGATAAACCATAAGCACACTGGAATTTGGGTGGTATAAAACAGCTGACCCGGTAGCGCAATCATACAATCGACTAAATCATTCTCGATAATCTGCTGGCGTATCTCACCTTCACCACTGGTGGTGGTAGACATCGAACCATTGGCTAGTACGAAACCAGCAGTTCCGTGCTCAGAGAGCTTAGATATCATGTGCAATATCCACGCGTAGTTGGCATTGCCTGTCGGCGGTGTCGGATAGCCTGCCCAGCGTGGGTCATCGACCAGCTCATCAGAGGCACGCCAATCCTTTTGGTTAAAAGGTGGGTTTGCCATGATGAAATCAGCTTTGAGGTCTTCGTGCTGATCTTTAAAGAACGTATCGGCTGCGACATCACCCAAGTTGCTAGAGATACCACGAATGGCAAGGTTCATCTTGGCAAGTTTATAGGTGGTACTGGTGTACTCTTGCCCATAGATAGACACGTCTTTGGTATTACCGTGGTGACTTTCGATAAACTTAATGGACTGAACGAACATACCGCCTGAGCCGCAGCATGGATCATAGATTTTGCCTTGATACGGCTCTAACATTTCTGCAATCAGATTGACCACAGATTTGGGTGTATAGAACTCACCACCACCCTTACCTTCTGTCGCGGCAAACTTACCTAAGAAATACTCGTAGACGCGCCCTACCGTGTCTTCTTCTGGATTACCGATGGTGTCGATGTTATTGACCACATCAATTAAGGCGGCAAGCTTACTAGCTGTTAAGCCAAGACGAGAGAAATAGTTGTCAGGCAATGCGCCTTTTAGTGATTGGTTGGTCTTCTCAATGGTGCTGAGCGCTGTATCGATTTTAAGCGCGATGTCTTCTTGCTTAGCATTCTGTTGAATAAAGCTCCAGCGGCTCTCTTCTGGCAAATAGAACACGTTATCTTTGGTATAGGCTTGCACCATATCGATATGTTTCTCATAACCAGTATCGATAAGCTTCTGTCTTTGCTGCTCAAAGGTATCGCTGATGAATTTCAAGAAAATTAGGCTAAGGACGATGTGCTTATATTCTGAGGACTCGACGCTACCTCGTAGCTTGTTGGCGGCATCCCAAAGGGCTTCTTCAAAGCGACCATCTTTTATATTGTCGTTCTTATTTGCAGGTGTTTTAGCCATGTTTCTTTAGTCTCTATATTTTGATACTGAATCACGCAACGAGTGAATGATTAGCCGTACAAGAAAGGAATTTACTTTATGGTAACAATTTTAGCGGGATTGCGTTTTTAAGCAAGCTTATCTGCCAACTAGTTTTTGGAACTGCTTATTATTTGACGATTATTATAGATTGAAATAGGGATTAAAGCTCATTTCACCTGAGGGTATGGACAACGAGAGAGATACTTATACGGATGAAAGCTACCCTATTTAAATAAATATTTTAGCCAATAAAAGTTTATATTTATGCTTATGCAAGAATAGTAGTTAATGACTTTAAGCTCAGTATCGTCCCGTATCGTTTTATTAAGCCCTAACATTATTAGGGATTTAGGAGAGATTTTTTGAAAAAGTTTTTACCTTGGTTAGTTGGGTTATTGGTCATATTTGCAATTTATCTTTATGCATCACCCTATCTTGTTCTAAATAATATTAAAAATGCCGCTGAACAAGGAGATGCAGATAAGCTTTCAGTTTACATTGACTTTCCTAGCGTTAAGCAGAGTATAAAGGATCAAGCCAAAGCCGTTATGGTCAAAGAGCTTGCTTCCAGTAAGGAGCAAGATGGATTTGAAGCTTTAGGCACCATGTTAGGCGCTGCAATGATAGATCCACTCATTGATGGTTTAGTAACGCCAGATGGTGTTGCATTAATGCTCCAAGGGCAAAAACTAGATTTCGATTTAAATAATGACACGCCTGAAGATAAGCCTAAATCCAAAAATGAAGATATCGATTATAAAGCCGGCTACCTATCCTTTAATCGATTCAAAGTTCAGGTAATTGATGCAGATGATCCGAATGAGTCCATAGATGTGATCATGCATAGAGACTGGCTTAGCTGGAAGGTGACAAGGATTAACTTTTCTTTAGATTCAAAAGATAAGAAAATCAAAGAATCCTCTATCGCTGACTTAGACTGGGCTAATGAAGAGAATGCAAGTGAAGCCTATGATGATGTATTCCAAGATCTAGGTGAACAGCAGGATACTGATACTACATCAATATCAGACGTAAGTGAGAGTGCTTATGATTCTTTGAGTGAAGACGACTACAATAACGGAACAGGTGCTAACGCTGTAGAAATAACGGGACCACTAACACCAGCACAAGCGGCACACATTGATTATCTCATTGATAATGATGTTGAGGTATCACAGGACATAATAGAGTTATTAAACGATTTTACACTTGGTGGTGGTACAGAGTCTGATTTACGTCAATTCATTATTGAACGTTCAGGCTATGACGATGGCTATGATGGATTGGAAGATTGTCGTAACCCAGATTTAACCGAAGCGCAGTATATGAATAAATGTACTTAATGAATAGTAGATGGATAATAATTCTAGGTGTAATGGACATTTTTCATGCTGTCATAGTGCCTAAAGCTATATACTGTCTCTATTTGCAAGGAATCAACGCCATGAATCAAAAAACTGCCCTTTTTGTCGTGACAAACACATCAAGAAAAAT
>NZ_JBAQQF010000042.1:0-68642 GCF_049295055.1 Psychrobacter sp. | reverse complement strand
AAAATATGGTGGTGGGAGAAGGATTCGAACCTTCGAAGCTTTCGCGACAGATTTACAGTCTGTTGGGTTTGACCGCTCCCCAATCCCACCTTAGGTTGCTTAGTACAAAAATACTTTTAGTTTAAAGCAAATTTATAAAAAGCTACTTTGAAAGAGATGGTGCCGACTGCCGGGATCGAACTGGCGACCTACTGATTACAAGTCAGTTGCTCTACCAACTGAGCTAAGTCGGCTTGTTCTCTCAAAGTGGTGGCTATTCTATCAAATATATTGAAAGACGCAAGCTATTTTTCTGTTTATTTATATTTATTTTAACGAAAAAATCCAAACGCTTGATTACAATGGATTTTTTATTAAATTTAAACAATCACTTTTATGACTCTTCATTAAATTATCTACGTTCTCAGCCAAAGAGTTAAGCAATGTCTTACTTCAAATTTACCTTCTACTGCTTAACTCTAAAAATAATTATGTAAATTTACAGCCTATTGATACTGATGAGTAATAGCAGGTTGAGTAAATACAGACGAAACCTGCTATTACTCATCTGCTACTAATATTGCCTCACAATCAAAGATTGCCTACACCATACCCGTATTAAACAGCCATAGCGCTAAACCAATAATAATGATGGCAAGAAAAACCCATACAAACCAACTACCGCTAGGCTTTTTATCAGCTGAACCTGTATTGGTAGAGTTATTAATGGCTTGATCCATCGCATTGTTACCTGTCGTACCGAGATCACGAGATTGACCTAGATTAGCGGTACCTGAAAACTGCCCTGTGGCTGCCTGTTTCGCTCGTAGGACATCGGGATCAGCCTCTTCTTGCAAGGCAGTTGTGGTGGTTTTGTCATGCTCTGGCTGAACTACTGCGTCTTGACGTAAAATTGATTCTTCAAGTGCAGCTGGCTCATCATCAATAGCTAATTCGTCATGTAAAACTGGCTGCGTTACGAGTGGCTCGTTATTAGGAGCGTCTGTCGGGGCATTCTCTAGAGCTGTCACCGCTTCTTGCTCAACGGCTACACTAGGCATCTCAGGCGTTGCGTCAATAACGGGAGCCGTTTCGACCGGTGCAGATTGCAAATTATTTGCAGCTGACAAGACGTCAGTGATTCCTGTTTCTTTAACGACTGGCTCGTCTAATGTATTTGCATTTAAATCTGGCTCTGTTTGCACAGCTGCTGCGCCAGAGATGGCTTCTAGATTGTCCTTAATAGGCAAAATTTCTTCATTAGTAGCTTCTTCATTCGTAGCCTCTTCGATAAGTGTTTCTTTGATGACAGCTTCATTAATAGCAGCTTCGTTAATAACAGATTCGTTAATAGCAGCTTCTTTAACGACTGGCTCTGCTTCAACAATAAGCGCTATTTCAGTATCAGGACTCAACATCAAAGTTGGTTTATCTGCAACTACTGCCTCATTATCCATAGCAGCCAATGGTGCAGTTACTTGAAAGCTAAAGCTTGCAAACCCAAGCGTATCATCGGCTTCAAGGTGATTAGACTCATTGGTTTCAATACGTTCCTCATTGATAAATGTACCGTTCGATGAATTCAAATCCTTGACATACAACTTACCGTTTAATACGCTCAATACGGCGTGATTACGTGATATCTGCTTGCTGCCAAGCACCACATCATTATCGCTACCACGTCCAACAGATAGGCTGTCGCTTATGGTCAATGTCAGATCACCAAGCGCTTCTGTCAAAGCTTTCAGCTGCCAGGTGTCTGTTGTTGCCGTATTCACAATATCTGTATGACTCGTCATGCTATCACTCCTTGTTTTTTATTAAATATCCAATGGCTATTTTTAAATTATTATCATAAATATTAATCATTCTAATTATTTAGGAATAAATTGGGGTTTTATGATGCCGCCAAGCTTACTATACGGAATACTAAGCACTGGCATACCATAAGCATATGGCCCAATAGAATAGTGCTGATAACGAATATCGATCCCTTTATCCGTCAATGTCACGTTGTCGCTCAGGGTAAACGGCCAGTTTTTCTCATAGCTAGCGACGTCTTTATCGACCGTTTTTACCCAGTCTTTGTAAGCATTATAAGCTAGCGCTTTAAAACGTGATTTTTTACCACTCTGCAACATATCTACTAATTGAATTTGTTTTTTAGTCTTTTGGTCAAACACTAAATATTCACTATAAGGCATCCCATGAGCGCCACCGGTAAACACATAAGAATCTATCTCAAACATCTCAAAATCATTGACGTGACCCAAGTATTCAGGCGTCACCATCAAGTTATAAACAAACACGCTATCTTTAGGTAAATCCGCGAACTGTGACATAGCAAAACTATCGATGGCACTTTTGACATCTGCTTGATTGCTTTTAGTAGTGATAGGTGCTGACTCAGTTGGCTTGCTATTAACGACTAGATTATTAATACGCTCATTGGCGATATCGTTTATCCAAGAATGATTAGTCTTGAGATATTTGATCTCAATCTCTGGACAGTTATCACGCTTAAGGCAAGTTTCTTGTATCTTTTTTGGTAGTTCATAACCGAGATAATCAGTGCTACTAATAAGACTACCAGCATGCGCTGATAAGCTTAGCACGCTAAACAGCGCCCCACTACCTAACAAAGGAATTAGACGCAGCCAGCCAGTCTTTAAAGCTAACTGTTTGGCTGGTTTTGACTTGTTATTAAGTTGGGTTGCAGATTTCATATAGCCTCTTTGATATTTATATATAGAAGGGTTATTGATATTCTACCGTAACAGCTGTTCTATAGTGTAGGAACACTGTTTTCATTTTCGAGTAATTGATATTTATCACACAGAAGGCATGTGTTCTTTGAATAATTCATAAGCAATAAAAAAGACACGATAGGCGTGTCTTTTAAAGTTAAGCATAAAGCGTGATAAGAGGTCTAATTTTAGTGCTCGCGGGTATTGCTAAAGGTGACTTCTGGATAGCGATCTTGCATCAGCTGCAAATTAACTCGTGATGGCGCAAGATACGTCAAATAACCACCGCCATCCAATGATAGTTGGTCATGGGCTTTACGTTTAAATTTAGCCAGCGCTACTTCATCATCGCAATGAATCCAGCGTACCGTCGCAATAGATACTGGCTCAAAGATACATTGTACTTTGTATTCTTCTTTAAGACGATGCGCAACCACTTCAAACTGTAGTACACCTACAGCGCCCAAGATTAAATCATTATTAATCTGCGGCATAAAGACCTGAGTTGCGCCCTCTTCACTTAGCTGTTGCAACCCTTTTTGTAAAGCTTTTGATTTGAGAGGATCTTTGAGCACCACACGGCGGAATAATTCAGGCGCAAAATGCGGAATACCGGTGAAATTCAGCTCTTCGCCCTCAGTGAAACTATCACCGATAGAAATCGTGCCATGATTATGCAGACCGATAATATCACCTGGATACGCTTCTTCTAGCGTTTCACGATCACCGGCCAAAAAGGTCAATGCATCAGCAATACGTACGTCTTTACCCAAACGTACGTGCTTCATCTTCATGCCTTTCTCGTACTTACCTGAGCAGACGCGTAAAAAAGCAATGCGGTCACGATGGCGCGGATCCATATTGGCCTGAATTTTAAAGACAAAACCACTAAAAGCGGTCTCTGTTGCTGCTACTTCGCGCTCAGTAGTCGGGTGCGCTTTTGGTGGTGGTGAGTATTTTACCAGCGTATCAAGTACCATATTGACACCAAAATTACCGAGTGCCGTACCAAATAATACTGGCGTCATCTCGCCAGCTAAAAACGCTTCTACACTAAAGTCCTCTAACGCCATTTGCACCAGCTCAAGAGACTCTTCAAATGAATTGAACATCAGCGCGCCCAAGCGTTCTCGAATATCAGGATAATCATAACCCTCGCGAGTCTCAGCCACCGTAATCTTACCGCCGTAACCTTTCTCGTAGAGGTAAGTTTTATTTTCGGTCAAATGATAGACCCCAACAAAATCCTGCCCCATACCGATAGGCCACGTTAGCGGAATGCATTTAATTTTCAAAACTGCTTCGATTTCACTAAGCAGCTCAAGCGGCTCACGAATCTGGCGATCAAGTTTATTAACAAATGAGATGATGGGCGTATCACGCATTCGGCAGACTTCCATCAGCTTGATGGTACGTTCTTCAACGCCTTTTGCGCCATCAACCATCATCAGCGCACTGTCTACTGCGGTCAAAGTGCGATAAGTATCTTCACTAAAATCGGCGTGACCAGGGGTATCCAGCAAGTTGACCATGTGCTCTTGGTAGGGAAACTGCATGACCGAGGTGGTAATAGAAATACCACGTTCTTGCTCCATGCTCATCCAATCTGACGTCGCATGACGATCAGTTTTGCGGCCTTTCACTTCGCCCGCCACCTGAATCGCTTGACCCCATAGCAGCAGCTTTTCGGTCATGGTGGTTTTACCAGCATCGGGATGCGAGATAATGGCAAAGGTGCGGCGTTTGGCCACTTCTTTATTTAATTTCTTTGGATCTACGCTCATAATGAGTAACTTATCGTTAAATTTTGGAAGAAAAATAGCAGGATACAATAAAAGAGATAATAGTAAATATGATGGATTTTGATGCGCGTATTGTAGCGGATTTACAGTCAAGATGCTATTTTTGCTGACTTTTATCAAGGTAAAAATCAATACAATGAAACAATAAAAAAGGCGAGAAAGTAGTATGGCTAACCACTTTATCGCCTTGCTTTTGCTTATTTAATATATTCCAAGCAGTATCATAACGAACTTATTTTTTATAACTGTCCGATATCTCTTTTGCTAAAAAATCAGCAGCAACATCATTATACAGTGTACAGTCAACCAATCCGTTACGTTCATCCGCATTAGGTCCAGTTGTGCCACTAGCAACATAATCAGTCTCATATATGCGATTACTGTTATTGTAGGCATAGACAACAGCACTGTAAATATATTCTGGCTCATCGTTTATGGCAAAAAACTTAACCTGTGACGCCGTTTGACGATTGCTTATCCCTACTCCAAAGCCTTCTTTAGTTTGCGATGGACGACTATCGTTGAAGCGATTTTTCGCGACATTAAGCCAGTCATTAAGCGTTCGATAATTGGTTTCGTCTTTTGCATTGAATGCTAAAAACTCACGCTCACTAGTGGTTACTGGTATATAACAAATAGAACCCTCTGGAAAGGCAATATCAACATTGTTAGCTGATATTTTTGAGTAAGTATTTAAGGCGGTACGAATACCAGAGCTATTGTTTGTATTGTTTCCAGCTTTATAGCTATCAGCTTTGCGTCCTGATAAATCAACCTTATTATAAGTAACTCTATAATCTAGAACAGTATTACTGTTTTTAAGATAAATAGGACGTCTGACCGTAAGACCATTCACCTCAATATATCTGTTTTCTAGCGTTCCTTCAAAATTGTTGACTAACACTGTTTTATCTAGCGTATTAATTCCTTGGCTATTAAAATTACCTACAATATTGATAACTTCACTATTATGCTCTCCTATGCGGTATTTTTCATTGATACGCGCAATATTGTTAGAGTTGCCCTCAAAGCTAGCAATCGTAATCTCATTACTACTACCCGAACCAAAAACAGCATCTTCACCCTCACCGCAGCCAGTAAGGCTAAACACCAGTAAAGATAGCGCAATAGGTGTCACTATTAGTTTGTTCATCGTAGGGCGTCCTTATTCTCAAAATGTTTGAATAGATTGTTTTTACCGTTTTGTATGCGGCTTTATGCACCTAGTTTACCCTACTGTAACTATGAGTTATAGAGAAGCTATGGTCATCATAGTGAATTAAGAAAGTTAACTTACAAATTCATAGCATATTTTTACTGCGGCTATCGATGTCTAAGCTTATGGTCTGTTATGCTAAATGGGCTATTTAAAAGCTAGTGATAAGAATCATTTATAATAATTCATATAAAAGGACATTTTATGCAAACTCTATATTCTACTAAAGGTACAGTTACTGGTGGTCGTACAGGTAACGCCAGTCTGCAAGACAGCGATCTGACCATTAATATGGTCGCACCAGGCTCTGGTAAAGAGGGTAATAATCCAGAGCAGCTATTTGCCATGGGCTATGCGGCCTGCTTTGATGGTGCACTTGCTGCGGTCAAAGGCGCGGAAAAAGCAAAGTTCGACTCTACAACAGAAGTATCGGTAGACTTACTTAAAGGTGAAGGTTTAGATTTTCAATTAGCCGTTAAAATCCACGTTGTTGGCGAAAATACAGAGCTGTCAGCGGATGAGTTCCAGCAATTGGTCGAAAAAGCCAACAAAGTCTGCCCATATTCTAAAGCTACCCACGGTAACATTGATAGCGAAGTGACTTCAGAAGTAAAATAAGTCCTCAATGATGACGATATTGCTAAATAAAAGAACTCAGTTGATCTGGGTTCTTTTTTTATGTGTGGTTCAATTATATTTATTTTAACCATAAAAACTATTGATGCTAGAACATCTCGTAACTTTTAAGGAGTTCGGCACGCACTGATTTTATCGTTATAATAAGAGCATATTTTTACCTAATAGCTGATAAGTGACTTTTATGACTGACCACATGACCAATGCCAAAACAGACAGTGACCACAACTCGCATCAAGCGCTCAACCCTAAATCCTTGCCAAACTTCGATACCATGCCCAATGTAGCGACCATGGACACCAGTCATGTCGATAAGAATCAGCCGCCTTTTATCTTGGTTGATGGCTCTTATTATCTATTTCGCACTTATCACGCCTTGCCAAAAACCATGCAAAACTCGCAAGGACTGATAACAAATGCCATCCGTGGCACGCTCAATGCGCTGCTAAAGCTAATGCGCCGTTATCATCCGACTCATATGGCGGTCTGCTTTGATACCAAATCGCCGACTTTTCGCCATCATATGTCTGCTGATTATAAGGCCGCTCGTCCGCCCATCGACATAGAGCTGGTGGAACAGATTCCTTATATCCATCGTTTGGTGACGGCGTTAGGTATCCCACTATTACGCATTGAAGGAGCGGAAGCCGATGATATCATCGGTACACTGGCGCATCGTGCGGTTGAACAAGGTCATCACGTGGTCATCTCCACTGGCGATAAAGATATGATGCAACTGGTTAATGACTGCGTGATATTGGAAGACAGCTTTACGGGAAAAGTGACAGATACTGACGCGGTCATTGAAAAATTTGGCATCAATCCCAACCAAATGATTGATTTTTTAACCTTGATGGGCGACGCCTCTGACGGTATCAAAGGCGTGCCTGGTATCGGTAAAAAAACGGCGAAAGACTTACTGGTTGAGTATGGTAATATCGACAATATGTTAAAGCATATTGGCTTTATTAAAGGTCGCGGTGCAAAGGGTTTAATTGAACACGCCGATGATATCCCGTTCAATGCAAAACTGGCCACCATCGTAACGGACTTAAATATCGGTCAAGACTGGAACGATTTAAAAATCAATACCGACCCTTGTGCCCACATAGATGAATTGCGTGATTTGTATAATGAGCTTGAGTTTAGAAACGAGCTGGCCTCTCTCGATCATCCAAACCATCCCGCCAACGCTAATGAGCATGGCTTACAAAGTGTCGCTGACAGTCAGGCCAATGCCGAATCACAAGCGCAAATCGCTAAATCTCTACAATCAAATACGATTGATAATGTGACTGATAGTAAAAGTCATGATAGAGCTTGGCATACTATCCTTGACCAGCCAGCCTTTGACAGTTTGGTCAAATTACTAGAATCTGCCCCACACTTCGTCATTGATACCGAAACGACCAGTGTTTATTGGCGTCAAGCTGAATTGGTTGGGCTATCGTTTGCCATACAAGCGCATGAAGCCTATTATATTCCGCTGACTCATACGTTAGAAAGCGACGAATTAACGGCAAAACAACTTGACCGCGATACAGTACTTGCCCGCCTAAAGCCTATTTTGGAAAATCCAAATATCGGTAAAATCGGTCAACATCTAAAATACGATGCCCATATACTTAGTCATTATGATATCGACCTAATTGGCGCAATCCATAGCAATCCCAATAATTGGGCGATGGATACCATGCTTGCTAGCTATGTCATCAATGCGGCGATTACTCGTCATGGTATGGATGACTTGGCGCGGCATTATTTGCAAACGCAAACTATTAGCTTTGAAGATGTTGCCGGTAAAGGCGCTAAGCAAGTGAGCTTTGATCAAGTGGCTATTAATATTGCGAGCGACTATGCATGTGAAGATGCCGATATCACCTATCAGTTATTTGATATTTTCAGTAAAAAACTTGCCGATGATGCTAATAACGCTAAGTTGCTACACGAGTTAGAGATTCCAACGGCCGAAATACTCTGTCAAATGGAAGCTCACGGTATTTTAATTAAACGCTCATTCTTAAACGAGCTATCAAAACGCTTTGATGAAGAAATTATCATACTAGAAAAACGCGCTTATGAAGTGGCGGGAGAAGAATTTAATCTTGGCTCTCCTAAGCAGCTTGGTGAGATGCTGTTTGATAAGCTTGGTGTTGCTGGCGGTAAAAAGACCAAATCTGGTCAATACTCGACTGGTGAAGCGGTATTATCAAAAATCGACCATCCATTGGTCGATATCACCTTAGAGTATCGCAGCCTATCCAAGCTAAAAAGCACTTATACCGATGCGCTAGACAATGTCGCAGATTCTGAGACTGACCGTGTACATACCAGCTATCATCAAGCGTTGACCAGTACCGGACGTTTATCTTCAACGGATCCCAACTTACAAAATATCCCGATCCGTACCGCTACCGGTCGCCTAATTCGCCAAGCGTTTATTGCGCCAAAAGGTCGCGTTATTTTAGCGGCGGATTACTCACAAATTGAATTACGTTTGATGGCGCATTTCTCGGGGGATGAAAATCTCACTAATGCTTTTAATGAAGGTTTAGATATTCATGCTGCTACTGCTGCTGAAGTGCTTGGAAAGGATGTCGCTGACGTCACATCAACTGAGCGTCGTAATGCTAAAGCCATTAACTTTGGTCTGCTTTATGGTATGAGTGCTTTTGGACTTGCTAAGCAACTACAGATGAGCCGCGGCGAAGCGCAAGACTATATCGATATGTACTTTGAGCGTTACCCAGGCGTGAAAAATTATATGATCAATACTCGTGCCAGCGCTTATGAGCAAGGCTATGTCGAGACGATATTGGGTCGCAAGCTTTACACCCCTGATATCAACCATAGCAACCGTATGGTCAAACAAGGTGCTGAGCGCGCTGCTATTAATGCGCCACTGCAAGGCTCAGCTGCTGATTTAATTAAGCTAGCGATGATTGCCGTCGATAAAGTATTGCCAAAAGCACAGGCAAAAATGCTGCTACAAGTCCATGATGAATTGGTATTTGAAGTTGACGAGGATAAAGTGGACGAGATTAGTAATTTGATTACCGATGCGATGCAAGATGTCTTGACAACGACTGCTGTTGACAAAGGCTGGAACGTCGACTTTGCGGTACCATTATTAGTAGAGACTGATAGTGGTCAGAATTGGGATGAAGCGCATTAATGTTTAAGTAGATTTAATAATTAAACCGATTGACTAAAGCTTGTTGCAGTTTTTACTATAGCTATCTAGCCATTACTGCCCAAATAATGGTTTTTAAGCTACCCAACTAGTAACAGTTGACACTTAAAAATAGTAGAACACTGAGGTTAGCGGTATAATAGACCTATATTATATGATTTTAAAAAAAACAATTTTCTGTCTAAAGTGAGCCTTTGTGCTCACTTTTTGATTTTAAAAAATCAGGAGCCCTTATTTTGACTACAGATGGCATCATTGAAATTCCCGGTCTTATCATGTTGATAGCCTGTATATTACGGTGTACGCAATATGTCATACAAAGTCAGAGTAAAAAAAGTCACTATTTTTGGCTAGCATCAGTATTGATATTTTTTGCTGTGATTCGTCGTGAGTTAAACTATCTGCCAGAACTCTTTATCTCGAGCGATTTTTCATTGCTAAACCGTTCTTATGACTGGTGGGAAGACGCCGTTCTTTTAATCGTTTATCTGTCTATTGTTGGCTTATTAGCTTATACATGGCGTTATCTTTGGGCGGTATTAAAGTCTGTTCCCGTCTCTTTATATCTCATCGTAGTTGCCCTAGCAACACTAGAATATATGGGCGAAAATACCATTATCATTCCTGAAATTATTGGACAAATAGTAGAAGAAATCGCAGAGACGGGTGTTTATGCTGTTGCATTGGTTTATTTGTGGCGTTTCAAAATTATTGATTTTGAAAGACATTTATCATATCACCTATATGCACCATGCAAAGTATAAAGAGCATCAGCAGTGATACCATTCACCTTAGTGCTAAAATCTTATCTATGATTTGTTATACTAAAAGCTAAAAAAAAGAACAATAGTTGGATATAATATACGTATAAATGTATAGTAAATTTGACTATTTAGTACGATATTTCTATTCAATCATCATTAATTACTACTATTAATCACCACTACTAATTACTACTAAGCGAGTCATTATGAATATATTAATTACAGGTGCATCACGCGGTATCGGTTTAGCGACAGCCAAACGACTGGTCGCAAAAGGTCATAGCGTTGGTCTTTTTGATATTGATACGATTGAGCTTGAACGGGCGATTAATGATAAAGCGTTTAAAAAAGCCCTAAAAGACAAGCGTATCGTCCATGGTCACCTTGATGTTACCGATCCTGAAGCGTGGGACACTGCCATTGATCATATGATGGACAATTTTGATGGCATTGATGTATTGATTAATAATGCGGGCATATTGGTAAGTGGTGCACTGCCCAATACTGATTTGGATAAACAGTTGTCATTGATTGATATCAACTGTAAAGGCGTTCTTATCGGCTGTCATAAGTTAGCCCCTCATTTAGCAGACGCCAAAAACGGTAAAATTATTAACGTTTCATCTGCCTCGGCGATTTATGGTCAGTCTGAAGTTGCCCCTTATTCTGCCAGTAAGTTCTTTGTACGCGGTTTGACTGAAGGCTTGAATATTGAATACTCTGAATTGGGCATAAAGGTTATTGATGTGATGCCATTATGGGTTAAGTCTGATATGACAAAAGACATTAGTGTCACCAGTATCGATCGTTTGGGTATCAACTTAACCGTCGATGATGTCGCTAAAACCTTGTGCAAGCTAAGTGGCAGCAAAAACCGTAAGCTTTCACGCACCCATTATCCTATTGGCTTTCCAGCGAAAATGCTACACACTGCTTCGCAAGTAGCTCCTGACTCACTGATGCGCTTTATCAATAGTAAAATTGGTACCAAATAAATCGGTCACTAAAAACGATATAGATAAAGTTAGAATATTTAAACGGCTATCAACTATTGGTAGCCGTTTTTTGTCAGTAGAGCACTATTTTGGCGGTAGCTGTTTCCTTGAGATAGCTATAACGTCTTGTAAATTAACAACTCAAATGAATGCGCCTCTTACATATTTTTACCGTCCTGTGACAGCTTACTACTAGAGGCAATGATGATAACCATACAAAATAGCCATAAGACAAAATTCTCATAAATCTAACACTCATAAAAATTAAGGAATATAGTATGGCTAACTCAAAAACCCCATTGCCAGAAGAGATGGATCACATCGAAGGAGATGAAAAAATTGATGATAATAGCGAAGGTAGCCAAGAGATCGATTTAGACAATCCTATGCTACATATTATTGATAATAATGACATCCCTCGCGATGATGCAGGATTTAGAAACTCGCAAGTAGGTAGCGATGCCACGCAAGGTCTTACACCGATGCATCGCCAAAATGTTGATGAGTCACGCATTGATGAGCTACTGATCGATGATAATTTAGATGATAGCGACTATCCTGACATCGTCGATATTGCAGACAGAGATGCGGCAAAATTGAGCAATGATGATAGTTTTTAAAGCGATTACTTCTTAGAAAATTATTTAGACAAAAAAATACCGAACATCATGTCCGGTATTTTTTTATTTCTACTATTTTAACGTTGATGGTTAATCATGCTATTTATGACCAGTCATTAAGCCTTCTTATTACGCCCAACCATCCAACGTGCCTGCCCACCCTTTTACTAATGGCGCGCTCATTGCTTCTAATAAATCTATGTGTGCCTCATCAGCATTTAGCGCTGGGATATAGTGATATTCTTGCCCGCCAGCTTCGATGAAGTTTTCACGGTTCTCAATCGCCAATTCTTCTAGCGTCTCCAAACAATCAGCTGAAAATGCTGGGCTGAGAATTTGTACTGATTTTACACCCGACTTTGCCCACTCATCGAGTATGACATCGGTATAAGGCTTGACCCATTCTTGCTTACCAAAGCGTGACTGGAAACTGATAATCCATTCATCAGGTCCTAATCCCAGCTCCTGTGCCACTTGCGCGGCGGTACATTTACAACGTCTAGGATAAGGGTCGCCTTTATCCATATACGGCTGCGGAATTCCGTGGAAGCTAAACATGAGTTTTTCAGGTTTGCCATGTACCGCTTGAAAGCGACGAATGCTATCTGCTAATGCTTTGATATATAAAGGATGCGCAAAGTAATCTTTCACTATCGTAATATTAGGCAAGTTACGCTGCTTGAGCGACCATTTAGTAATGGCATCGTATACTGCGCCAGTTGAGGTCGCTGAATATTGCGGAAACACTGGTAACATGACGAAATGATCAACCCCTTCGCTACGCAGCTTATCCATTACATCAGGCAAACCCGGATTACCGTAACTCATCGCAGAATGAACAGAAACGCGAAATGGCGCAGCCTGCTCAGCCAAACGCGTATCTAACATCGCTACTTGTTGGTTCAGGATATTGCGCATCGGCGAGTCACCATCCCAAATGCTGGCATAGGCTGCTGCTACCCGCTTTGGACGACTCGGTAATACAAACAAATTAAGGATGATTGCCCATAATAATTTAGGAATCTCAATCACTCGCGTATCTGATAAAAACTGACGTAAATATCGACGTACTGCAGGCGCAGTAGGTTCGTCAGGCGTACCTAGATTGATTAATAAGACGGCAATACGTGGAGGCAGTTCAGGTTTCATAGCAGCACTATTTTATGATTAGGTTAATTAAAGAAAATATGAGATAAATGATTGTTAAGTCAGTGTTAAATTGACGCTCCGTTAGTGTAGCATTTTAACCATTAATAACGCATTGCAAAAGTGAATTTATACAATTTGATACGCAGTATAGTTAGGTCTACATAAAAAAGAGTCATCCGTTTGAACGTGCTACTGCTATAAAATTTTCTTGCTTGCTGTTCGCAAGCGTGACAGAGGCTACGAAAAATTCATAGCAGTAGCACTGTATCGTTTTTAAACAGAATCGACTATAGCGATCTATGCATGCCATCCATTATCAAGCCACTATAAAAACTAAGCTTGAAAGACTGCGCTCGAAGGTTGTACTCATATGCGCATCGCCATACAATAGGCGAGCACATTATCAAAAAAACAGTGTAGATAAAACAATGTAGATAAAACTATTTAGAAAAAACATTTAGAAAAAACAGTGTCGACAGAATAGTCCGTCGATGTATTGCCATTATTATTTTATTGATGATTGTTGTCTTGCGAGGTAGCTTTGAACGCACGCCCTGATAATACCAGTGACCAGTCCCCCACAGATAAAACCAATATCGCTAGCTCAGTTAACCATACTGATTCAGTAGGCTCAGTAGGAATAGTCACGCCTCAGACTTTTCATTTCGATGAGCCGTTGACTTTAGAATGCAATCGCACCTTGCCCTCTTTTGATCTGATCGTTGAAACTTACGGCACATTAAATGAAGACCAATCAAACGCAATACTGATTTGCCATGCTTTATCTGGCAGCCATCACGCAGCAGGTTTTCATAGCGCAGAGGATAAAAAATCAGGCTGGTGGGACAATATGATTGGTCCTAATAAAGCTATCGATACCAATCGATTTTTTGTTGTCTGTGTGAATAATATCGGTAGCTGCTTTGGCTCGACCGGTCCGACGACTATTAATCCTGACCGTATAGCTGATGGCGATGGCGATGGCGAAGAAGGACGCGCCTATGGTCCTGACTTTCCACTGGTGACGATTAAAGATTGGGTAAAAACCCAAGCCATGCTCTCTGACCGTTTAGGGATTGAGGTTTGGCATGCCATTGTCGGTGGCTCAATGGGCGGTATGCAAGCGTTACAATGGGCAGTAGATTATCCTGAGCGCATTAAGCGCTGTGTGGTGATTGCCTGTACACCAAAGCTCTCTGCACAAAACATCGCCTTTAATGAAGTCGCACGCCAGTCTATTTTATCTGATCCTGACTTTAAAGAGGGACGCTACTTACAAGCAGGCACCTATCCTCGTCGCGGACTTATCCTTGCACGGATGGTTGGTCATATTACTTATTTGACCGATGATGCGATGAAAGCCAAGTTTGGCCGTGATTTAAAATCGGGCAAGTTTATGTATGGCTATGACGTTGAGTTCCAAGTTGAAAGTTATCTGCGCTATCAAGGCGAGCGCTTTAGCGAAAACTTTGACGCCAATACCTATTTGCTCATGACCAAAGCGCTAGATTATTTTGATCCGACACGTGACTATCCATCATATGACTATTCATCACAAGATTTTTCATCACAGGATTGTCCGTCAGAGTCGTTAGCGAACTCTATTGGTGATTCGGTAAAAGCTGATAGTAGCGAAGATGAGCTCACAGCAACTTTAGCCTATAGCGCTGACATAGATAGTATTGAAGACAGCAATTACCAAGAGCTTACCGCGCTTAAAGCCGCTTTTGCTCATACTCAGTGCCAATATCTAATCGTATCATTTACCACTGACTGGCGTTTTGCACCCGAGCGCTCACAAGAAATCGTCGATGCACTCATGGCAACGGGCAAACCGGTCAGCTATATCAATGTCGATGCACCGCATGGTCATGATTCCTTCTTATTTGATATTCCGCGTTACATGGGCGCAGTCAGAGGCTTCCTAAACGCGCCATTTATGGCTGATAACCAAGCAAAAAATAACCAGCAAGATAGCAGTCATCAAAAAGCAGGAGCACGCTCATGAGAATGGATCATCAATTGGCTGAGCGCTGGATTGCCCCGCACTCACATGTACTGGACTTAGGCTGCGGTAATGGCGAGCTACTCGCGCACTTGCAACAAACTCGTGGCGTAACAGGCTATGGACTTGAGATTGACGAAGATAAAATCAATGAGGCGATTGCTAATGGCTTATCGATTGTCGAGCAAGATCTTAATGATGGTCTAGGACGCTTTGCTGATAATAGTTTTGATACCGTCGTCATGGCGCGTGCGTTGCAAGCAGTAAAAGCGCCCGATATATTATTACTTGATATGCTACGGGTTGCGCGTGAGGCTGTCATTACCTTTCCTAACTTTGCCCATTGGCAAAACCGTATTCATTTAGGGCTGAAAGGCATGATGCCAGTATCAGAGGCACTGCCGTATGAATGGTACAACACCCCAAACATTCATTTGTGCACCTTTAAGGATTTTGAGCAGTTGTGCGCTGATCATGATATTCATATTATTAATCGCTTTGCTGTCAGTGATTCTGAAAAAGGGCATTCACCACTGATGACAGCGTTAATACGACAAGCGCCCAATCTATTGGCAGATGTTGCTATTTATCGAGTCACCAAACAAAAACCTGAATAATCCTTGAGTTTATTTATCCTTTATTAAAAGGAATATTAGCGTTAATAAGCACAATTTTAACCTTAATATATTGTTAACTTATTATTACGCTCAAGTAACTCTATGATTTTGTTGAGGACAATGAGGTATAAGTAAGCATTAAATCGTGTAATTAGTATTTGAGTTTCGTAAGCTTGGGTGTTAAGCTAGCAAAATAGTGTCAATCGCACCCCAATTATGACCGTTTATCGGTTCGATGCAGGTCTATTGTCACACGACAACGATTAAATATATTGCTAATGATTAGGTGAGTTTGTATTGCAAGATTTCACCTAATTGTTATCGCCGCCTAAATTCCTTTAGCGGTGCAACTTTTTTGCTTATTAACTGCCTAATTTTGGAGCTGCTATGAAATTATTAAAAGCTGCGTTGTTTACTGCATTATTTTCTTGTGCAGGTTTTGCCAACGCTGAGTTAATATCAAACGTGCCACTTGATACCTCTCGTTTTGAGCTGATGCCTGTTAGCGAATTGTCGAATCGTGCTGCTCAAGGTAACGATCACGCTCAATTTTATTTAGCCAAGCGCTTACAGAAAGGCGAAGGCATTGCTAAGAATACCCAGCAAGCTATTCAGTGGTATACCAAAGCAGCCCAGCAAGGTGTTGCCCCTGCTCAATTAAATCTTGCCATTATGTATTTGCGCGGTGAAGGTGTCCAGCCTAACTTGCAGCAAGCACGCGGTTGGTTAGAAAAAGCCGCCATGCGTGGTGATAACCGTGCCAGCTATACGCTTGCCTTGTTAGATGAGAAACAAAAAAATCTCGTTGATGCTTATAAATGGTACGACTTGGCTGCCCGTGATGGTATGTTAGACGAAAAAGTCCGTAACAAAGCTCGCGGTAAAATCGGTCAATTGGCATTAAACTTATCAAGCTCAGATATCGCTAGTGCTCGCAGCAAAGCAGATACTTGGTTTCAGAGTAAGTAAATCTGCTTTAAAAACTATTAAATTAAACATAAAAAATCCAGCCTTTGCGCTGGATTTTTTGTGTTTGTAATATCATCAAGTTCTTTGCTTGAGCTAAAACGATCTATCACTTCTTTAAAACACGGAGAATCATCCGCTTAAAGCAAAACTTTCATTAGCATCGAATTGAAATGATCCCTACCTCAGGTATTTATGTGTCTTGATAATTGTAATGAAACAAATGTTTATATATAATATTTTTGAAAAACTCAAACTTAGTTTGGATTGTGGCTTTAGGCTTATTTTGCGCTTCCTTTTATAAGCTCAACCCTACTTCATCATCATATTATCAAAGACATAGCAGCCAATGTTCTTGGACGCCTAAAGGATTAACACATGAAAATTGCATTTATTATTATCGGTGGCATCTTATGCTTATTCGGTTTAGCTGATTTGGTCAGTAGCTTTATGGAGATTGACCTTTGGGGTGGCGTTTTGGGTATACAATTGCCTGAGATCATTTGGAAGTTTTCAGCGTATATTGAGATGTTAGTGGGTTATTTGTTATTCCAAGCGGGTATTTCTGCAGCTGAAGACGCTACTGAGGCTTAGTATTTTAATTGATGGCTGTGAATTTAGTTATAAAAAGCTTTAGCTTATAAATTTCAAGACAATAAAAATCCAGCCTATAAGCTGGATTTTTTCTTTTAGTATTCAAAACTATGCTTCTGCACCGACCTTCTAAATCAATTATCGGACAAACTTTCTTTCTCAGCAGCAATCCTTCTGCTTTCCTTTTTTAATGGACTTCCTACTGGGCAAAAGCTAGCGGTGAAGTTTACTAATGTCGCCACTAGATTATCTTCCACTATTGAATAATGTACATACTGACCACGCTTTTCACTTTGTACTAGACCTGCATTCTCTAATATTTTTAAATGTTTAGATAAGGCAGGTTTACTCATCTCGAACCGATCTGCTATCTCTCCTGAAGTAAGCGCTGTACTAGATAAATAACTCAAAATCTGACGACGTGGAGTCGAGGATAACGCTTCAAATACTTTTGCAGAACTGTCTTTTTCAGCCATTACTTACTCCATTTTCTTTCTTAATTAAATTTGTTAAACCTTTATCTTTTCAAATAATTTAGTCATTTTCAAATTAACGATTGCTTTATATTAAACTATTATTGTAGTATTTAACTAATTAGTTAAATAACTAATTAGTTTACAGATTTGTTAACTACTATACTACTTGAAAACATCAGATTAAGGAATAGTGCTATGAGTGATACTACTGAGTTTAGAAACATTGGGTTAAGAAACACTACCCATAGAGACAGTAAATTTAATAATACTAAGCTTCAAAGTGTCACTATAGATATTCAATCAGATACGCCAAGAATGTTAGAAACTAATTTGACCAATGCCAATAGCGGCAGCGTGGTTTGGTCATCAAGCAAATCTATTTGGTATCTGTCTCATGCACTTGTAGCTATAGTTGGTGGATTTTTATTTTTTTCTTGGAGCGCTTTGCTAGTTTTTGTTTTATTTACTGGCATCACGCTATGTTTAGGACACTCTCTAGGGATGCATCGACGCCTGATTCATAACAGCTACGAGTGTCCGCTATGGCTAGAATATTTGTTTGTGCATTTGGGTGTACTAGTCGGTATGGTAGGGCCACTCGGTATGATGCATCAGCATGACTTGCGTGATTGGGCACAGCGTCAGTCTAAGTGTCATCCGTATTTACGTCATGGTGATAGCTTTTGGCATGATGGTTGGCAACAACTAAACTGTGATTTGACATTAGATCATCCGCCTGAGTTTAAGCCTGAGAGCCGAGTTAAAAATGATAAAGTTTATGCGCTAATGGAAAAAACATGGATGTGGCAATAGCTGCCTTGGGCGTTATTACTATTATATTTTGGTGATATAGCGTGGGTAGTTTGGGGTATCTCGATACGCATCTTTATATCGATCACAGGACACTGGTTGGTCGGACACTTCGCTCACAATAAAGGTCTTCAAGATTGGCATATTGAAGGCGCAGCGGCACAAGGCTATAACATAAGATTTGCCGGCTTTATTTCTATGGGTGAATCTTGGCACAATAATCATCATGCCTATCCCGGTTCTGCGCTACTAGGAATCTATAAAGGTCAATCCGATCCGGGCTTTTGGGTGTTAAAGGTATTAAAGTATTTAGGACTGGTGTGGAATATAAAGTTGCCTAAGAGTTTGGCTTATCGAGCTGAGTTAGTGCCTGTTTTAGCTAAGCAAAAAAGCAATTCTTCTAAAGTAAAATCTAAATTAGTGCACTTGGAGAAAGCTTTATGAGCCTTATTAAAGCAGTCTTTTATGGACCATTTGCAATAGCAAGTTTTTTATTGACATTGATAATGCTACTTTCTGGGTTCAATTCAGTGATTAGTTCTATGCTTGCATTAGGTTTGATTATTTTCGTGATAAGTCTTGCAGGAAATATTATCATCGGCATTCCTACTCATTTAGTCTTAAAAAAATTAAATGTTAAAAATGGCTTTGCTTATATATTAATTGGTTTTATCTCTCCTACTCTTATTCTAGGTGTAGTCGAATTTTTTGGAAATCAATCGTATCGAAGTGCGTTAACAACGGGTTTAATATTTGGTTGCTTTGGCGCATTTTGTGCTTACGTATTTTGGTTGTGTGTAGTGTATGAAAGTTCAGCAGATGCTATGATTGAAGGTTGCGAGTAAATTATTAATTCAAAACTATTTTTCATCATTGATAGAGATAAATAATGTTCACAGATTATAAGGGTGTAAAGTTAGAACAACCTATTTTCTACAATAATAAATTTGGATTAAGGTTCGAGATAGGTCCATCAGATATTGATATTTATAAAGGTGCTGCTACCAGAGGATTTAATGAGGCTTATTTCGATACTGCCCTGATTAGAGCGTTAAGTATATTTGAAGAAATCTTTAATGAAGACGATGACGTATCCATCATTTACCAAGTTAACTTAAATCGCCGTAATAGAATAAGAAAAAGCAATTTCATTTTTAAACAGATAAAAGACGTTGAAAAAAGAGAGGTCGTGTGTACTAAGTATCGCAGTTTAGATACTGAATATTATGACTGCATATCTTATCGAATGAATAAGACTGTGATTTCAGGCATAAAGACCAAAGATATCAATGTCAAAAATATCTTTGTAGACCTTATTAACACTGATTTTGGAACTAGAAATCCATTGCTTAAGGGACGTTGTCTATTAGTCAATCACACCAGAGCCCTTGTTTTAGATCTTTATGATGACCGAGGCATGGATATCGTTGCTTTAAAAAAAAGCACTTTAAATAGCCTTTATGAAACCCATTTAGAGTTTATTTTAGACTACGATCGTAAACGTATTGACGAGGTATACTCTAAACCTAAACAGTGATTTTATAGAAAACCAACCTATTCAAAAACCTTGCTAAATTTGCTACACTACGCCCGCATTCGCCAATTCCACAATTGCGCTAGTGTTATTACCCATTTTAAATCAATAAAGTCTAATCCCAATGATTACGATATCAGGAAGCCGAGCACAGAGGGTACTCAAAGTACCTCAAGCGAGGATGACACAATAGCGTATTTATAGGGGTTTGACTGTCTACCCAATGCACTAGGTTTGCGACCTAGCCAGCAGGAGAAAAACATGAATACCTCACAGACTGATAACGTCAAAGCACCAACCCATGCGACCGAATACGACAGCGTCACTAGTAATATCGTGGTTGCCGCCCTTTATAAGTTCACGCGCTTTGCTGACTTTGAGGAGTATCGCGAGCCAATTTTAAATACGATGCTCGATAATGAGGTCAAAGGTACATTGCTAATCGCTAGCGAAGGTATTAACGGGACGATTTCTGGCACACGCCAAGGGATTGATAATGTCCTTGAGTATCTGCGTAGCATCGATGCGATTGGCAGCTTTACTTTTAAAGAATCTTATACTAATGAGCAGCCGTTTTATCGCACTAAGGTTAAGCTAAAAAAAGAAATCGTTACCATGGGTGTAGAGAATATCGACCCATTACAATCGGTCGGTCGCTACGTCAAACCAAGTGACTGGAATGCGCTCATTTCAGACCCTGATGTTATCCTCATTGATACCCGTAACGATTATGAAGTTCAAATCGGGACGTTTAAAAATGCGGTGAACCCAAATACTGAAACTTTCCGTGAGTTCCCAGAGTACGTGGCAAAAGAGATGGACCCAGCTAAACATAAAAAAGTTGCGATGTTCTGTACCGGTGGTATCCGCTGTGAGAAATCGACGGCATTTATGCGCGAGCAAGGATTTGAAGAGGTTTACCATTTAGAAGGCGGTATCTTAAAATACTTAGAAGAAGTACCTGCCAGCGACTCTATGTGGGAAGGCGACTGTTTTGTCTTTGACAACCGTGTGTCAGTCAATCATAACCTAGAAAAAGGCAATTATGAGCAATGCTTTGCCTGCCGTATGCCGATTACTGAAGCTGAGCAACAAAGCAATGCTTATATTAAAGGCGAGTCTTGTCCACATTGTATCGATAAAGCCACTGATGAGCAAAAATCACGCTTTCGTGAGCGCGAGCATCAAATGCAGTTAGCGAAAAAACGTGGCGAAGCCCATATCGGTAGTGACGTCATTGATGTTATTGAGAAGCGTAAAGCGGCGAAGGTTGAAGCACGTCGTCAAGCGGACGCAGCTAATAAAATCAAAGCAAAATAAATTTACTACTTATCAAATAAAAAAGCCCCAATCAAAATTTTGATTGGGGCTTTTTCTATGTTTCTTTTCTTCTATAACGTGTGCTTAATAAAACTTATACCAGTCATAAAAATTAGAGTAGCAAGGAAAATGAGTGCAAGGACTACGCCTTGTAGACTAAACGAATTTGACACAGCTAATCTTAATTTTTAGGTTTGGTATTAGCTACCTCGGTAAGTACTGTAGCCGTATGCTGATAGAGTGATTGGTACATGATAATGTTTTTCGCCTTCGATATTGAAGTTCACTTCAACATAAGGATAAAAAGACTTTAGACCTTGATTTTGAAAATATGGCGTGGTCTCAAAAATTAGCTTATAAGTACCATCGTGCTCTACGCCAGCTTCATTAGGCAAAAAAGTACCAATACGACCATTGGCATCGGTCTTTTGCGTATTCACCAGTTTCCAACTACCACTCTTATCTTGCATCATCAATCTTACATCAACATTTGGCGCAGGCTTGCCAGTACTGATATCTAAGATATGACTAGATAACTGATACTTGTCTTGATCGCCTGCCGCGTAACTTGCAGTCGCCGTCATAGCCAATACGCTACCAAGCGCTGCTGCTTTTATAATGTTCATTTTCATAAAATGTCCTTTAATTTAGGTTAAGTTGAAATTTAGATTAAGTTAAATAGGAGTAAAAAAATTTAGTTAAATAGGGTACAAACAAGTCTGTATATATTGTCTAATTGACTGTTATCCTCAAGCGACTTATATATAACAAAACGGATTTCTCACAGATAGATTAGATATTATTAACGTCAATAATCATTGAGGTTCTAATATTGAAATACTAAATATCCGTTAGCTTATGGCTTAGTGTTAATCAATGCAAATAATAGCAGTAACAGGTCTAACAGTACGTTTTTAGCAATACATGCAACAGTGAATCTAGCTATGTAGTATAAGTTATCACTCACGATTCATTGTAAAGAAAATGTTAACTTATATGGTGAAGTTTTATGGATTGTGGTTTTTGTGCTAACAAATAATCATTTTATCAAAAAAAATAGCAGACAATCATTTAGATTGCCCGCTATCGATATACTGAAGATTAATTTTAGAGATAAATGCTATCTAGACATACGTGCTACTTATTAGATATGTGCTATTTAGATACGTGTTACTTAGAATAAAATACGCACACGAATGGTTTCTTCAACATCTTTAAGCTGATCTAGAGCTGCGCTTGAATCGTGATAATCGACATCCATGACGAGGTAGCCGACATCACCTTCAGTCATCAGGCTCTGTGCTAAGATATTGATGTGCGCTTCAGCAAACAAGCGGTTAATCTGTGACAGTACACCTGGGACGTTTTTGTGGATATGCAGCAGACGATGCGAACCTTCTTTAAACGGTACAGAAACTTCTGGAAAGTTGACGGCTGTCGCAGTATCGCCTTGATCAGAATATCTAACGAATTTCTCTGCTACTTCTAGTCCGATATTGGCTTGCGCTTCTTGCGTTGAGCCACCGATATGCGGAGTCAATATGACATTATCAAACTTACGTAGTGGCGATTCAAACTCTTGATCAGCAGACTTTGGCTCTTTCGGAAAGACGTCAATCGCGGCGCCTAACACTTTACCAGACTCAAGCACGGCGGCAAGATCATCAATCTCGACACACGTACCGCGAGCGGCGTTGATAAAGTAGCTGCCGTCTTTCATTTGGGCGAACTGTTCAGCTTTCATCATATAACGTGTGCTTGGTACATCAGGTACGTGCAAGGTCACGATGTCAGCAGTAGATAGTAGCTCTTCTAAGCTACTAACTTGTACCGCATTACCCAATGGTAGTTTGGTTAAGACATCATGGTAGATGACTTTCATACCGAAGCTTTCGGCCAATACAGACAATTGCGAACCAATAGAGCCGTAACCGACGATACCGATGGTTTTGCCGCGCACTTCATGTGAGTTGGTCGCAGACTTGCCCCAACCGCCACGATGAACCGTTGCATTCTTTTCAGGGATACCGCGATACAGCATGATGGCTTCGGCAAGTACTAGCTCAGCAACCGAACGGGTATTTGAATAAGGAGCGTTAAAGACCGGGATACCAAACTCACGAGCAGCTTCCAAATCTACTTGATTGGTACCAATACAAAAGCAACCAATACCGATCAGCTTTTCTGCATGCTCAAGTACTTCACGGGTCAACTGGGTACGAGAGCGAATGCCGATAAAATGAGCGTCTTTAATCTTTTCGATTAGCTCGTCTTGATCCAATGCATGGCTGATATTTTCGATGTTTTGATAACCAGCATTTTGCAATATCTTTAAGGCATTGTCGTGCAGACCTTCAAGCAATAAAAACCGGATTTTGTCTTTTTGGAGTGATAACGCCATATGAGAACTGTCCTATAATTGTCTTATAAAAATCATCTGAGGGATAAGCTACGATGGATGAAACGAAAATAGTCTGGATATCTTACACAAAATTCGACAGCTATGTTAGCAGATTAGATGAATTATTGGTTATCAAGCCTGAAAACTTTTTATGCTATAGTGAATCCTGCTACACAAAGCTAATTGAGCTGTGCTGATTCAACTGTCTTTTTTATGCTTTACGCTTAAATATGTTAGGTCAGTTGTGTGTGCAAAATCATATCGTCCTATCACTGCCACACTGGATAAGCTCAATGATATAAACATTGTTATATGAATATATTTATTTAAACATACTTATTTAAACATGCTTATATCAACACAGTTATATACGTCCAGTTATATCCATTTAGTTATATAATAACTCGCATAATAATTCCCTTTAGGCATAGCGCTTACGTTGATACCGAGATTTGACCATGACTTCTTTATCTAGCCAAACCCTACCTGAAACCCATGCAGCCGCTGTTCAAACTATTCTAAGCACTTTGCTTGATAACCATCAGTTTGATGCCAGCCAAATCAAGACCGATAGCGAAAGTTTAGAGCATTGGGGCAAAGACTGGACCAAGCATTTTGCGCCCGCTGCGGCAGCTATTGTCTTTCCAAAGACCACCGAGCAAGTACAAGCGATTGTACTGCTTGCCAATGAGCATAATGTCGTACTAACACCAAGTGGCGGGCGTACCGGCTTGTCTGCGGGCGCAGTCGCTGCCAATGGTGAGATTGTGGTCAGTATGGATAAAATGAATCATATCGGACAGTTCTATCCTGCCGATCGCATGGTTGAAGTTGAAGCCGGTGTCGTAACTCAGCAATTACAACAGTTTGCTGAATCCAAAGATCTCTACTATCCTGTCGACTTTGCCTCAGCAGGCTCAAGTCAAATCGGTGGCAATATCGGTACCAATGCAGGCGGGATCAAGGTCATTCGTTATGGTATGACCCGTCAATGGATTATGGGGTTGACTGTTGTCACCGGTAAAGGTGATATCTTGCATCTCAATCGCGGTATGGTCAAAAACGCTACTGGCTATGATTTGCGTCAACTGTTTATCGGTAGTGAAGGTACGCTCGGTTTGGTGACGCATGCACAAATTAAGCTTGAGCGTCAGCCACAAGACTTAAACGTCATGGTGCTTGGCATGGACAGCTTCAATGACGTAATGAATGTGCTATCAGCCTTTCAGGCAAAGATTGATTTAACAGCGTTTGAGTTTTTTGATGATGTGGCGATTGATAAGCTCATGGCCCATGGTCAAGTACAAGAGCCATTTGAGTCGCGTACCAAGTTTTATACGCTGCTAGAGTTTGAAGCGCCATACGAGCCGATCATGGATAAAGCGATGGCGATATTTGAAGATTGCATGGAGCAAGGCTGGGTCGTCGATGGTGTCATGAGTCAAAATCTTGCGCAAGCAGAAGAGCTATGGAAGCTGCGCGAATACATCTCTGAAACCATCTCAGTATTTACGCCTTATAAGAACGACGTATCCGTACTCATCAGTCATGTGCCCGACTTTATCAACGAGATTGACCACATTGTCAGCAGCAATTATCCTGACTTTGAAGTCTGTTGGTTTGGTCATATCGGTGATGGCAATTTGCATCTTAATATTTTAAAGCCTGAAAATATGGGCAAAGACGATTTCTTTGCCGAGTGTCAAATCGTCAATAAATACGTGTTTGAAACGGTACAGAAATATGGCGGTTCTGTCTCTGCTGAGCACGGCGTGGGCATGACCAAAAAGCCTTATTTGCAGTATAGCCGCAGCGAGACTGAGATTGACTATTTGCGAGACATCAAAAAAGTCTTTGACCCCAATAATATTATGAATCGTGGTAAGATTTTTGATATGTAGCTGTTCATTTAATGTTTAAAATACTGAATGAGTTTGCATAAAAAAATGACGCTAAACGTAATCGTTTAGCGTCATTCTTATTTACTCTATATGATAATTTTCGCCATCAACAATAACCTTTAAGCCATATGATTTATATTTATAGCTATACAACCTATAAATATAACAGTAACAGCGCCACCACCAGCAACACGCTTAAAAGACCTTGAACCAATAAAAAGGCTTGATGCGGCGCAGCGATATGACGCACCATATTTCCCATCGCGTTATAAGTAATACCTGCCGCATTGATATGAGGCGCTGTCTCAAACTCTTTGATGACTTGTAGGAATTGCTCGGTACGATCGGGCGTCCAACTATGAGGCGCAAATGGCAAAAATGGTGACAGCTGCACCGCTTGTTTCTTGGTAGCTGGTGACCATAACCAGCGCTCCAAAAACAGTAAGCGCATACGCCAGTCTAAGAAACTACGCTGTTTGATGACTTTTAGTAATAGTACTTGAACATTCTTATGGCGTTTATCAACAAAAATGCTCTGTGTTAAGGCAAATACTTTTGCTTTTTCGCCTTCGATACATTGTAAAAAATTGCCATTGCCGTAACATAAAGTGCCTGTAATGCCTTGCTGCTCATTATAATCACGCGCGTGACCTTCTACCTCATCAAATATCGTGGCATTCAAACGTGAGCCAATCGTCAGGCTGCTGACATACACCAACTGCACCAATGCTGCGTCGTCTATTTTGTCCAATTTGCTAAATGCAGTAGTGTGAGTCAAAGGCATCATTCAAAATCCCTAAAAGGTCACTGTTAAATATGACCGTAAAAATAAGCTAAATAAAATTATACCTGAGCTCGTAAAATCTTGAGCCAATACAATCCGCACTCAACAGAACCCTGAACTCATAAAATATCGTGACTAATAAAACAGCATGACTCACAAAAACCTAGCAAATATTTACGACGCTTGACTGTCATTGGCGAACGAGCTTGGTATTATAGCCAGCGTGGTCGACACTGGAAGTATAGCCAACTCACTTTAAAATTAAGACAATGCCACTTGCAAACTGGTAAAAACACCTCATTAAAATTAATGATATGAGAGTGAGCTTTTATAACTCATTGTAAATACAAAGATAAATGATTGTATTGTAACGATTCTCTAAGCGTATTGGTATGCTTTTCTCGACATTTTTGGGCATTGTTACATGAAAAGCCGCGCCATTGAGTTTGCTTTTATCGATTGCGTTCACACAAAGATTAATATCACGGCATTCTACTACCCTATTTATTAAAATTTATTTATTAACACCCGTTTATTGAAGCAATGATTAAAACAACTATTGAAATAACAGACAGGAATATTATGAGTAAGATAGAAAAACCAGATGACTTTCATCTAACGATTGCTGAGATTAAGAAAAAAGACTACCCACAATTAAAAGCATTGATGGATCGTGTCTATGTAAACTTAGGCGGTGCATGGTCTAAAACGACGATCAATACTTTGATTGATGCCTTCCCTGAAGGTCAGATTGCTTTGTTCGATCACGACGAGCTGATTGGTATCGTATTGTCCATGCGCGTCGATTACACCAAGTTTTCTAATCCGCATACTTATGATGACTTAATTGGGCAAAAAGAAATCATCAGGGATAACCCTGAAGGCGATGCAATATACGGCCTAGATGCACTCATTGACCCTGAATATCGTGGCTATCGCTTAGGTCGTAGGCTTTATGACGCGCGTAAAGAGCTATGCCGTCAGCTGAACTTCCGCGCTATTTTAGCCGGTGGTCGCATCCCTAATTACCATAACCACCAAGATTTGACGCCGGGTGAGTATATTGACGCCGTCGCAGCTCGTGAGATTCATGACTCTGCGCTGTCTTTTCAATTATCGAATGGCTTTATCGTCAAACGTATTTTGACCGCTTATCTGCCAGATGACAAACAATCTAAAGGCTTTGCTACTTTGCTTGAGTGGGCAAATATTTATTATGAGCCAAAAGACTATAAGCCAAATACCCGTAAGTCTGAGGTACGTATTGGCGGTATTCAGTGGCAAATGCGTGTAGTCGAATCACCTGAAGAGCTGCTGCAACAAGTCGAGTTCTTTGTCGATATTATGGCCGATTACAACTCTGACTTTGCCTGCTTACCCGAATTTTTCAACGCGCCATTAATGGGCCTATGTGAATCGACGGATCAAAACGTTGCCATTCGCTTTTTGGCCGGTTATACAGAATGGTTTAAAAACGAGATATCGCATTTGGCAGTCAGCTATAACGTCAACGTTATTACCGGTTCTATGCCGTACTTGGACGAAGACGATACGTTGTACAATGTCAGCTATCTGTGCCGCCGCGATGGTACAGTAGAAGAACAACGCAAAATCCATATTACCCCACACGAGCGTAGTGCTTGGGTGATTGAAGGCGGTGACGAAGTTAAGGTGTTTGATACTGACGCTGGGCGTATTGGGATTTTGGTCTGTTATGATGTCGAGTTCCCTGAGCTTGCACGCCTCATGGCGCTTGATGATATGGATATTTTATTTGTACCATTTTGGACAGATACCCAAAACGGCTATCTACGCGTACGCCACTGTGCCCAAGCGCGAGCGATTGAAAACGAATGCTATGTGATGATTTGTGGCTCGGTGGGTAACTTACCACAAGTTGAAAGTCTCGATATTCAATATGCGCAGTCATCTATCTTTTCGCCATCAGATTTTGCTTTCCCGCATGATGCGATTATGGCGGAAACGACGGCGAATACTGAGATGGTATTTTTCTCAGATGTCAATTTAGACAAGCTTATTCATGTTCGTAACGAAGGGTCGGTGCACAATCTGCTAGATCGCCGTGACGATTTGTACAGTTTGAAATGGAAACGTAAAGCTAAAGTATCTGCCAGTAAACTAACGGACGAAGAGCGCCGTGAAAACTCTGGCAGCGTCCTGCTTGGCAATCCATTACAAGACCGCGCACAAAAGTCTTAATTAGATTATTTAAAAGCCATGAATTTAAAAGTCAGGCATTAACCATATACTAAGAACTATCTAATAGCATTTGTGAATAAGACGGCTGATCATTCAGCCGTTTATTTTTATCTATTAAAAAACATTGAGAGTAAAAAAGCAGCCACTATGACGACTGATATTGAAAGTAAAAAAGAGAAGCCTAGCAAGACACCCAAGCAAAAAGCACTGTCAATAATTAAAAATATGCTGTTATATGGCTTGGTATTTATGATTATTTATACCGCCATTAATTGGTGGCGACAGCCTGTCATGCCAGCCAATCCGCAGTTGCAGCTAACAGACTATCAAGGACAGACTGTTGATTTGGCGGCAATGAGTCGAGATAAACCAACGCTGGTATACTTTTGGGGTACTTGGTGTCCTGTATGCCGTGTGACCTCGCCGACCATTAATACCTTGGCAGCAGAAAACAACTATCCTATCGTCACTGTCGCCATCAAGTCAGGATCTGATCAAGAGCTAGACCGTTATCTCAATGAGCATAACTATAATTTTACGACGATTAATGATCAAGAAGGGCTTATCTTTGATGATTGGCAAGGACAAGTCACGCCTTCTTATGTCATATTAAAAGATGGTGAGATGACTCAAGGACTGACGGGTATTCAGCCTAAATGGTCGCTTAAGTTGCGATTGTGGTTATCGTCGGTTTTTTAAATGAAGAATCATTAAATCTGCAGAGCAATTTTAACACTCTCTTAAAAACGAAAAACCTGCCAGTCAAATGACAGGCAGGTTTCTCATATACTTAGGCGTATTTATAATATGCTAGCTAATTAGCGAATCAAGCTGCTTATACTCATATTCCAGCGCCTCTGCCACTGCTTTATACGTCATACGACCTTGAGTCGTATTTACGCCTTTTGCCAAAGCTGCACTGTCATTGCAAGCGTCTTTAAAGCCTTTTTTGGCAAGGGCCTGTATATAGGGTAAAGTGACGTTAGACAATGCTATGGTTGAGGTGCGCGGTACTGCGCCAGGAATATTCGCCACTGCATAATGAATAATGCCATGCTTGGTATAAGTCGGATTATCATGAGTGGTGATTCGATCTGTGGTTTCAAATAAACCGCCCTGATCAATCGCGATATCGATAATCACACCGCCATCATTCATATCTTTAACCATCTGTTCAGTGACCAGCTTCGGCGTCGCCGCACCCGGAATCAATACCGCACCAATGACCAAATCACTGTCTCTCACGCTATCGGCGATATTGACTTTGTTGGATATCAGCGTCTGCACATTATTGCCAAACATCTCCGATAGTTGCTTAAGGCGTTTGGGATCAAGATCCAGAATGGTGACACTAGCATGTAGACCAACCGCGATTTTTGCCGCTTCAGTACCCGATACACCGCCACCTATGATGGTAACCCTACCCTTTTTCACACCCGGTACGCCACCGAGCAACATGCCCTTGCCACCATAAAAAGATTGTAAGAATTGCGCACCTATCTGCGTACTCATCCGTCCAGCAATTTCACTCATTGGCGTGAGTAGTGGTAGAGATTTATCTTCTAACTGTACCGTTTCATAGCCAATAGCCGTGACTTTATTGTCAATTAATACTTTGGCAAGCTCTGGCTCATTAGCCAAATGCAAATAGGTAAATAAGATTAAGTCTTCTGTTAAGTATTGATATTCATCAGCTTGTGGTTCTTTTACTTTAATAATCAGCTCTACGTTCCATACTTCAGCAGCGCTATTCGCAATGGTTGCGCCTACTTGTGTGTAGTCTTCATCCGTAAACTGCGAGCCTATACCGGCCTCAGTTTCAACAATGACCTCATGACCGTCATCAACCAAAGCACTGACGCCATTTGGGGTCAAACCAACGCGGTTTTCGTTATTCTTTGTTTCCTTCGGAATACCTATTTTCATAACTGCTCCTTGTTATATTATTGAAGATAAAACAGATAAATTCATAGCAACAGGCTACGAGCATTATTCATTAATTAATGCTTCCAAGCGCGCCATAGGCTACAAAAAACTCATACTAGTAGGTGTATGTTATATTTCTTTAAATCGAATTGAATCGGCTATGATATTTGATGCAAATTAAAATTAATGAATAGAAACGGTTAAACCAAGAACGACGGTAGACTACTGAGAGTAGGGATTATCTGAGGATAGTGATATGATGCTGTCTTGCACATAAAGACAGCTTAGAGATTGATTGCTCAATTTGTATTATCACTTTTATTATCCTAGCAGATATAAAATAAGTAGCAATCGCTAGTTAATTAAAATTTGTGACTGCTATTAGCTGACGCCATTGCGATACTGCACAGCTCTTTTTACCTTACTGTTTTTGTCATATAATAACGGCTGTTATTTGCATAAACTTTTTGATTATTCCGATAAATGTATTTTATATTGCATTCGTCTCGTTAGCATTTATGCTTGACGTAGCTACTTATGATAAGCAATATCCCTTATAAGCGACCAACAAAATAAGCAATCAACAAAACTGCAATCAAATTTATTAAATATTAAACCCAGTATTATATTGAACTTTACATCCGATTTTAGACTGACCTTTTAACTCAACTTTTCACTACCATTTTAAAAAGACGCCTTCTATGACTGATAAAAGTACCGATACACCAAGCCACGATTATAAAGACACCTTAAATCTTGCCGATACGCCATTTGCCATGCGCGCAAATCTCGCCAAGCGTGAGCCCGATTGGCTTGCAGCTTGGGAAGCGGATGACGTGTACGGTAAAATTCGTCAGGTACGTGCTGGGGCGACCAAATATATTTTACATGATGGCCCTCCCTACGCTAACGGTCAGATTCACTTAGGTCACGCGGTCAATAAAGTATTGAAAGACATTATCGTTAAATCAAAAACCTTATCCGGCTTCGATGCACCTTATGTGCCCGGCTGGGACTGCCATGGTTTGCCTATCGAGCAAAAAGTCGAAGCCAAAGTCGGTAAAGTCGGACAAAAAGTTTCGGCAACTGAATTCCGCGGTTTGTGCCGTGAGTATGCGAGTACCCAGATTGAGCTGCAAAAAACTGACTTTAAGCGCTTAGGCATCTTTGGTGATTGGGACAACCCTTATTTAACGATGAACTTTCATCAAGAAGCCAACATAGTGCGCGCATTGGCCATTATTCATAAGAATGGTCACGTGACCCGCGGTATGAAACCGGTTAACTGGTGCTTAGACTGCAGCTCTGCCCTAGCTGAAGCCGAAGTCGAATACCAAGATAAAGTCTCAGACGCTATCTATGTGAGCTTTGATGTGCTCGATACCGAAAAAGTTGCCGCATTGAGCGAGATCGATGGCAATATTGCAGCCGTCATTTGGACCACGACGCCTTGGACGTTACCTGCGAACCAAGCTATTGCCGTGCATCCTGAGCATGACTATAGTGTGGTAGCGACTGAAAAAGGTAACCTCCTATTAGCAACTGATTTGGTTGAGTCGGCGTTAAGTGAATTTAAGCTCGAGAATAAAGGTATTCTAGCTACCGTATCAGGACGCGAGCTTGAAGGTCTTCATGCCCAGCATCCATTGATTGAAAATCGTCAAGTACCGTTAATTTTAGGCGATCACGTGACGACTGATAGCGGTACTGGCTTAGTCCATACTGCACCGGGTCATGGTCTCGACGATTATATCGTTGGTCTTAAATATGATTTGCCGGTTGAAAACCCTGTCAGCGGTACGGGTGTTTATTTAGAAAGCGCAGCGGTATTTGCTGGTGAGCATATCTATAAAGCTAATCCAAAGATCATCGCTGAATTACATGAAAACGGCCACCTAATTAGCCATACCAAGATTGAGCACAGCTATCCGCATTGCTGGCGTCATAAGTCGCCCATTATCTTCCGTGCGACGCCGCAGTGGTTTATCAGCATGGAAGCCAAAGGGTTACGTGAGCGTGCGCTTGCTGATATTCCAACCGTTAATTGGACGCCAGCATGGGGTCAAAACCGCATTGAATCGATGATGACAGGTCGCCCAGATTGGTGTATCTCACGTCAGCGTACATGGGGCGTACCGATTGCTTTCTTTACTCATAAAGAAACAGGTGCGCTGCATCCAAACACCCTAGAGCTGATGGAAACTGCCGCGCAGAAAATCGCAGCAGGCGGTGTTGAAGCTTGGTTTGATGCCAGCTGTGAAGACTTCTTGGGCAGCGAGGCTGCTGACTATGATAAAGCGACTGATACGTTAGATGTTTGGTTTGACTCAGGAACGACGCATTTTGCCGTACTTGAGCAGCGTGATGAGCTGACCAACCCAGCTGATATGTATTTAGAAGGCTCTGACCAACATCGTGGTTGGTTCCAGACGTCCCTGCTTACGTCTGAAGCGATGTATGGACGCCCGCCGTTTAAACAAGTATTGACGCATGGTTTTGTGGTCGATGAAAACGGTCGCAAGATGAGTAAATCACTGGGCAATATTATCACCCCGCAAGAAGAGATCAATAAAACTGGTGCAGATATGCTGCGCTTATGGATTGCATCTAGCGATTACCGCTACGAGATGAACGCTGGTAAAACGGTATTTAAAGGTGCAATCGATATGTATCGCCGTATCCGTAATACCTTGCGCTTCTTGCTTGCCAATACCGATGACTTTGATCCAGCAACTAACAGCGTCGATATCAATGAATTGGTGAGCCTCGATAAATTTATCATTGAGCGTACGCAAACGGTGCAAGCACAAATTATTACTGCTTATGATGCGATGGACTTTCACCAAGTCACGCAGCATATCGCAGCGTTTTGCTCGCAAGACTTGGGCAGCTTCTACTTAGATATCATCAAAGACCGTCAGTACACCACCCAAACTGATGGACAGCCACGTCGCTCTGCGCAAACAGCGATTTATCATATTGTCCAAGCACTCATTCGCTGGATTACACCGATTTTATCATTTACCGCACAAGAAGCGTGGGAAGTATTGCAAGATAAAAACGGCAATGAAGCAGGGTATGTGTTTACCGAAGAGTGGTATACCTTTCCAGAATTTGAGCTAAGTGCTATCAGTACCGATGACTGGGGACGTATCATGCTAGCGAAGGATATGGTCAATAAGCATATCGAAACGGCACGCGGCGAAAAAATCATCAATGCTAACTTATCTGCTGATGTCAGTCTTTATGCAGATGGTGCAATGCACGAAAGCTTAGCGAAGCTTGGTGAAGAGCTTCGTTTTGTACTCATTACCAGTAGCGCAACCTTAAAGCCTCTGAGCGCTGCCCCTGCTGATAAAGCTACTCTAGAAGCTCAAGCAGACAGCAACAGCGTAGTAGCCGATTTAGTAGTTGAAGTAAGCGCTGCAACGGGCACCAAGTGCGTGCGCTGTTGGCACATCCGTGATGATATTGGTACAGATAGCACACATCCAGAATTATGTGCTCGCTGCGCTACCAACGTCAGCGGCGATGGCGAGGTGCGTCACTATGCTTAATTCATCAGAAAATAAGCAGCCGCCTATCGACGTCGACAATACACCCAAGCCTGCACATGCGACAACAGGTAACTCATCGATACCTAAAGGACGGCTGAATAAGACGCCAAAGATTATTGCGAATGGTAGCCGCGCCTTTGTTTGGTATCTACTGTCGCTGGTCGTGGTTATTCTTGATCAGTGGACGAAATGGCTGGCAGAAACCAATCTAACCTTTCTTGAACCTGTACCTGTGATTGAGCCTTTTCTTAATTGGACGCTCGCTTACAACTACGGTGCTGCCTTTAGCTTTTTGGCGGATGCCGGCGGCTGGCAAAAATGGTTTTTCTCTGGATTGGCGCTATTGATGTCGCTATTTTTGATAGGCTATCTGATTAAAGCCCCTCGAAAAGCCAAGCTACTTTCTGTCGGTTTAGCCTTGGTGCTGGGCGGTGCAATTGGTAATTTAATCGATCGCTTGTTAAATGGTAAAGTGACCGATTTTATTCATGTGCACTATGCCGACGTTTGGCACTATCCTATCTTTAATATTGCGGATATTGGCATCTGTATCGGTGTGGCACTGATTGTCATTGATATGCTGTTTTTGGAAGGTAAGCGCCAAGAGAAACATAAAGCCTAGCCATTAAATCTTCATCAAAGTTTTGATTTTATGATACAAAAAAGGGGTTTTGCGATAGCGAAACCCCTTTTTGTGGTTGTGATTTACTATAGATCAAAGCCTCGAAGTCTATAGTTTTTTAGGTATGAATTGTGATTTGGTTTGGCTTCTCTGATAATTGAGAATCATTGTTATTTTATATTCATCATTTTTTATATCTGCTTATTATTTTATAGGTCAGATGGTGCTTTTGACACCAAGCAAACTGTCAGCAAAATAACCTCTACTTCTTAGGAAAATTATCCCTATTTGATAATCTTTTTAAATATATTTTGACCTGCTCAGGCAAATCAAATCCCAGCATCTTTAGCCATGAAAACAAATGATGATAATAAATATCTGCCAGTGTAAAACTATCTCCTGCTATATATTCTTGGCTCTCTAACCAGCTACTAGCAATCGGTAAAGCGTTCTGGATACAGCTCAAACAATTTTTATCAACTCCTTCAGGCCAGCTCTCATAATTCTCTAACACTTTAATTTTGGTCAGTATCCACAGATAACTTTCAATCTCAATCATGCCAAAAGAGATCACTTGACGCAGTTTATAGTTTTTCTCCGCGTAATTCTCATCATCTTGGCTAGGTGTGAGTGATTTATCGGGATGCAAGTCATTGAGATATTCAATAATCGCCAGTGATTCAGTAAAGTGTTTGCCATTGTGCGTAATAGCAGGGATCTTACCAAAGGGATTAATCGCTAAAAATTCAGGTTTTCTTTGATCGCCTTTTTTGCCGTCTAGCTCTTTGATTTCATAATCCAAGCCAAGCTCTTTGAGTGCCCAAACGACCGTTTCTGCCCGACTTGGATGAGTATATTTATATAATGTAATCACTAAGGTTTGCCTTTTATTATTAATAAAATCCGTTTAAGGTTGATTCTTCCAAATCGTGCTTATCGCGCACAACTCATTATACTTGCACAAGATATTAGCAAACAGCAACATGTTATTCAAAAAGTATTACTTTGATGCATTATTAGCTTTATTAATTTAGGCGTGAAAATAAAAAGTTCTTTCATATCAAAGAATCAAGCAATCCTTCCAAAAATGCTGAACCCCTACCCGTCAATATAAACAATAACCCTGCCATATTAATCAGCACGGTCAAATAATACGCTACTCGAAATTCAGGCTTTTGTGATTTATGACGCAAGTAGGTTTGCGCAACCATTGCACCCACCCAGCCACCCAGCGCACTTAACAGATGCAAGGTTGATTCAGGCGTGCGCCAAGCACCACTTTGAGCAGCGGCTTTGTCTTTAGCATATATCGCATAGGTTATGATTCCTAAAGCTACATACCAGCCAACAACTAGCCAGCTTAGCTTATTCATGACCGCCAATAAAATTAAGACACCATAAAAGCCAACACCAAGCAACAGACGCTTCTTTTGTCCTGCTTCAAACTCTGCTTGCGCACTACGTTTGTGATTACGCTGGCGGATTTGCTGATTCTTTTGTGCCATCTTTTGTTGTACAAAGCTTAACTCTTGCACGTCTTTTGCCTGCATACGCCCTTGACTATCTTGCCCAGACGTAAAGACGACTTGCTCACCAATATTAGGGCGACGGCGTGCTTTAAACTCATTGATATGAAAGAATACTGAGTCACCATTCTCAGTTTCGATAAAACCAAAGCCTTTATCGTCTTGCCACTTTTTAATCTGACCTTGTTGTTTATTTGCCATCGATATGCCGCCCGCTTTTAGATTCGCCAAACATATTACACTATTTGCGTTACACTATTTACGCTTACAACCTTTCCCAGATGGCTTATCATTTCTTACAGCATTTTCAACCCGATTCCTTATTCCAGCAAAAGGTAGCTTTTACTATGTCCGACTCGCAATTTATCACGCCCAATGAAGATGTACGTATCACTTTTGGCAGCCTTGTTAAGCTACATTTTGAAGTATCGCTAGAAAACGGTACGGTAATCGATTCAACCTTTAGCCGTGATACACCTGTGACTTTGACAATAGGCGATGAGAGCTTATTGCCCGGTTTTGAGCAAGTGCTAATGAATCTACGTGCGGGTGATACGCGCTCCGCTCACCTTGACCCAGAGCAAGCGTTTGGTGAGTGGAATCCTGATAATATCCAACGTTTTAGTCCTACCCAGTTTGCGCTCATCGCTGACAATCCCGAGATTGGCATGCTGATAGAGTTTGAAGACAAAGGTAAAAATACCCTCCCCGGTACGATTAGTGCTATCAATGATGAAGAAATCGAAGTGGATTTTAACCACCCGCTTGCTGGGCAACCTGTGTTATTCAAAGTTAAAATCTTTCAAGTGACCCCGCCGGGTGTCACTGGTATCAAGCTCATTTAAAATACAAAATTGATTTACATTAGAATAAAAAAGGATAAACCGATGCAATATCAAACACTGCCGCAAATCGATGAAAAAGTCTCTAAAATCTGTCTAGGGACAATGACTTGGGGACAGCAGAATAATGAAGATGACGCGCATAAGCAAATGGATATGGCGCTCAGCGAAGGGGTGAATTTCTGGGATACTGCTGAGATGTATCCGTCACCACCGGATAAAGATAAGCAAGGCGATACCGAACGCTTTATGGGCACATGGTTTCATAAAACCAAACAGCGGGATAAAGTCATCCTTGCTAGCAAGATGTCACCGATGGATTTCTTACGTGATGGGCAAACGCGTTTTAATGCCGAACACATTAGTAGCGCCATCGATGGCAATCTTGAACGTTTGCAAACCGATTATATCGATATCTATCAGTTACACTGGCCTGAACGTCAAGCGAACTTTTTTAGTCAGCTCGGTTATACTGAAGAGATGGCGGCACAATCACTGGATGACTTAACGCCCTTTTTAGAGACCATTCAAGCGTTAAATAATGAGATTAAAAAAGGTCGTATTCGTGCGTATGGACTATCGAATGATACCGCTTGGGGACTAATGCGTTATTTATGGGAGGCGGATAAAAATGGCTTGATCGCGCCTATTACCGTGCAAAACCCTTATAGTTTATTAAATCGCTTATATGAAGTGGCGATGGCAGAGATTGCGCATCGTGAGAATGTTGGTTTACTGGCTTATTCGCCGCTTGGCTTTGGCGTACTGTCTGGGAAATATCTTGACGGCAAACGCCCAACTGGCGCGCGGCTCACTATGTATGATCGCTTTGCCCGTTATACCAATGAGCAAGCACTGTCAGCCACCGCTCAATATGCCAAAATCGCGGCTGATGCCGGTTTAGATATGGCACAGATGGCATTAGCCTTTGTTAATTCGCGCTCATTTGTCACTAGTAATATTATTGGTGCTACCACTATCGAGCAGCTAAAATCTAATATCGATAGTATCAATGTAACCTTAAGCTCGGACGTATTAGCCGCTATCGAAGCGGTACATACCCAGCAACCTAATCCATCACCTTAGTTTAATACAAATAAAGAGCTCATAAATTGGGTTAAAAGTAGTAATCTTGCAAAAAAAAGGCACAAATCGCTAGAATTATCACTGCGATTTGTGCCTTTTTCTTTTTTACTTACCAACTATTTTATTTGTCAGTTTTAAGAAAACCTTATGCTTTTACTACTTTCGTTAATACTCGCGAATGTAGTTCAGCTAAGCCTTCTTGCATACGTGATTGTAATAAATTCGTCAGCTGACTTTTATTTAACCCTTTGGGATCTATTGGCTCAAGTGGCAATACATAAGCGGTGACATCTTTAGTATCAAGCACCTTTTTTATGCTCTCTTTCATCGTAAGCTTACCGAAATAAGGCAATGCTTCACTCAAAGTGCCATCTTTATTAACATAAGCAATCACCAGCGGGCGCACAGGCACGTCAGCATCTATCGCGGCTTGTAGCAAGGTCCCATGAATACGCTTAATTTTTTTACCATCTGTCGTGGTTGCCTCAGGAAAAAAGATTACTGAGAATCCTTTGGTTAAAAAATTGGCAATTTGTGCTGCTACCGAACCTGCATCACCGGAGCCACGCTCAATGAAAACCGTACCTGCTGCATGTGCTAATTTGCCAAATATAGGCCAATCACCAATTTCAGCTTTGGATAAAAAGAAGGCCGGACTGACCGTACCTACTACGGGAATATCCATCCATGACACATGATTGGACACCCATAACCCATGATGCTGCTCTACGCGCTCAACGGCGATAACCTTGACGCCAAAAGAGCCTGCCATTTTGCGGCAAAAAGCTTGGATGTAGCGTGGCAGCGTTTCACGTGGTGGCTGTCTAAAGGCCCCGATACGTTGGGCGGCGCGTAACCCACCAGCGATAGTCGTGGTCATGCCAACAATTTGTTTGCCGCGACCCAATTGCTGTTTGAGTGAAAAGCCTAACTTAGATTGGCTCATCTGTGTCCCTCGTGGTTGAAAACTTATGATTATATACTGTAAACAAGCGCCATGAGTATAACAAAGTTTATTCAGTCAGTGACGATTTGTTCACTGAGTTATGAATGGTTTTTGTGAGTACTTTGATGCAGATTCTTATTGCTTAACTTTTATTCTGTCATTATTAAAAAAGCTAATAATAGCAGTAAGGAACTTGAGGATAGCGTATTTAATAATTAGTGCTGTAACATAAAAGCATCGCTAATTGCGCTAGTACGCTTTAATATTAACTGATGAGACCACATATATATGGTCATATGAATGCTATATCGAGATTTACTGAATTGATAATAGCGATTTATTTACTTTACTGATAGGTGATACTCTTTGGATTATTTTGAAAGACATGAAGGTGGCGAACGCGCCATTATAGTACATTTAGACATCCGCCAAATTCAAGATCCTGATGATCTGGGTGAATTTGAGCTATTAGCAGACTCAGCAGGCGCTGATCGTTTGGCGTTGGTTACTGGCTCACGCCAAAGACCCGATGCCAGATACTTCGTTGGTAGCGGTAAAGCAGAAGAAATAGCAGAATTGGTTCGCGAACATGATGCGGATATCGTCCTTTTTAATCATAGCTTATCGCCATCACAAGAACGTAACATTGAAGCATTAGTAAAATGTCGCGTACTTGATCGTACTGGTTTGATTTTAGACATTTTCGCTCAGCGTGCACGTACTTATGAAGGTAAGCTACAAGTGGAGCTGGCGCAGCTTAACCATTTATCGACGCGTTTGGTGCGTGGTTGGACGCATTTAGAACGTCAAAAAGGCGGTATTGGTTTACGTGGGCCAGGTGAAACTCAGCTTGAGACGGATCGTCGCTTACTACAGGTGCGAGTCACCCAGCTTAAAAGTAGAATCGAGAAAGTCAGACAGACACGCGCACAAGGTCGAGCACGCCGTCAAAAATCAGACGTGCCGACTATATCCTTAGTGGGTTATACCAACGCTGGCAAGTCTACTTTGTTCAATCGTTTGGTCGATGAAAACATTTATGCTGCCGATAAGTTGTTTGCAACCCTCGATCCCACTTTACGCCGCTTAGATTGGCAAGGTGTTGGTCGTGTGGTATTAGTCGATACCGTTGGTTTTGTCCGTCATTTACCACATGAGTTGGTCGAGTCTTTTCATGCGACGTTAGAAGAGACGTTAGAGGCGGACTTATTGCTACATGTTATCGACTCCTCCAGTGAAGACATGCATGAGCAAATTCAGGCGGTTAAAGACGTACTGGCTAAAATCGATAACGATGTACCGGTGCTCAATGTCTACAACAAAATTGATCTAACCGATGAGCCTGCGCATATTGGTTATGCTAGCGAAGGTCAGCCTAGCCGTGTATACGTTTCTTCTAGAGAAAATCTAGGCATGGAAGAGCTGTCATTAGCCGTCCAGCAGTTGCTGACTGGCACACTGACGACGTTTGAATTGACGCTACCTTATAATGCCGGTCAGTTAAAAAACTCATTATATGAGTTGGGCGTTATTCAGGAAGAGAGCTATGATGACAGCGGTCATGAGTGCTTAACGATTCGCTTGCCAAGCGATAGGCTGAGACAGCTACTGGGTCAAGCCAATTTAGAACCTTTAGACGTCTTGCCATTAGCCCAAGCTATGTTACTGATGCCGATACTTGAAGAGTTTGAAAAGCCTGACGAGGATGAAGAGCAAACGATGACTGAAGCCGAAGAAAAAGCTTTTGATGAATTTGATGCCCTAAATCCTGACGCATTAACCTCAGAAGCTCTAACTCCAAGAAGCTTAGAGCCTAAAGTGGAAGCAACTGAAAATCCTAATTCACAGCGCTAAATGACCAGTTCTTAAATTAGCTGGCTTTTCACAATAGCTGAATATTTAAAGTAGTCTAGCTAATTATAAATGGACGGTATCAATTAATTGATACCGTCCATTTTTTATAGGGTATATTTTACTAAGTTTTATAGTCTGTGCAAAGTGATAGAAAGCGCTATTATTCTATAGCCTTTATTAGTTGAGCCACTCTCTATATAATCGCTTTTTATACCTTTAAAATAAGAAACAATACGCTTAATATAAATAACTCGATTTTTCATACCCTATTTATCAGACCGTTTATCAAACTATTTATCAGACCATGCTCACCTTTCAACTCTCTCTCATCTATATATGACTTGGCGAAAAATGCTTATGAAGTCTATCCGCTCTTCAAAAATGCCCTTATGGATGGCATTACTGATGACCCTCACGATGATTATAGTCGTTCGTGAGTCAGCAGTGATTGTCTGTCAGTGGGCAGGTATCGAAAAAGCCGCCAATATCGTGGGTATGCTAACGATGTTTGTTATCCTGATCGTTTGGCGATTTATTAAAGGTTTACCTAGCTGGCTTACTCAGGCTAGCAATACCTTGTTGGTCGATAGTGGCTTTGCTTTTTTGCCGGTATCTGCGGGTGCAGGTTTGCTGCTATTCGCTTTAGGTGATGAACTATGGGGTTTTATGCTTACCATACTGATTAGTACACTCATACCACTTTGGGGACTTGCCATATTGGCCAATCGCTGGCTAAATCGTGATGCTAGTAGCACTATAAACGAGCAGAAAGGATAGCATTAAGCTATCTGAACAAAGGAATATTATGAGTTTTGATAGTATGTTTACAGCGACCCTTGCTGCAATATTATTAACCTTGACGGCACACGTAATCGCTCGTGTACTGGCACGCAAACTATCATGGTTGCCAATGGTAATTACGGCGCTGGCATTGGTGGTGCTGTTTTTGTTCATTCTGCAATGGGATTATAATAATTATTATAGCGCCGCTAAACCTCTATTTGACCACCTATTAGGCTATGTCACAGTATTATTAGCCGTACCTCTAGCAGCCATGAACTTTAAAGGCTTACCCGTCAAAAAGCTCATAATCATTGTCGCGATGGCGAGTTTAGTTGGGGCATTGTTACCGATGTCATTGGCATATCTATTTTCACTAAGCCACGACACGATATTAGCTTTTGCCACTCGTTCAGTGACCACACCGATTGGTCTAAGTGTCGCAGATTTGATAAAAGCGCCTTTAGCGATGGCAAATCTGATTATTATTGTTTCAGGTATCATTGGCGGTACATTAGCGCGCTTCTTGTTTCTTGGTATTGATGACGACCGCGCCAAAGGTCTAGCGCTTGGCTTAGCGGCTCATGCGTTTGGCACAGTCGAAGCGTGGCAGATCAGTCATACGGCTGGACGCTATGCGGCATTTGGCTTAGCTGTCAATGGGCTGGTCACCGCTGTTTGGGTGCCTATCTTTATCACTGCGTTATCTGCATAAGCTTGCTCATCACTGCGCTATCCGCTTAAGCTCGTTAATATGCTTTCGATACTCGCTGTGTAATGAAATAACTTTTTAGCTCTACCTAACAGAGCCTATAAAAAACCAGCAAGAAAAATATCTCTTATTAGCATATAGACATCAATGTGTTTATTTTATCCTGTGCTGATAGTAGAAAGAATATAGCTGCTCATTGCTACTTATTCGAGCCAGCTGTAATAGCATATTGATTTTATTATAAATTTTTACATATTAAAGACTTTCTTTGCTAACTTATCGAGGCAATCAGATATTGTTAAAAGTTATTTTATGTTATAGTAAACAACTATTATTTTTTGTATCTATTGCAATTGGTTTTTGTTAAATGTAATTTTGCTGGGTAGCACTAAGTATGCTGACGACAAAATCTTGCAAACACGATAACCGCTTCGATGCGTAAAACGACGCTTCCATAAGCAAGGCAATTTGCTACTACTCGATAAAAAGTGATAACCCTATGATAAATGTTGCAACGTTAGTGACTCGCTGCTTGTCTCCTGTCTTACTCACCGCTGTCGCCCTATCCAGCTTATCTCTATCTATTGCTGCCCAAGCAGGCAATATGTATATCTACAAGGATAAAGGCGGACAGGTTCTTCTCACTAACGTCAACCCGAGTGGCAATTTTGATAAATTCACTAAAAAAGTGAAAGTCACTTATTATAAAGATTCTAATCTATACGACGGTGGTAGCAGCAGTAATAGCAATGAATATGGCAGCAGTGCTGCTAGTAGCAGCGGTACTCGTAACTCTTATGATAGCTATATTCTAGCCTCAGCTCAGCGCCATGGTGTCGATCCAGGGCTTATGAAAGCCATGATGCATACTGAATCCGCCTTTAACCCTAATGCGCGCTCACCAGTAGGTGCGCAAGGATTAATGCAGCTAATGCCAGCAACGGCGCGTCGATTTAAGGTGAGTAATCCTTGGAGCCCTGCTGATAATATTGAAGGCTCAGCCAAATATATCGCTTGGCTCATGAAGCGCTTTAATAATAATGTTGAATTTGCGGTTGCCGGTTATAATGCTGGTGAAGGTAACGTTGATAAATATAAGGGCATTCCACCCTTTAAAGAAACACGTAATTATGTCAAAAGTGTGATGAGCCGCTATCATAGTTTATATAAAAATGACGCAGGGTTATCTGGCAATACGATGAACGCTAATAATAGCAATTCTAATAACAGCAATACTGCCAATACCAGTAACAGCGGCGGTATGCAAAACGTCAGTTATGGCACCAGTAGTAATAATGGCGCCAGTTATGCCAATTCTGCTTATTTGGCATTACGTTAATATTGATACTCTGTACAATACTAAATCTCTTAAAAATGAAGCATAAAAAAAGCCCGTTAAATAAATAACGGGCTTTTTTATGCGTTCAAACAAAGCTAATTTAAAAAACTATGAGCGCTACATTAACTGATTAATATCAAATAATTAATAAAGTACTCACAGCATTTTAAAAATTACTTATTAGCTAGTGCTTGGGTTGCAGCAACTTCAGCAGCAAAGTCTTCTTGCTTCTTCTCGATGCCTTCACCGACTTCTAGACGTTTAAAAGCAAGTACTTTTACGCCTTCAGCTTTTAACACGTCGCCGACTTTTTTCTCATTGTCCATGACGTATGGCTGACGTAGTAAAGTGACTTCGTCTAGATATTTACGCAAACCACCTTCGATCATTTTTTCAACGATATTGTCAGGCTTGCCAGATTCACGAGCTTTTGCATCAATGATGTCTTTTTCGCGTGCTAGTACATCAGCATCGACGCTTTCATCGTCTACTGCAACAGGGTTAAATGCAGCGATATGCATGGCAAGATTCTTACCAGTGTCTGCAGTGCCGCCTTCATAAGAAACCACTACACCGATACGTAAGCCGTGACGGTATGAGGCAATGTTAGCGCCTTCAAGTACTTCAACACGGCGAATCTGAATATTCTCACCGATCTTTTGTACTAAAGATACGCGAGCTTCTTCAACCGTCTGACCATCGCCATAAGGTAATTCAGAAATAGCAGCAACGTCCGTGACGTTGTTTTCTAGTGCAAGGTTAGCCACTTTTTCTGCAAATGCAGTGAAGCTGTCATCTTTTGCAACGAAGTCAGTTTGGCAGTTAACTTCTAACAAAAATGCTTTGTTGTCGCCTTGAGCGATGATGATAGCGCCGTCAGCTGCGATATTACCAGCTTTCTTAGCGGCTTTCGCTTGACCAGATTTACGCAGGTTATCAATGGCAGTTTCAACATCACCGTTTGATTCTTCTAACGCTTTTTTACATTCCATCATGCCAAGACCAGTACGGTCACGCAATTCTTTTACCATTTTGGCAGATACTTTTACTTCTGACATAAGAGTTACCTTTTATTATGTATGTGAGTATTGTTATGCATGGAAGTGCACGATATCTAAATACATGATACATGACACATTTAAATTCTGTTTGGCGTGTTAATAATAAGGCATGACGAGTAAAACCACATCATGCCTATTATAAACTTCCGTGCTGTTAGTCACGTTATATGGCTGCCAATAGATAAACTATCAAGGCATCCTTACAAAGTTAAACCATATCGGTCAGCGATTTATTCTGCTGGAGTAGCAGCTTCTTCAGTTTTAGCTTCAACTGGTGCTTCTTCAGTTTTAGCTTCTTCAGTAGCAGCAGGTGCTTCTTGCTCGGCTTTACCACCGGCTTGAGTTTGTGCGTATTCTTTACCAGCGATAATCGCATCAGCAATAGAAGTTACATACAAAGTCACGGCGCGGATAGCATCATCGTTTGCTGGAATGATGTAATCAACGTTATCTGGGTTAGAGTTAGTATCAACGATACCGATAACTGGAATACCTAGGTTCTTAGCTTCTTTAATAGCAATCGCTTCGTGATCAACGTCTACAACGAAGATTGCGTCAGGTAGGCCGCCCATGTCTTTAATACCACCTAGTGAACGCTCTAGTTTTTCCATATCACGAGTACGCTCTAACGCTTCACGCTTAGTTAGCTTAGCGAAAGTACCGTCTTCTGCTTGCTTCTCAAGCTCTTTTAGACGATTGATTGACTGGCGTAGTGTTTTCCAGTTAGTCAACATACCACCTAACCAGCGATGGTCAACGTAAGGCATGCCAGCGCGTGCTGCTTGCTCACGGATAACGCCGCTTGCAGCGCGTTTAGTACCAACAAACAATACTTTGTTTTTCTTAGCCGCTAAGCCGTTTACGTAAGTCAATGCTTCGTTAAACGCTTTTACAGTGTGCTCTAGGTTGATGATGTGAATCTTGTTACGGGCACCAAAAATATATGGACCCATTTTTGGATTCCAAAAACGTGTTTGGTGACCAAAGTGAGCGCCGGCTTGTAATAGGTCGCGCATTTCGATTTTGGTTGGATTCTTTGTAGCCATGTTAAATGTCCTGTTGGTTGGGTTATGCCTCCACATCACAAAAACTGCCTATCTAGCGACACGCATTTGCTATTAGTTAGGTGTATCAATAATAAAGCACCTAGCCATGAAGCAAATTAATCAAGTCGCCAAACACCCAGCAATTTTTTGCCATGATGTGTGTGTCATTGGTTGATGGATTGATTTAAAAAAATTGAACTATGATTTATATGAAGTCTAAATTATAAAAATAGCTGGGCAGTATTTTATCATATAACGCTCAGTGACTGCTAGCGCTGTTACAAGTCTTTAAGCGCAGCATCAATCATAAAACTAACCGTAAAATCAGACATAAAATCAGACATAAAAAAACGACGCATCAACGTCGTTTTTATTCAAAATAGAATTAGCTCACAGATTTAGATTAAGCGATGCAAATACCTATGACAGCCTTGTAGCCACGCCATGTAAATGGTGTAACATAGCTTTGACGGTCTTTTGGTAAGTAAGGAATACTGGGTATTCCTTCAATAATCTTGGGCGGTGAGATAATAAAATCTGCGCCAAACTCAGCACGCGCGTTGCCTGAAATGGTATTTGCCATCTCACCCAATAAATCTTTCATCATCGTTATAGACGAGTCAGGCTCACCCATCACTTTGATCACTTCTCGCAGCAGTGTACTCGGAGCGCTGACATAAACGCAGCCTTCAAGAGGGCCAGATATCTTAATCATGCCGCTATAATCATAACCCACGGCATTTTTATTGCTATGCAAATAAGGCGTGTCAATCACTACTGGCTCATCGTCAATCTGCGCAAAGAATGCGCTAATTGAGCTTAAAAAGACGCCTAACTTTTCTACATTAACCATAATAGTTCATCGTCCATATTTATCATCACGGGGCATTGTATTTAGTCCTGCAAACAAACCACAATCTCCCCGATTTGACCGCGCCAACTCACTGGAATGATAAAAGAGCGCCCACTTTTAGGTAAAATAATACTTTGCGGTGAACCCTTGAATACCAATGGTACAGAGATATGAAATTCTGACCCAAATTCGGTACGAGCATTGCCCGCGATAGTATTGGCAACTTCTCCAGCGAGGTCTACTAAATTATCCTCACTTTTATCTGTCTCACCCATGCTATCTAGGATACTATCCAATAGCGCGCTGGTTGCAGAAAAATAAACCACCCCCTTTTGAACCCCTGAGATACCGATGACGCCAGTATAATCATGAACTTTAGGTTGTTGGTTCTCTAGCAAATAAGGCGTATCTACAATAAGCTCTTCATTACCAAACTGATTAAAATAGTTGGTAATAATGCTCACAAAAATCTGTAACTTTTGCTCTTTCATAATATGTGTTCTTTAATAAGGTATTTACTTAAATTATTGGACAATATTAGTCTTGCACTAGCTCATACAAAGACTCTACCAGCTCTTCTTCTGAAAAAGGCTTGCATAAAAATCCGCTAGCACCCAATGATAACGCTTCAATCCCAGTAGATTTATCAGACAACGCCGACACCACTAAAATACGAACGTTAGGGTCAATGGCAATGATTTTTTCAATACACTCAAGGCCATCCATTTGCGGCATGGTTAAGTCCATCGTAACCACATCAGGACGGTGGATATTGAACTTTTCAATGGCTTGAACACCGCTGGTTGCCGTAGCAACCAACATAAACTGACCTGAATCATAAGCGCGCTGAATACGGTTTCGAATGATATTTGAATCATCAACAATCATTAATTTGTACATAGCTTATCTATCTTCCTTAATTACGCGTTCGGTAAGGTAATGACAAAACGTGTCATTTTTCCAAACTCACTATTGACATTGAGCTTACCGTTATATTCTTTAACTAATGCCTTGATGACATCTAAGCCCACACCGCGCCCACCATCTTCATCGGCCTGCTCTTTAGTAGAGAAACCAGAAGCGAACAATGTTTTGAGTAACTCACCTTGAGTCAGCTGACTGGCAGCATCTTGTTCAAAGCGACCATCAGCAACCAGTTTATGACGAATGCCTTCGTAGTCGATGCCCTGACCATCATCTTGTAGCGCAATAATCAAATTCTGATTGTCACGTTGCATCTCTAAATCAATGCTACCAATTACAGACTTGCCAGCTGATTGACGTGCTTCAGGTGACTCAATACCATGTACCACCGCATTACGTAATAGCTGAATGCTGATTTCTTTGATTGGTTGTTTAAGGTGTGCAGGTATATTTACGTGCGCCAAATTATGACCATTAAGCTGTACTTGCTTGCCTTGTCTTACGGCGATGTCTTGTGCAAAATCTTGATAATAAGATAGTTGCTCGTCATCTGACTCATCGTTCAAATCGATGTCATTACCAACGTCAATACTCATGCTGCTGGCAGAGCTATCTACTGATTGCTGAGTAGCAGGGGTGGTAATGATTGGTTGTGAGGTACTCGATTTTAATGTATTAGCATTTATTGCAGTGGTCATTGGCGCTGGTACTTTAGCACTACTTACAGCCTTCGGAACCGCCTGGTTGATACGCTCACCCAGCATTTCAATAGTGTTAGAAAGACTAAGTAAGTCATCTAAATGCACCGCTAGGGGTAAGAAATTATTACCAGATAGCTTTCCTTGATTTTGTAACGCATCTAGTTTATCTTCAGCATCTGACGCAATCTTAGTAAAGCTATGCAGTTTAAGCGCAGAAGCCTCACCTTTTAAGCTGTGCATTTCACGATAGATAGCGTTTAGCTTCCCTTCAAGCTCAAATTGAGAGCTACCAGGGTTTTTCAAAATATTATTCATCTTATCGATATGGGTTTTGGTATTGCCAATAAACTCATTAATAATTTTTGGATTCACGTTTAAGATAGTCGTCAACATCTCAATCTGCATGTCATTTTGTGAGCGCTCTTTTTCTAGGCGCTGCTCTAAATAAACAGCATCTGAGACGTCATTAACGTTGACTAAAATACGGGCAATGTCTTTATTCTCATACACTCTTGAAAATTTAAAGTCTAAGAAGCGACTGGTCGCACTGTCTTCTCCAGAAGCATTATGTAGCATCACTTTGTGTAGAGGATTAAGAGAATCTACCAACTTTTCTTTAACTCGAGGATTATAGAGCTGTTCGATAAATTGCTGTGTGGTCTTAAGGTCTTTATCAGAAATACGACCACGCAAGACGTTGGTAAAGTTCTCTCCTGCCAATCTCTCCGCACCGACAATATCATTCAGTGCACGAGAATGTTGCTGACCAATATTCAAGTCTTTATCAAGGAGGAACAGACCGGTATTAACTGTTTCCATAATTTCTTGTGTTTCACGTCGAGCAGCGAATGCTTCAGCATCGGTATCACGTAACCTGCGAACAAAGAAAAATACGAAAATTAAAAAATAAGCAAAAATGGCTGCAACACCCAGTATCTGAACAAGACGAATAGTCGTTGCTTGACGTTCTGCACTGTTGAAAACGTCTTTGGTAAGGTTGTCTAACGAATCGTTAATTAGTAAGCTGGAGGTTTTTGCCTGCTCAACTGCTTGGGTCAACTCATCTTCAGAAGAAACCATAATATTATCAGCATCTTTGAGATATACTTGAATCTTAGGCTCTAACACTTTCCACTGTTCATTGGCTGCGTCAATGTTTGCCTGTGCATTACTATCGATCTTTGGCAAAGTATAACTCTTACCATCAACGTCAGTGATCGTAGCGCCTTGCTCAATAGCAGAGATAGAGCTGGTAATCAGCGCAGTATTTTGCTCTAAACGCTCTAAAACTTGCTGAATATGTGGAGAATTGGTATCCTCACCATAACTATTATCTAAATCGAAAAGATCTTTAATTACTGCCTGCGCACTATTAGCAACTTGGTTAGTTTGGTCAATTAGAGCTGTGTTTCTTTCTAAAAGATTTGAGGTATAAAAGGTAAAGGCCAACAAAGCACCGATTAGCGATAAAAACAGTGCAATTGAAATAATTAGACCTTGATAGCGCTTATTGTCAACATTGGATGTAGTTGCCATCTTGAGAATTCCTTAGTTCAATTGCGTAGTATTAGTATCAGAAGCGCTTTTATCAGCAGGTGTAGCTTCACCTAACCAGCGCTCCTCAATCTCTTTAAACGTCCCTTTTTCTTTGAGTTTGGCAATACCTTCATTAACAGTATTAATCAACTGAGTATTCTCTTTTGCCATCAATATCACTTGTTGCGCTGAAGGAGCATCTGCAGCTTCATAAGGTACGATCTTAACTTTATGTTCTGGATAGCCTTTAATAATATATTGCAATACTGGCATATCGTATAAGAAAACATCGATATTACCTTGTACCAAATCTTGATAAGACAAAAATGCAGTAGTTCTTGTAACTAGTTCAACCGAGTCACCCATCTCTTTTAGAGTATCTTCTTCTTTAGAACCCTCTAAAGTCCCTGTTTTTAGACCTTTTATATCGTTTAAATCTTTTATATCAAACTTCCCTTCCAAGTACATGATGGTAGCTGGGTTAAAGAAATAAGGCGTTGATAGGCCATATCTTACCGCACGATCATCTTTATAAGAGATACCAGAAATCGCTAAATCACGTTTTCCTGATTCCACGCTATCGAACATGTTCTGCCAAGTCTCTTTATAAAACTCGACTTTAAAGCCTTGCTCTTCTCCGATAGCTCTAATCGAATCAACATCAGTACCTTGCATGTTGCCATAATCGTCTTGAAATGAGAAAGGTGGTAAATCACCAGTCATTGCGACTTTAAGAATTGGTGCTGTATCAGGAAGTTTACTAACAAAATTGTCTTTATCTTTTGTTACTGTTGTACCTGTTGCATTAGTGTTGTCTTGAGTAGAAGAATTACCGCACCCAAATAAGCCAACACTTAATACAATCGGTAACACTCGGTATAATTGCTTCATATCTTATCCTTAAGCCTCGATGTTATTATGAAAGTCATTGATAAAAACAATTCTGCATAGTTAGGTAAATTCTTAACAACACTTTATTACAGAAAATTACTTTAGATGATAATCGAGCAACTCAAGTATTGCAATGACTTTGTTTGGTAATACCATACAAATGTTTATACATAGTAATAATTACATACAACATCTCCATGTGATAATAAGACTAATGGCTCAGCAACTTAGGATTAACAAGGGTTGTATTGAAAAAACACTTTATATTAAAAATAAAATAAAAATTAGATACAAAAAAGCATTCAGACGTTTAATACGTGCTGAATGCTTTTTTAATAATGCTTTCTTAACAATGAATGAATATCAATAAGTAGAATCTAGCAGCTAATTAATCCGCATCATCAAGGTTCAGGTTACTATCTATCTGCCAAATCAAATAGCAACCAAGACTCATGAGCGCAAACATCGCAATACCGATTTTCAGTACGGGATTCACTGGAAATAAATTTAATATTAAGCCACCGAAAATACCTACTGAAAACATTAAGGAGCCTTGTAAGGCACTAGCCATGCCAGCGCGGCGCTTTTGAAAAGCCAGCGCAATCGCTGAAGAGTTAGGCTGAGTCAAGCCCAAACCGGCAATACAAAAGAAAATACAGGCTAATACCAGTGGCAACCAAGCGTCCGTACCAAATATAATACCTATCACAAATAGCGTACCCGCTGAGATAACTTGCATCATCGCACCAAATCGCAGAATACTCAAAATACGAAAACGGTTGGTCAGCCATTGGTTGAGCTGCGTCAATCCTACAAACCCTGCTGCATTCATACCAAAAAGCCAGCCAAAATGGGTGGCTGACATGCCATAAGTATCCATGATTAGCTCGGACGCTGAACTAATATAGACAAACATTGCCCCCATCAATAACCCGCCGCCAATCGCTGGATAGTTAAAAGTAGGGTCCTTTAATAAGTCCCAATATTGACTCAGTATTTCTTTGGCAGGACGTATATTACGGTTTTCTTCACTGAGCGTCTCAAAAAAGAAGAACTTAGTGAGTAATAAGTTAAGCGCACCAAAAGCAGCTAGGAACCAAAAGATAGAGTGCCAGCTGAAAAACTGTAAAAATACAGCGCCGAGTGACGGCGCTAATATCGGTGCCAAACCCATCACCAATATCATGATAGAAAAAGCTTTGGCAGTTTGCTTAGCTGTTAGGCGATCACGAATCGCAGCACGGGTAACAACCGCGCCTACACAAGCACCGAGCGCCTGTAAGGTACGCCCCGCAAACAACACATATTCGTTGTTAGTCGTCGCACAAATAATCGAGGCAATGATATATAAAGTCATACCAAAATATAATGGTTTGACGCGGCCAATACGATCACTCAGCGGACCATAAAACAGCTGCCCAAATACCAAACCTATGAAGTAGGCGGGTACCGAGTTGGCCATAAATGCAGTCGATACGCCAAAGTCATCTGCCATTGATGGTAACGCTGGCAGATACATATCAATCGATAATGGCCCTACCGCGACGATAAGACCAAGCATCATAATCCATGCCACAGGCAAATCGGCAGAGCGTACTCGGTCAGCAGCAATCGGTTTATTGGGAAGTGGAGATTTTGGAGCAGACATATTTAAACCATTTGATATAGTGATTATTATTTTATTATTAGTGCATTGATTGTTTCATATAGTCAGCTCAAAACAAAAAAAACACGCTTATATAAACGTGCTACTGCTATCAGCTTTTCAAAACAATCAGGCATATCGATGTACCGCTACGAGAGCAGACAGTCTTATATCGTACTATCTGCTTATAATTCAATAGAGGTATCATGTGAATAAAACAAAAACTCACAACTAAAATCATTAGTCAATATATGTCGAACTTTTCCTAACGGAATTGGCGTTTGCCAAATACGGTGCTGGCTTGCTTCGCTTTTCTAAGCGCAAGCTTACGGTTGCGACCAAACATCATCTTTAACTGCCATAATTTTTCTTTATATAAAGTCGTTGCTGACTGCTGGAACATGGCATTGATGACGCGCTTACTTGCCAGCACAGCATCAGGTGAGCGCTCAGCGAATTCAGCAGCGAGCTGTTGTGCCTGCTCTAACGGCGTCTCGCTACAATGACTAACCAACCCTAACTCCTTTCCTTCCTGCGCATCAACGGTACGCGCACTCATTGCCAGCTCTTTTAAAATATCAGCGCGCACCACGCCAAACCCAGATTGGGTCAAGCCCATATCAGGCACCAAGCCCCATTTGGCTTCCATAATGGACAATTTACACTCAGGATGGCTAATACGCACATCACATGCCAGTGCCAACTGCAACCCTGCACCAATACAATAGCCTTCTAATACCGCAATGACTGGCACTGGAACATCACGCCAAACTAGGCAGACGCGCTGGAATAAGCTCTGCCAAGGCTTCACAAGCTCCCATAATGCAAATGCTTGATTTTTTGGATGGTTTAAGTCTCCTAAATCAATACCGGCACAAAATGTCCCTTCTGCACCATTAAGAATAACCGCACGTACCGTTTTGTCTTTACTGATGCGACCTGCAACCGCAATCAATTCTTCAACCACTTTAAAGCTCATGGCATTTTTTTTCTCTGGTCGATTGATGGTCACGGTTAATATATTGTTGGTGACACTGACTTGTAATGTTTCATACTGGTAGGTGGCGATAGTGGGCATAATCATCCTTAATAATAAATAAATACAATGGCTTGTGAATAGACTGATATTAACAGCCTTGCACCGACGCTACCTTATCAATAACTGACTGCTACGATACGGTCACCCATCAACTTAATAAAATCATTTGCTTTAAATCATTTTCCAAGTCATATCATTTTCGCTCAGACGATGATAATTAAGCTGAGGATAAGAGGATAAATCTAGCGTTTGTAAGTTATTTAGCGCTAATAATAAAGCGTCATAATAAGGCTCAAGCATTGCAAACTGCGCAGGCGTGGTATGTTGGATATTTAGTAAGCACTTATCCTCTAAATCTTGGCTAGCTTGGCGTAACTGTGGTACTCCAGTATAACGACTGCCGCCCAATATACGGTGAGCAATTTGCCCGAGCATACTACGATTGCGGGTTTCCCACGCATGCGTCAATGCCTGCTTTTCATCGTTAATGGTATCGAGCATCATAATGATCAGCTTAGCAGCAAGATCCGGTTTATTAGCTGAGCGAGTCAACGCATCTTGCCAGTTTAGAATATCTGAATTTTCAAAAATATTTATATTTAAGTCTATATTTTTTTGCTCAGACGGATTTTGTACTGTCTGTTCTGGTATTTCATCTTTAATGCTATCGACCCTTTGAAAGGAGTGCATCTCTAATGATGCTTGTTCCTGCGCTTGATAACGTAAATTTTCATAGCGTGGCTGAGTTTCGCGCAGGGGTTCACGCCTATAATCCTCACGAGGCTGACTGTCACGTAAATAGTCATCGCGGATTTTCTTTAATGATAAAGGTCGCGTAATTTTTTGCCGACTGCGCATTTTGGCAGTATTATCACTATTCGCCTCACTTCTTTTAACCATTGGATAAGTAGGCGTTGTAGCGTCTGAATAGGCAGCTATCGGCGGCGATTCTAACGCTTGTAAATCGCTACTTTGTTCACTATTTATTTTTGAAGGATCTTCGTTTACTACCGTTAGTGGTGAAGGTGAAGTAGTGCGCCCAAGCCATTTTTGTAGCACTTGTAGTAACTGTGGCTGACTAATAGGCTTACCCACATAATCATTAATACCACTCGCGATCAATTTATCACGCTCATCGGCTAGTCCATGTGCAGTCAAGGCAATAATCGGTATGTGACTATCAGCCGTCTCAATATTGCGAATTTGCCGTGCTGCTTCATGGCCTGACATACGTGGCATTTGAATATCCATAAAGATAAGATCAATACTGTTTTTATGCTGCGCGCCGCTCTTCTCTTCTGTAGTAGAGTCTTCAAAAGGTAGCGCACCAGCCGCTGTTTTATTGACATCGTCACGCGTTTGGGCTTTAGATATCTGCGTCTTTTTCGACAGACTTTGTTTTTCAGTTTTAGCGGTTTTAATATTTTTGGTTTGCTGCTTGCTGATAAGCTCTATCGCGTCAAAACCGCTACTGACGGTAATGACATTGATGCCAAGCTCACTCAGTAGCGCATCGAGTACCAATAAGTTTGGCAGATGGTCATCGACTGCCAATACGGTGACACCCTTCCAGCGTGGCTCTTGAATGCCTTTGGGTGCGCTACGCTTTTGCGTATCAAGCATGGCATATAGTTGTCTTTTATCTAATGGTTCATACAATATATTGGCATGGTAGCGATTGAGCAGTGCTTGGTCAGCGGCCACTTGATAGCCAAATACTGCAAGCTTACCTTGATAATGCAGGCGAATTTGTTTGAGCAGCGCCATCATATCGTCTTGCGTATCATCATCAACGATAACCCAATCCCAATAATTACCCCGCTCTTTTAGCGACTCAAGCACGCCCGGCAACGAGTTTGCTTGGATCAGTTTAATCGGTAAATGCTGCAGGCTAGCCTTGAGCACTTGTATAGAGGCAGTATGATTGATCCAGATTAAGACATTAAACTCATCGGTAGCGCTCGCCAGTGGCGCTAGAACCGGCAGCTCAATCGTTTGTCCAGTCGCCGCTTCTAACACATCGACATGCGCTGGCATGCGAAACCAAAAAGTCGCCCCTTGATTGGAGATATTTTCTTGCACATTATCATAAAAACCAATATCACCGCCCATCAGCCGTGTCAATTGTTTAGAGATGACCAAACCCAACCCTGTGCCACCATATTGACGAGTGATTGACGGATCACCTTGGCTAAAGCTTTGAAAGAGCATTTTTTGATCAGATAATGAAATACCTTTACCACTGTCTTGCACGCTAATCATCAAGTAATTGTCTTGATGATCATCTAAGCTGACGCGTACCACGACATCGCCGCTGTCGGTGAATTTAATCGCATTACCGACAATATTGGTCAGTACTTGCTTGAGTCGCAAGGCATCGCCATTGATACGCATCGGTACATCGTTATAAAACAGTACCGCCATGCGCAGACCTTTTTCTGCAGACACTGGTGACAGCATATCGACCACATCATAGATGGTTTCATACAGATCAAACTCATGGCGATCAAGTACCAGTTTACCGGCTTCAATCTTGGAAAAATCCAATACATCATTTACTAACGCCAGTAAATGTGCGGACGATTTGCGGATGGTTTGTACATACAAGTCTTGTTCAGGATTTAGCTCACCATGACGCGCGAGCAAGTTAATAAAACCATCGATACTATTTAGTGGTGTACGCAACTCATGACTGATATTGGCTAGAAACGCCGATTTGGCTTGGCTGGTTGAGATTGCCGCGTCACGCGCATTACGAATAGAGATGTTTTGCATTTCCATTTCATCAAAAGCAAGACGCAAATCATCTTCTGTTTGCTCCGAATGATCTTTCAGCTCTTGGAAGCTGCCATGTAAACGGCGTAAAGTCCTAACCAAATCTTGTTGTAATAAATTCAGCTCGCCACTCGATTCAACCGGAATAGGTTGGTATAGATTGTCGACATGAGTACGCTGCAGCTGCAAACGTAGCTCATAGATTGGCGCTATCCAACGTTTTGAATAAATATTCAGGCTCAGCAGCAAGATTAAAATAGTAAATAAACCCGTAATCACCAAGGCCATCGCGATACGATAGCGGGCGATATAAAGCGGCTCATTATCCATATCAACCAATAACCACAATTGCTGACCGTCAAACTCACCCAATATGCTGCCATAAGCGGTACCGATGGCCGTTGGTTTTTGCGATAAAAAGCGCTCTGAGGAGTCTATTGATGGCCATACCTCATCAGTACCATAACCCACGCTTGCCAGCACTTGATTGCTCTGATTAACAATAGCAATGCGCTGCACATGCTGCTCAGACTGCATACGCCCTAGCCTATCTTGAATGCCTTCTAGCATCGTTATTGCTGCTTGCGAGGTATTATCTGTATTGCTGTTTGCTGTTCCCGACTCTATCTTTTCACGCTCTTGCTCCAATAATTCCGGAATAAGCGCCACAATCTCTGGTGTATAACGAATCAGTACCGCTTCTGCCAACACCTCTTGTTCAGAATTACTGGCGCGCATGGTTTCGTAAAATACCAAAATACCGCCCACTGCCGCCAGTAAACAAATCGGCAAAAACACCAGTATAATCAGCTGACCATAGGCACTACTGGTATCGAAACGTTTTTTGTAAGCCATGCTAGATTCCATCTCCACTGATGTTTTTGCGACAGGTAGTTTTGTTACTGAGACGATTAATAAGCAAAAGCCATCAAATCTCGCTTGAGATTATCTTAACAGGATTCTATCAGCGGCTGTTAGACAATCATTGATAAAGCTTGATGCGCTAAGCGCAGCTGAAAACAAAATGATATAATGGCGCAAATTTTTATTTGCCATAATAAATACCTGACAGTTGTGATGTATTCACTTACTATTGTTAGCGCATTATTAATAAATGGTTATTTAATATGGTGATATACACCATGTCGTTAAACGATAAAAATATCAATTTAATTATAAAATCGTCGTTTAAAAGGCGAATGAATAAACCACTCTCATTTAAGAGGCTTTTAAGAGACCGTTCTTTTAACAGACCATTCTTTTAACAGACATTTTTAAAAAACCAATAAGGATACCTTATGTCCGCTACGGCTAAGTCAAACGCTAATTTCATCACTCAAATCACTGACCTTGCTGATTGTGTGGGTCAAACGCCATTGGTTAAATTGCAGCGCTTGCCTGAGCAAGAGCAGATTGCTAATGGTGCGCTATTGCTAGCCAAGCTCGAAGGTAATAATCCTGCTGGTTCGGTGAAAGACCGTCCTGCATTTAATATGATTTATCAAGCCGAGCAGCGTGGCGATATCAAGCCTGGTGATATGTTGATTGAAGCGACCAGCGGCAATACTGGTATTGCTTTAGCCATGGTCGCGGCGATGCGTGGTTATCCGATCACCTTATTTATGCCAACCAACTCAACCCAAGAGCGTAAAGATGCCATGATTGCTTATGGTGCCACATTAATCGAAGTGGATGAAGGTATAGAAGCGGCGCGTGATTTAGCATTACAGATGCAAACGGATGGTAAAGGCATTGTGCTCGATCAATTTAATAATCCTGATAATAAACAAGCGCATTATCTGACCACCGGCCCTGAACTTTGGACACAAACTAACGGTAAAATTACTCATTTTATCAGTTCTATGGGTACCACTGGCACCATTACCGGTGTTGCACAGTATTTAAAAGAACAAAACCCTGCCGTAAAAATTATTGGTTTGCAGCCTGATGAAGACGCGTCTATCGCTGGTATTCGCCGCTGGCCTGCGGCTTATATGCCGGGTATTTTTGAAGCGCACTTAGTTGATGATATTATGGATATTGATCAACGCGTCGCTGAAGTTTATATGCGCAAGCTTGCCAAAACCGAAGGGATTTTTGCTGGTGTATCTTCGGGTGCGGCAGCATGGGCAGCGATACAAGTGGCTAAAAAAAATCCCAACGCTGTCATCGCCTTTATCGTTTGTGATCGCGGTGATCGTTACTTATCCACCGGTTTATATAATATCGATGACAGCATAAAAAATACTGACAACGCAACACCATAAGCCAACCACTAGGTAAAACTATCTATGTCATACGCTATGTCACACGCCTTTTCGTCTAATCCTATATTGGTCTTTGATATTGAGACCGTCGCGGATACGGATGCTGCCCGCCGTATCTATCCGCAATTGGCTGAGTTAAATGATGCGGATACCTTGAGCGCGTTAACGGCTATTCGAATACAAGAAGCGGGACACGATTTTATGCGTTTGCCGTTGCAGCGTATTGTCTGTATTTCTGCGCTCTATATTAAAGATGGTACGTTTTCTTTATTTTCTTTAACCGCAGACAAGTTTAGCGAAAAAGACATTCTTACCAAGTTTTTTCGGGCATTTAGTGAGGTTAAAAAACTACCTAAAGTGATTAGCTGGAATGGCTCTGGTTTTGATATTCCGGTGTTGATATATCGCGCTATGCAATACGATTTGTCAGCGCCTTGGTTATTTGAAGAAGGCGAGCGCATCAAAAACATGCGTTTTGATAATTATGTGAATCGCTTTCACACGCGCCACCTTGATTTAATGGACAGATTTAGCCAATACGGTGCCAGCCGCCGTGAAGCAATGGCTGTCGTTGCAAGTTTATACGGCTTACCTGGTAAAACGGATATCGATGGCAGCATGATTGGCGACCTCGTCAGCAATAATGACTGGCAGACACTAGCGATATATTGTGAGTCTAATGTCATGAATACTTGGTTGATATATTTGCGCTGGCTGCGTCTAACCGGACAACTCTCCTCGCCTGATTTCAATGCTTGGCAACAGCAAAGCCGTGACTATTTAGAAAAAATCACCCAAGCGGATGGCAGTCCACGCCATCGAGCATTTATTACCGATTGGTCATCTGCCCCCGAATCATAAAAAATACAGTTATAAGCACTTTGTTCTACCCTCATTTTTTTAACTATTTTTATTTATCATCTATTAATAAGGCAGGTTTATGCAACCCACCGATTCAAAAAATTCTACACCTTCGGGCAATATACAAACAGACGCCATACAACAAACCAACGAGACTCAGACTATTACTATCCCGCCAAACAAGAAAAAATCCAAGCCCTCATCAAAGACACGCCGTCGTCTAAAAGATGCTGAGCCACTGCCCTTTACTATTGATGGCTTATCACATGATTGTCGCGGCGTTGCCGTATATGGTAATGGCTTTGGAGAGGCCGAAGGACACATCACAGATAAGCATGGCAAAAAGATCTTTGTCAGCTTTGCATTGCCGGGTGAAAGCGCTTTGGTTAAAATCACTAATAGTCGTACTAGTTTTGAAGAAGGCGATGCCATTAGTATCACTGCCAATCCAAATCCTGAGCGCGCTGTACCGCCCTGCCCGCACTTTGGGGTTTGTGGCGGTTGTAGCTTACAACATTGGCAACCGGAGGCACAGATTACTTTTAAGCAGTCTGTCCTTGCTGAAATGCTAGAGCATCAAGCCCACGTTCAGCCTGATCATTGGCTAGCACCCATAGTCGGTGATCAACTCGGCTATCGTACCAAGGCGCGACTTGGCGTACGTTATGTCGCCAAAAAAGAAACGGCATTGGTAGGCTTTCGCGAGCGTTCAAGTAACTTCTTGGCTGAGCTAAATGAATGTCATATCTTAGATCCGCGTATTGGCTTTGAGATTGAAAACTTAAAAGCACTAATCAGCACCTTAGAGAGTCGTGACAAAATTGCCCAACTTGAGCTGGCCATGGGTGAATATCTACCAGAATTACCGGATGGTGATCAACCAGTGGCATTAATCGTGCGTAACCTAGCGCCATTATCAGAGTCGGATATAGATAAGCTAAAAGGCTTCTTTGCTGCTCGCAATTGGCAGTTATATTTACAATCAAAAGGTGCTGATAGCATCCAGCGTATTGCTTTGACTGAGGCTGATGATTTAAGCCAACAGTTTGGGCGTCTTTATTATCAATTACCTGAATACGACCTTACTTTCGAATTTATCCCGACAGATTTCACCCAAGTCAATTTGTCAGTAAACCGTCAAATGACCAAACTTGCTTGTGATTTGTTGGATTTAAAAGCAGGCGAACGGGTACTGGATTTATTTAGCGGCTTGGGTAATTTTAGCTTACCACTTGCGCGTTTGGTTGGTGAAACTGGCTCCGTCGTTGGTGTTGAAGGCAGTGAAGCCATGACTGCGCGTGCCACTGATAATGCGCGTCGCAATGGCATTAATAATACTGAATTTTATAGCCAAGACTTAACGCAGGACTGTACGGATAAACCTTGGGCCAATCAAGGGTTTGATGCGCTACTTATTGATCCGCCACGTTCTGGCGCATGGGAAATCATGCAGTATCTGCCAAAGTTTAACGCCGAGCGTATTGTCTATGTATCCTGTAATCCTGCTACCCTCGCTCGTGATACCAAAGCGCTGCTAGAACAAGGTTACCGTTTGACTCATGCTGGCGTCATGGATATGTTTTGCCATACCGGTCACGTTGAGTCAATCGCTCGCTTTGAGAAGGTATCAGCTTAGCGCTCATTTTTTGCGTTTATTTGTTTTAATGCATAATAGCGGTACAGTATTATTTTAAAGTGATTGAGCTGAATGGCGCTTAAAGCGAATAAACAAGAGGTGTATAAATAAGCCGCTATATTATTGAGACCGGCATTATCATTACAGAGCCTCGCTTGATTTGTCATCGCAACCTGCGATAATAATAGTCAGTGCTTTCATTTTTTAATAAAAATGTAGCAAGCATACATACTTATAATGGTACGTATTATTCATATATCTAATTTTATAGCTGCTAAAAAATGGATTTTTTAGCAGCTATATTGATTTATAACGGACTATTCACAACTAGCAAGCTCATCACATGCATTGTAAATGCCGTTATCATCAATTTAGAATAGCTAAGAGGAGTGGGCTATGGTAAAAATTCGTGAAGGATTACCGCTGGTGGATGGACAGACCACACAAGCTGACAGTGCCGCACTAGCGGCGCAACTGGTCGCGAGTCAACGCTCTCATCAGTCCGCCAACAGCTATGCCCAAATTCCCCTCGATATCAAACACCAGCTGTCCACTCATAAACTACATACCACCTTTGATCGCTCCGCACAGTATGCTTACCATAGTCATGACCCGAATCTTAAAAACGAGTATTTAGACAATAGACTTCTCGATGAATCTTCCACACGTTCACAGCAAGAGCTTGAAGCGATCGATTTAGATCAGATAAATATTGACGTACCTACTTGGCTAAACAATGTGGCTAAGCGTATCGGGCAAGAATCTGTGCCCAATCTCAGTGCTGCCTGTGAGTTTATCCGCAGTCATATGAATACCAGTGAATCTGAGCGTTCAGGCGCTTACGTGACGGGTATTGCGATGACAGACATATTGACCTACCTTTACCAAGATGAAGATGCCCTTGTCGCTGCTATGCTCTATCGTAGCGCGCGTAAGTCAATCATTAGCCTTACTGAGATTGAAAAAAAATTCGGTGCTGATATATCAACTTTAGTCAAAGATACGTTGGCGATGGGTAAGCTGTCTGAGATTATCGAGAGCAATAAGCGCTTAGAAGATCACTTTGTTAATAACCAGCGTGACCAGCTATCAAACATTTATAGCATGCTTATCTCCGTCACCAATGATGTGCGTGTGGTACTCATCAAGCTGGCTGAGCGTACTTTTGCCATGCGTGAGCTGACCTTTGCTAATGAAGAGCGGCAAAATCGCGTCGCGCGTGAGGTCATGACGATTTATGCGCCATTATCGCACCGCTTGGGTATCGCCCAGCTGAAGTGGGAACTTGAAGACTTAGCGTTTCGCTACCTTGCACCAGAGCGCTATAAAGAGATTGCCAAGCTGTTATCTGAAAAACGTAGCGAACGTGAGTCCTACATTCAGCGCGTGCAAGACAAGCTTAACGAAGCGTTGGCAGAAGCTGGTATTGAAGGTGAAGTTTCAGGACGCGTCAAGCATATCTACTCTATTTATCGAAAAATGAAGCTTAAAGGCTTATCGTTTGATCAGCTTTATGACATTCGCGCCTTGCGAATATTGGTCAACAACCCTTCAGATTGCTATCATGTTTTAGGACTGGTACATGGCTTGTGGCGTTATATTCCTGAACAATTTGACGACTATATTACCAATCCAAAGTCTAATGGTTATCGCTCACTGCATACGGCAGTCATTGCCGAAAATAAATCGCTTGAAGTACAAATTCGTACTCAAGAAATGCACTTTGAAGCCGAGCTTGGCATGTGTGCTCATGTCAATTACAAAGAAGGTCTCAAAAATAAGAAAGACAACTATCTTAATCAAAGAATCAGCTCCTTACGCCAATTGTTGTCTATTAATAATCAGCCGCGCTCATCATCATTAACCGGTGATGAGCTAGAAGATATTGAGTTTGATGACGAAGAACAACTGGTTGATTTTGATGAGCTCGAACGTATTTATATCTTTAGTCGTGATGGAGATATTATTGAGCTACCAAAAGGTGCAACTGTACTGGATTTTGCCTATTACGTGCATACGCAAGTTGGCAATCGTGCCCAAGCTGCGCGAGTCAATCAGCGCTATGTGCCTCTGACCTATCAGCTCAAGACTGGTGAACAGGTTGAGATTATTACCAAAGCCTCACGTGAGCCAAACCGCGACTGGCTGGTCGCGTCACTCGGTTATATTCATACCAACCGCGCACGCTCAAAACTGCGTCAGTGGTTTAACAAACAAGACCGCGATAAAAATATCGAGATTGGTCGTCAGATGCTGAGCAAAGAGCTAGAGCGTTTATCGGTGCACCCTAATAGCATTGATTTAAACGACTATATTCAGCATTTTCATGTCAACAATACCGATGATATCGTCGTCGGTCTAGTGACAGGTGAGATTGGACTCAACCAACTCACCAACCATATTTCTCGTCAATTGCATCTAGAGCCTGAGAAAACTGAAGAAGATTTTTCACCTAGTATCGATACAAGAGACTCAGGTCAACGTGATGCTTACAAAATCAATATCGATGGCTTGGACAATATCGAGATTAATTTGGCAGGCTGCTGTCATCCCGTACACGGTGAGCCAATCGCTGGTTATATCACTTTGTCGCGCGGTGTCAGTGTGCATAATCGGGGCTGTCCCGAGTATCTACGTCTGATTGAGCGTGATCCTGAGCGCGAAATCGAGGCTGCTTGGAAAGTTAAATCGGGCAGATATCAACCGGTAGATATTCATGTAGAGGCGTACGATAGGCGCGGACTTTTACGCGATTTGACCCAAATTATTGATAATGAAAACGTTAATATTCGTCAAGTTGAAACGCTGAGTAATGATGACAATATTGCCTTTCTGAAGTTTCATATTGAGGTTTCGGGGTTGGCGCATTTATCAAAGCTGTTAGCCAAGCTCGAACAGCAGCACGGCATCTTACATGCTCGCCGTGCCGTTGCTTAATGATAAAACCATTAAAATTTTCTAAAAATACCTTTAGTCAATAATAGAGTTTTTATAAGAAATACTATGCCTGAGTTACCCGAAGTAGAAACGACAAAAATCAGTCTTGCGCCGCTGTTAGGTCGCAAAGTTACCAATGTCGAAGTCTTTCAACCAAAACTGCGTTGGTCGATGCCTGATGATTTAAACAGTTTAATTGATTACACTTTGGATAGCGTTGAGCGACGAGCAAAGTATTTAATACTTAACTTTATACCTTTAGTGGCTGATAATGCTATCAGCCCCATCCAGACTAACACGTTCCAAATTAACACATTAAAACCGCGACAACTTTTAATTCACCTTGGTATGTCAGGTAGCTTACAACAACACAGTCATGCTAGCGAAAAACGTAAACACGACCATTTGGTGATGACCTTTATTGGTGCTGACAACACGCAAACCCAATTACACTATTACGATCCTAGACGCTTTGGATCTGTCTTATGGCTTGAAGATTATGGTCATAAACTATTAGATCATTTAGGGCCTGAGCCGTTATCAGAAGCATTTACCCCAGATTATTTATATGACTTAATCCAGCGTACCAATAACCCTAACCAAGCATCTAATGCCACTTTAACAAATGAAATCACAGACAATAAAACCATCACCAGTAAGAAAATAGTCAATAAGACCACTGCCAATAAGCAACCGATCAAACGTGCTATTAAGTCGGTGATTATGGAGCAGCAAGTTGTGGTCGGTGTTGGCAATATTTACGCAACCGAAAGCTTATATCTTTCAGGCATTCATCCAGCAACACCTGCCCACGAGCTATCATTCGAGCAAATTACAGTACTGGTTGATCATATCAAAGTTATTTTGCAAAAGGCGATAGCGCTTGGCGGTTCAACATTACGTGATTTCACAGTTGCCAGTGGACAAACAGGATACTTTCAACAAACCTTGAATGTCTACGGCAGAAATGGTGAGACTTGTCCACAATGTAATACAGTACTAGAAAACGTTAAGCTCAATGGGCGTGCCAGTGTTTATTGTCCTCACTGTCAGCCAATCAGTTAGGTTTAAGCATTTTTATTAGAAACCATACTTTCGAGAAAGATGTCTTGCGTATTTTTGTTGCTTATTGGCGTACATATTGCTTTAATAGCACCAGCACTTACATAAATAGTGCAAACCATTTATTGATCTGTAATATATAATCTATTAATCGTTGCCGCGGTATTTCTGTGGGGAAATAGCAGCAGCTATTCATCATACTATTTATGAGTTTTAGGACATCATTATGACGGCTCAAGCTAAAATTAAACGCACCGCTAAATATAAGCTATTAACGACGATTGCAAGTGTCAGCTTAGTTTTTGCAAGCATGCAGCCTGTTTTGGCAGCAATAGAAATTGATGAAACTGATTTTGGTCCTTCTTATGAGACCATGGCAGTTGACACCATTGTTGGGAAGCCATTACAGCTAGTAGCAGCAGTAGCTGGTACAGCAGCTTATCTCGTCAGCCTTCCTTTCTCTCTCATCGGCGGTAATGCCGACCAAGCACAGCAGAAGTTGTTCGTTGAGCCATGGAATGCAATGGGGCGCTGCTTAGGCTGTACCGTTGCTGAGGATAATTATTACAAATCACAGGTCGTTGACAACAACGTCGTACGTATCATTGTTGATCAACCATCAGAAATTCTAATTAATACCAACGATTATGTCATAGTCACTCCTTAACTACTTAGACCTCGATTTTTACTATCCACTTATGTAATTAATGAGTGATAGTAAATTTTTTATGAATCGATACTTTATCAACTGATATGTGATTATTTATAACTATGCAATAAGAAAAAAGGCTAACATTACGTTAGCCTTTTTTAATTCTATTATCCCATCTCAAATGAAGTGGCTTTATTTCATAATATTACTATTACCAAGCTTGGCGCTAATTTCACGAAGTAGTTGTACTTCTTCTGAAGGCCCTGCTACTTTTTCCTCTACCTCATCTGTACGACGTAATTTGTTGACCATCTTAACCATCATAAAAATGATAAACGCTAAAATCAGGAAGTTAATCATCACTGTAATAAAACTACCATAGGCTAATACAGGAACGCCTGCTTCTTTTAGAGCGTCATAGCTCATAGCAACACCTTTAGGCGCATCTCCTAATATTAAAAACATATTCTTAAAATTGATTTCGCCGCCAACAATAAAAGCAATGATTGGCATAATGATATCTTCAACCAAAGATTTCGTGATAGTAGCGAATGCCCCACCGATAATGACACCGACCGCTAGATCCATCACATTGCCCTTTAAAGCAAACTCTTTAAACTCAGATGCCATACTCACGATTTCTCTCCTCAAAATTCTTGTCTATCATTAGATGAACGTATAAATAGCTAACTCAATATTGGGTTTTAATGAAAACAGTTGAAATGCTTATTGTTTTAAAAAATTCTGTTGCATCATTACATTCTTATTATATAAAAAATACAGCACAAAAAAAACAGTATAGAATGAGGTATTTTCTACTCATTCTATACTGCTTGCTAGATACTGCACTCGATACTAATACAGAAGATATGGATTAGTATTGAGCATATCTCTTAGCACTCAACCAAATAAATTATTAGTAGCATTTATTGGTTAATATTAAGCACCTTTCTTACGACCATAACGTTTACGCTCACTTTCGGTCAAGTAACGCTTACGCAGACGGATAGATTTCGGTGTTACTTCAACCAACTCATCGTCTTGAATGAATTCAAGCGCTTGCTCAAGAGTAAACTTGATCGCAGGCGTTAAAGTCAATGCTTCATCAGTACCACTAGCACGAACGTTGGTTAACTGCTTGGCTGTTGTCGGGTTAACGGCCATATCATCGTTACGTGAATTCAGACCAACAATCATACCTTCATAAACTTCAAGCTGTGGCTCAGCAAACATTTTGCCACGCTTTTGTAGGTTAAACAGTGCGAAGCCTAAGCAGACACCTTTGGTCATAGAAACAAGTACGCCGTTAGAACGAGCACCGACATCACCAATTTTTTGTGGACCATAATGCGAGAAGCTTGACGTTAGGATACCTGTTCCTGAAGTCAATGTTAAGAACTCAGAACGGAAACCAATTAAGCCACGAGCTGGCATTGTCGCTTCAATACGCATACGACCTTTACCATCAAGCTCCATGTTAGTCATCTCGCCTTTACGTAGACCAACTTGCTCCATGATTGGACCTTGATGCTGATCTTCAACATCAAAGACGACATTCTCATACGGCTCTTGTAGCTTACCATCAATTTCTTTCACGATAACTTCTGGACGCGACACACCAAGCTCATACCCTTCACGGCGCATATTTTCAATCAATACAGAAAGATGTAGCTCGCCACGACCTGATACTTTAAACTTATCAGGAGATTCTGTGTCTTCTACACGCAAGGCCACATTATGAATGAGTTCACGCTCAAGACGTTCACGAATGTTGCGTGAAGTAACGAACTTGCCTTCACGACCAGCAAATGGAGAGTTATTCACTTGGAAAGTCATAGATACTGTTGGTTCGTCAACCGTTAACGGTGGCAAAGCTTCAACATGATTAGGATCACATATAGTATCTGAGATGTTAAGCGCATCAACACCAGTAATACAGACAATGTCACCTGCTTGCGCATCATCTACTTCAATACGATCAAGACCATGGTAACCCATAATCTTTAATATACGACCGTTACGAGTTTCGCCATCTTTATCAATGACAGTCACTTGCGTATTAGTAGATATGCGACCACGCTGAATACGGCCGATACCAATAACGCCTACAAAGCTATTATAATCAATGCTCGATATTTGCATACGGAACGGAGCATCAGCATCAACTTGTGGTGGCTGTACTACATCAACGATAGTTTTAAATAACGGCGTCATGTCATCCGCTAAATTATCAGCTTCTAAACCTGCAATACCATTCAATGCTGATGCATAAACAACTGGAAAGTCTAATTGCTCGTCAGTAGCACCTAAATTATCAAACAGATCAAAGATTTGATCCATCACCCAATCAGGACGCGAACCAGGACGGTCAATTTTGTTAATCACAACAATAGGCTTTAGACCTTGCTCGAACGCTTTCTGAGTCACAAAACGAGTCTGAGGCATTGGGCCATCAACACCGTCTACAACCAGAAGTACACAGTCAACCATTGACATGACGCGCTCAACTTCGCCACCAAAGTCGGCGTGACCTGGAGTATCTACAATGTTGATACGGTATTCAGTACCGTCAGTGTCGTCAGTCCAGCGGATAGCTGTGTTCTTAGCCAAAATAGTAATACCACGTTCTTGCTCAATATCACCTGAATCCATTGCACGTTCAGCAATGTTTGCACGGTCGCCAAAAGTACCAGACTGATGTAATAGCTTATCAACCAAAGTGGTTTTACCGTGGTCAACGTGGGCAATAATTGCAATGTTACGCAGGTGTTTGATATCGTTCGCCATATAAAATGCTCGTTTCGTCTTAAAAAAATGCAGTAGCAGTAAGCACTGCT
>NZ_JBAQQF010000041.1:0-19420 GCF_049295055.1 Psychrobacter sp. | reverse complement strand
CGCTCATTCCAAGCCTTAAAACCAAATGCGTAATTGTTATGGATAATGCTCGATTTCATAAAAACAAATGCATTCAAAAACTACTGAACAGACATGGCCATCGTATTCTATGGCTACCACCCTACAGCCCTGATCTTAATCCCATCGAGAAAAAATGGGCACAGGCAAAATTTCTACGCCAAGGGTGGATGGAGAATAATCTACCTAAACCGTTTCGTGATATGGGATGTATCTCTTTTATTCTGGATTAACTATATGAGAATTATGAAAGAGAGAAACGATTAATTACAAATGATTCTGCTTTATATCAGAAACTAGAAAATGGAAACTCATGTAAATTATTTGTGTATGGTGTCATTTAGAACATTTAGAACATTTAGAACATTTAGAACATTTAGAACATTTAGAACATTTAGAACATTTAGAACATTTAGAACATTTAGAACATATACATTCTTGTAATTTTAGATATTGACCATTATTTGCTAATTATTTAAGATAAATAATGCTGTAGGTGGTGAACCTGGCTCAACAAGAGAAGATAAAACCACTTCATTAGGTTTACAAGTATGGAAGCGCGATTTTACTTTGTTAGGACTCACACCGCGACTGGTATTTGATTATGAAACGACATCAAGTAATTTTGCTTATTATGATGATCGGGATGAAAAGTCAGCAACGATTTTATTAACCAAAACTTTTTAGTACGGCAGATTCGATAGGTTGCTCTCATAAAAAAACCTCGCCATAATTGGCGAGGTTTTTTAGTCATACAATAGTGAATAAAAAGTGCTTACTTATTCAAGTTCATTTCCATTTCTTTAAATTTCGCTTTGATTGAATCCTTTGGACCGCCTGTCATGATACTTACTGCAAAGATCGCAATAGTACTAAGAACGAAACCTGGAACAATCGCATATAACCAACTGTTAAGCGCCATACCGTTCATTTGGAAAGGACCATATATCCATAAGATGACCGTTAATGCACCAACGACCATGCCAGCAACAGCACCGTTACGGTTCATACCGCGCCATATCAAGCTAAATATTACTAGTGGTCCAAAAGCAGCACCGAATCCAGCCCACGCATTTGATACTAGGCTTAGTACAGAGCTTTCTGGATCAGAGGCTAATAAGATTGAGACAACAGCAACTAATATAACAGAGATACGACCTACTAGTACTTGACGAGCTTCTGGGGCATCTCTATCTAAAAATAGTTTATAAACATCTTTGGTTAATGAGCTTGATACTACCAAGAGCTGTGATGAGATAGTACTCATGATCGCTGCTAAAATAGCGGCTAGTAAGAAACCTGAAACCAGTGGTGTGAATAAGAACTGTGTAAAGACTAAGAAAATCGTTTCAGGATCTTCCAAGGTCATTGCGGTTTTTTGTACATAAGCACGACCAGCAAAACCAGTCATCAATGCACCAATCAAACTAACAATCATCCAGCTCATACCAATATTACGTGCCGTTGGTATGTCTTTAACTGAACGTATTGCCATGAAACGTACAATAATATGCGGCTGACCAAAATAGCCTAAGCCCCATGCTAGTAAGGAAATAATACCCATGATTGTCATACCACTGGTAATATTAAGCAGGTTTGGATCAATGTTTCGAACGGCTTCAGTCGTTGCTGATATACCACCAAGGTCAGTAAAGGCAACAATAGGAACGATCACCATGGCAAATAGCATGATTATGCCTTGCACAAAGTCAGTCATTGATACTGCTAAGAAACCACCAAATAAGGTGTAAGCGACGACAACGCCTGCGGTAACCCACAGACCAGTACTATATGGAAGATTAAGCGAGCTTTCAAATAGCTTACCACCACCAACTAAGCTGGCTGCGGTATAGACAGTAAAGAATAAGATAATAACGACTGCTGAGAACACGCGAAGCATATGCGACTTGTCTTCAAAGCGGTTAGCAAAATAATCAGGTAGTGTGATTGCGTTGTCTGCAATCTCAGTATAAACCCGCAAACGCGGTGCGACGATAATATAATTTAAGAAGGCACCCATGGTCAAACCAAGCGCAATCCATACACTCACGACGCCATCGGCATACATGTAACCTGGTAAACCAAGTAATAGCCAACCCGACATATCTGATGCGCCAGCGGATAGAGCGGTTACGGCAGGACCTAAGCTCCGACCGCCGAGCATATAGCCTTCAGTATCATTGGCTTGCTTAAAATAAGCGTAAATGCCAATCCCAATCATCACTAAGAAATAGGCGCCAAGTGATACTAGCACGCCACTAGAAACTCCGTTCATATAAATTGTCCTTAACCAACTTTATTGGCTGTTATATTTTTAACGAAAAAAATTAAGTCTTACAAGACGATACTTAGAAACAATATCTAAAGACGAAAAAAGCCATTAAGTAGGACATAATGGCTTTTATTCAATATCTTCTGTTAGTTTTATATGATTGATGCTGTTCTAGGACTAATACTTATAAAATAGTGATTAAAAGGATACGGCAACCCAGTTTGCTATTTTGACTGCCTGCATCTGCTAATCACTAAGAACTATTAGTCGCTTATATAACCAATCATTTAAAACCATTAAACCTACTGTTTACTATCATATATTACTAGAGATGTTCAATATATGACTATCAGTGTTGTTTAGGTAAACTTATGTTATAAAAAACGTCAGGCGTATTATAACGCATGAGAGTCAAAAATGCGAATTGGGCAATTTTCTCAATAATTAGGTTCCATCAACAAAATGCTTAGCATAAATTAGCAATCTTTTAGCCAATAGCTCTTTACTCGATCGGAGCAAGTAAGTCTAATAAAGCAGTAACGCTATTAGATTGTGTTAGTTTTGGATTGATAACGACGCCTAAATAACGCTGCAATTCAATATTGTCGGCCATATCAATACGTTCTAAATCTTGACTAATCATGGTTTGTGGCAATACTGACCAGCCGAGTCCAACTGAAACCAACATCCGAATAGATTCAAGCGGATTGGTGCTCATGGTGGCATAAGGTTTCAGATTGTGTTTCGCAAATTCAGCCAAGGTAATCTGACTGGTAAAGGTATTGGCAGATGGCAAGATAGCAGGATAGCGTGCCAATTGCTCTAGCGTCACATTAGACTTTGTAGCTAAAGGCGATAACGTACCGGTCATAAAGTAGAGCGGATCTGACCATAGGGTATGATAGCTCAAGCGCTTATCATATACAGGCGGTAATGTTAAAAAGGCCAGTGATAAGTCGCCATCTAACACTGATTTGTGAGCGGTTTCTGAATCCACAAAGTGCACTTCTAGCTGTACGGCAGGATACGCTTGGATAAAGTGCTTTAATACAGGCGCTAAATGATGTAAGCCGATATGATGGCTAGTGCCAATCACAAGTTTGCCGGATACAATATGTTTAGAATGTTGCAAGTTGATTTTGAAGTTTTCATAATCTTCAAGCCAGCGTTTGGCATGAGGTAACATCTCACTAGCCGCTTGGGTGGGCACAATACCGCGGCCTACGGTATCAAATAAGGTGATATTAAATTCATCTTCTAAGTTTTTGATACGTTTACTGACCGCAGGCTGAGTAATAAACAGTTTTTCTGCGGCACCTGAAATGCTGCTTGTTTGCATAACAGTAACGAATGTCGTTAAATTCGTGGTATTCACACCGATGTCCTTAGCTACGTAGCGAGCTATAAATAAAAGTTGGCTGACCTAGTCATAATGTATTAGAAATAAAAGTTTGTGACTATGCAATAATCATCAATTATTATTATAGGATTAGCCTGCTATAATCACAAGACATCAAGACGTATTGTGACATATTTATTATATTAATTTGATTATTTGCCCATAAAGCTTGGTTTATTAGCCAATTGCGGCGCTCAGCATCAAATTACGGATAAAAAATTTCTAGCCTGATATCATATAGGCACAAGATAGACACAAGAAAAATGAAGTCATTAGTCACTAAAAAGGATAGCAACATGGCCGGTCAAACGTTATACGACAAACTTTGGAATGCACATGAAGTCACTAAGCGCGATGATGGCTCGAGCCTAATTTATATCGACCGCCATTTGCTACACGAAGTGACGAGTCCGCAAGCATTTGAAGGCTTAGAGCTGGCCAATAGAGCACCGTGGCGACTGTCTGCTAATATCGCAAGCCCAGACCATAATGTGCCAACGGTGACTAAAGAGCGCTCAGAGGGTGTTGCAGGGATTAAAGATAAAGTCTCTCGCCTACAAGTACTGACGTTAGATGATAACTGTGCCAAGTTCGATATTGCTGAATTCACTATTAATGATGCTCGGCAAGGTATCTTGCACGTGGTCGGACCTGAGCAAGGCTTGGTCTTACCCGGTATGACCGTTGTCTGTGGTGATTCTCATACCGCCACTCATGGCGCACTAGGCTGTTTAGCGCACGGTATTGGCACCTCTGAGGTTGAGCATGTGCTTGCTACTCAGTGCTTGATTGCTAAGAAAATGAAAAATATGCAAATCCGTGTCAATGGTGAGCTTGGTGCTGGCGTGACTTCAAAAGATGTCGTGCTTGCTATCATTGCGCAAATCGGTACTGCTGGCGGGACAGGGCATGCGATTGAATTTGCTGGTCAAGTCTTTGAAGATATGACGATGGAAGGGCGCATGACCGTCTGTAATATGGCGATTGAAGCGGGTGCGCGCGTGGGTATGGTTGCGGTTGATGATACCACTATCGATTACGTTAAAGGTCGCCCTTATGCACCAACTGCCGATCAATGGCAGCAAGCAGAAACGTATTGGCGTACCTTTTATTCAGACGATGATGCCGTATTTGATAGCGTGATTGAGATTGATGGCAGTCAAATAGCGCCACAAGTATCGTGGGGCACCTCACCTGAAATGGTTGTCGATATTACCCAGTCAGTACCAACACCAGATCAAGCCATTGACGAAGCACAAGAAGAAGGTTGGTTGCGCGCTTATACTTATATGGGCTTGCAGGCAGGACAGAAGATTACTGATATCCAGCTTGACCGTATATTTATTGGTTCTTGTACGAATTCGCGTATTGAAGATTTGCGTGATGCAGCAGCGGTCATTAAAGGACGTAAAGTGGCTGATACTATTAAAGAAGCCATTGTCGTTGCGGGTTCTGGACAAGTGAAGTTGCAAGCAGAAGCAGAAGGCTTGGATACTTTATTTACGGATGCTGGGTTTGAATGGCGTGAGCCGGGCTGCTCGATGTGTCTGGCGATGAATGCGGATAAGCTTGAACCTCAAGAGCATTGTGCTTCAACTTCTAACCGTAATTTTGAAGGTCGTCAAGGTAATGGCGGACGGACACACCTAGTGAGTCCTGCAATGGCAGCAGCAGCTGCGTTAGCCGGTCACTTCGTTGATGTGCGCACGTTTTAACTAGCCACTTAGTTATCTATAATTAGTTATTAGCAGCGTTTTAATCAGCTATGCTTTAACCATTATTATGACCTTCATATTAGAGGATATATTTATGCAAGCTTATAACACCCAAACGGGTATCGTTTGCCCACTTGATCGCGCAAACGTCGATACCGATCAAATTATTGCAAAACAGTTTTTAAAGTCTATTAAACGTACAGGTTTTGGCGTTAATCTGTTTGATGACTGGCGTTATCTCGACGAAGGGTATCCGGGTCAAGACAATAGCACACGTATTGTTAATCCAGACTTTATTCTAAATCAGCAACGCTATCAAGGCGCTAATATTTTACTGGCGCGCCGTAACTTTGGTTGTGGCTCTAGTCGTGAACATGCGCCTTGGGCGCTTTCAGAGTACGGCTTTCGTACCGTCATTGCGCCAAGCTTTGCCGATATCTTTTATAATAACTGTTTTAAAAATGGCATGCTACCGATTGTATTGAATGAAGAAATCGTTGATACATTAATGAAAGCCACGTTTGCTAATAAAGGCTATGAGCTGACTGCAGATCTTGAGCGACAGGTAGTTATTACGCCAACGGGTGAAGAGTATGCGTTTGAAGTAGATGAATTTCGCAAGCATTGCTTGCTAAATGGTCTTGATGATATTGGACTGACTTTACAACAGAGCGATGCTATTAAAGGGTACGAGCATAAAATGATGCAAAAAACACCTTGGATATTCAATGAAGTCAGAGCGTAGTTATTAATAACAACATATTAACAACGAGTGATTAACAGTAAATGCTGAAGTGATTAACAGTAAATACTGAATCAATCTCTATTAATCACTATAAAAAATAGCTTAGCGCTAATACAGCGTTGAGTTATGGTGATTAAATGGCTAAAATGAATGGTAGTCTGTTTTTATATTATTATATCTTCTATCTTATCAATAGTAGCCATCATTATGAATAAAACACGTTTTGCAGTATGGACAAGCACGGCTATTGCCACAAGCTTATTGTTATCTGGCTGTCAGGCTTTGACGGGCTACAAACAGATAGATCAAACAGAAAGCGCAAAGGCGTGGACGGGTAATATCAAGCCTGTCGCTGGTGAAGTAAATATTGCTTGTGTCGGCACTTATCACTGTGAGATTGTGCAGATAGACCGTACTATGGTCATTGCGCCTGATACTCATAAGCCTTTTAATGCCAATATGCTGGTTGCGATGAAAGGTGCGAGTGGAAACGGCAAAAGTGGCACTGGCAATAAGCATGCGCAACTACCAACGACCATGGATATGACCCCGCTTGCTCATAAAAACGCGATCAAAATTGTTCCTTTATCAGCATCTGGTATGCCAGGGCTGACCAATTATTATGCTCGAGTACAACCTGCTAAACGTGAAGTACATGTTAACTTCTATCCAGAAAATAATGTGGGTTACGTAGAACGTTTTGCCATGATTCATGATTTTGTTAATCCTGGTACTTATCAGCTACGTGCTTATCAAAAAAAATCTAGTCAAAACTCGGGTAGCCTGTTAGACACAGCATCGCCACAACCTTTATGTGTGGATCTTTATCAAGGCAATACAGTGCAGCGCCGCTTCTGTAAAGAGATCGGCACTGAACACCAAGGAGAGTTTGTAGAAACTCGTATGGTTAAGGCAACACCAGTACAATCAAAAGTGAAAGTAAGAGCCAAAGCGTGACTATCAAAGCGTGAAAACTAAAGTTTAAGAGCCAAAGTTTAACAAGCACAATGTAATAGTCAAAATTTGACAGGCAAGCAGCTTGTCTTTAAGTATTTATTCTAATCGTTTAAAACTAAATTTTTGAATAAAAAATAATGAAATATATGACTTCTTGTGCAACTCGTTGTGCAAGAAGTCATTTTTTAGAGAGCTGTCATTAAATGATAGCAAGACTATAAATAAAAATTTACTTACCCAAAAGGATCATTATGGCAACGATTTTAACACTAGCGGGCGATGGTATCGGCCCTGAGATCATGACTCAAGCCATTGATGTGCTCGAAGCTATCAATACTAAGTTTGCGTTAGGTTTGACCCTTGAGTCTGGATTAATCGGTGGCGTAGCATTTGATGCAACTGGAGAGCCTTTGCCAGAAGAGACGCTACAACGTGCGCGCGCAGCAGATGCGGTGTTATTGGGTGCCGTTGGTGGTCCTAAGTGGGATAGTATCGAACGTAGTAAACGCCCTGAGCGTGGTCTGCTTAAAATCCGTAGTGAGCTTGGGTTATTTGCCAATCTACGAGTGGCAAAGCTTTATCCGCAACTAGTTAATGCCTCTAGTATTAAACCTGAGATTATCTCAGGTTTAGACTTGTTGATTGTTCGTGAATTGACGGGTGGTATTTATTTTGGTGAGCCACGCGGTATCCGCACCCTAGAGAATGGTGAGCAGCAAGGCTATAACACTATGGTTTATAGCACGAGCGAGATTAATCGTATCGGCAAGGTTGCTTTTGAGCTGGCACAAACACGCGCGCAAGCAGCGGGTACACCTGCCAAAGTTTGCTCTATCGACAAGGCCAACGTATTAGAAGTCACTGAGCTTTGGAAGCAGACGATGATTGAGCTGCAGCAAACGGACTATGGTGATGTGGCGTTATCGCATATGTATGCTGACAATGCCTGTATGCAACTTATCAAGGATCCTAAACAGTTCGATGTCATGGTAACAGGCAATTTGTTCGGTGATATCTTATCTGATGAAGCGGCTATGCTTACTGGTTCTATCGGTATGCTACCATCGGCCAGTCTCGATGAAGCAGGGAAAGGTATGTATGAGCCTTGCCATGGTTCAGCCCCTGATATCGCAGGACAGGATATCGCCAATCCATTAGCTACCATTTTATCGGTCGCGATGATGCTGCGTTATACTTTTAAACAAGAAGCGGCCGCGCAAGCGATTGAGCAAGCGGTCAGTGACGTCCTTGATGACGGCTTACGTACGGTTGATATCTTAGATCGTAATGAAGACGGACTAAAACAAGTAGGCTGTCGAGAAATGGGACAAGCGGTATTGGCCAAATTGGTTTAGCTGACGCTGCTCTAACATAGCCTGAGAATTCTCAGATTAATGCATCCGTTGACGTTTTCGACTGTATTATTATGATAGATATAAATTTAAGGGTTATAAATTTCTGTCATGATGAACCCATAAGTTGCTGAGCAATTTATGGGTTTTTTCTTTATTACTTTTTAGCTACTTTTTATGCTTATTTTTATGTTTCTTAAAAAAGCTAATTAATGTAAATATATCTAACCAGACAGCTGCAAAAAAATCCTTGCTTTAACACAGACATTGTAAGATAAGGGCTTTATTAACATAAAGCTGTCATATCCTCACAGGAGGACAGTGGCACTATTATCTACTTGTAAGTACCATGAGATGATTAGTATCCGTTCAAATATTACTGTATCAATATTGATATATTAAGGCGATGTGATAGTAATAATTAAAAAAGCTGATTATGTATCAAGAGACTAAAAATAATAATCATTTATCATTTTTAATAGCTCATTTTTTAACACCAAAGCTTTTCATAAAAAATACAATGTAAAAAAATTTAGGAGTGTTAGATGTATCAATTAACAAAAATTAGCACGGCGATAGCTGCGCTTGGTTTATCAACCGCGCTGTTGATGGGTCAAAGTATCGCTGCGACCAACGACGATAGCGCCAATGTCGCTGATAAAACTACAGCTAGTAATACAACTGATATAAGCCCAGTAACTAATGAAGTAAGTCAACAGGTTGCTGGTAAAAGTAAAACTGCCGTATCGTTAAACAAGTTTTTACCTGCCATCAAATATACAACAGAAAATTTGCCAGTGGAGGCGCAAAAGGTAAATAGTGCTACTTGGAAACAAGGTATGAAGAGAGATCGTGATACTACTATCAAGCTGCAAGCTCTATTAAACTGGCATCAAAATGGCGTTGGTGCAGTTGATGGCTCTTGGGGAAAGAATTCTCGTAAAGCGATGCAAGCTTTTCAGATGGCAAATGGGTTGACAGTGACAGATACGTTAAATAATGAGACGTGGCAGGCACTAAGCAAAAACGATAAGCTTATGGCACAACCAGTATTAGTAAGCTATCAGCTTACTGATGCTGACATTAATATCAAAACCACAACCATTCCAGCAGGCGCAGAAGCCAAAGCCAAACTTGAAGGTATGTACTATGAAACTGTCATTGAAGGTTTGGCAGAAAAGTTTCATATCAGTGAAAACTATCTTAAAGCGCTCAACCCAAACGCTAAATTTTCGGTAGGCGAAACTATTACCGTTTATAATCCGGGCAATCCTAATACCAAGCCGGTCAGTCGAGTCATTGCTGATAAAGCCACCGAAACATTATACGCCTATGACGATAGGGGAAACTTAGTCGCTAGCTATCCGACGACAGTAGGTAGCACGGCCACGCCGTCCCCAACCGGTACGCATACGGTAAAAGTAAAAGTGCATGAGCCTAATTATACTTATACCGCAGAAAATGGTAGTAAATCTATTCTTCCACCGGGTCCTAATAATCCAGTAGGATTAGTATGGATAGGTCTCAGTAAGCCATCATATGGTATCCATGGCTCACCTGACCCTGCTCGCATCAGCCGCCAAGCATCGGCAGGTTGTATACGTTTAACCAACTGGGATGCGCTTGCGCTGCTAGGTGTGATACAAAATGGGGCAACCGTTGAGTTCAAATAACGGCTTTAAGTCATACATTAAGATTGATGTTTATCATTCAAACTTTATAGGTTATTCCTAACCACAAGGTGCTATGATAAAATTTAGACATAAAAAAATACCGCTTATATTCAGCGGTATTTTTTTGGTAAAAGCAAAATCGATGTGAATACTAATATCAACTTACTAAAATATGATAGGCAATAATGAGTAGGTTAGCAGTATCATTATTATTATCAGTTAAACCACTCAAGCATTATAAGCATGCTCTTATAACCAATTTAGTAACTAAGAGTTTTCAGTAATTAAGAATTTAGTTTTTACCACGATAAGTGATGCGACCTTTAGATAAGTCATAAGGGGTCATTTCAACCTTGACTTTATCGCCAGTTAAAATACGAATGTAATGCTTACGCATCTTACCTGAGATGTGCGCAATGATTTCGTGTCCGTTTTCTAAACGAACTTTAAACAAAGTATTTGGAAGGGTGTCAATGACTTCGCCTTCAAATTCAATAATCTCGTCTTTTGCCATAATTTGTATCATCAATCAATTTAAAATAAGCCCATATTATACGTAAGTTAGCAGATTAAAGCAATACAGAACCTGATTTTTACTTGACAGCCTGTAAGTGATATGTATGTCAGTTTATACTAATTAGTCAGGAAGGTTGAGCCAAATAGGTGTTAAAGGAGCATTGGGTAATAAGCTTTGAAAGTGCTCAGGATAATAGGCATTAATAAAATACAGCCCATCACCAGAAGCGGTAGGCGGTGCTATCGTTCGATCTTTCTTAGCCAAAATGTTTAAAAAATCTGCTGGTTCTAATTCGTGTTTGCCGATGGCGTATAGCGTTCCCATCAGATTGCGAACCATATGATGTAAGAATCCGTCGGCTTGAATATCAAAAACGATAAACTGACCATGGGCAAAAATATTTGCATGACTGATATTACGCACAGGCTGATTAGATTGACAAGCCGCGGCACGGTAGCTGCTAAAATCATGCGTACCGACGATATCAGCAGCAGCCAGTTGCATAGCGGCTAGATCGAGTGGCTCATGGATATGAGTGACTTGATGATTGAGGATGGCAGGACGCTGAGTCTGATTTAGGGTTATATAGCGATAACGACGAGCAATGGCTGCAAAACGGGCATGAAAATCTGCGGGCATCGGTTGAACCCAACGTAAAGCAATATCATCAGGCAATAGACTGTTCACACCGCGTAACCAGTTGTTTGTGGGTCGATAAGCATGAGTGATAAAGTGGGCAATCATGTTGCTGGCATGGACACTTGAGTCTGTGCGCCCTGCTGCAATGACTTCTACTGGTTCATTGGCGACGGTACTAATGGCATTTTCTAAGGCTTCTTGTACGCCCAACACTTCTTTTTGGCGTTGCCAGCCATGATAATTCGAACCCAAAAATTCAATGGCAATGGCTAACGTATATGTTGGTCTGCTTTCGGTTTCGATGCTTTCAGTTTCAATACCTCTAGCTTCAATATTTTTGGCGTCAATATCTCTAGTTTCAATGTTTCTAGCTTCAATATTTTTAATGTCGATGCTTGTAATCTCGGATGTTTTCATTTCGGAACTTATGTTTCGGAGCTTGTATTTCAGAGCTTGTAAAGTAAGGGGTGATTAGGGCGCTTTAAATGTCTAAAATACCCTAGTATTCATTTAGCGTTTTTTGATGCGCGTGCCAGTTTGGTTAACGTTATTTAACCAGCGTTGTCGACGCCGTGCAGGGCTATCATAGCGTAGCAGCAACCATAGCAGGCGTGCATAAATAGCAGGGATTGTTAATCGCCCACCTGCAATGACTTGGTAATCATATTGCCAACTACCAGCTGCATAAGTATCGCTAACGCCACCAAACGGTGATTGGCTGCCACATATCACCATGTGACCTTTTTCGTAAGCCAACTGTAATGCCTCTGCTAACTCTGCTGAATAAGGAACATTACCAGCACCAAAGCCTAGTAAGATAATGCCACAAGGCGGTTGTGATAATAGCGCGCGTAGCTGATTATTTAATACATCGGTTGCATTGGGCAAACAATATAAAGCATGAACGCAGGCTTGCTCAGCGCGAACTTGAATATCATCGATTATGTCTTGTTGGTCATCAAGCCAGTGCTGCCGGCGTACATCCGGAAGGGTTTTGATATAACTATTAGCTGGATAAGCCGCTCTAGAATGACCAGTAAATGCCATGAAATCATGGCTATGTATCTTTTGTACGGTTTGTGCAGGCCATGACTCGCTGCCAAAGGCAATCTTCACACCTGACTCACCGGCAGCTGCCAGTTTTAAAGCATCCTTAAGGTTGCTCCAAGCATCGCTTTGGGCGTCAATAGTGTAAGAGTGCAGTACTTCACTGTCCAATAACGGTCGCATACTACCAGTGACAACGACACAAATATCACTACCAGCAAAGGCTTCTGCTAAGAATGCACCCAAGTAGCTTAAGGTATCAGTGCCGGTGATTAATACAAAGCGCCTACTACCTTGCTCATAAGCTGACAACAGCAGCTTATAAAAATGCACAAAATCGCTAGGGGTGAGCTGACTACTGTCTTTAATAAGCGTATTGTTCAGCCAAGAGATTGGCAACAGATTAACCGCATTATCTGGATCAATCAGTAATTGTTGTAGTGTCGGCAAAAACACTTCTGCTGATAATGGTGCTAATGGACGCCCATAACTGCCAAAAGTGCCGCCAGCATAAATGAGCTGGATGGGTGTAGAGGTTGTCTTGGTCATAAAGGATGAGGGCATAGTATTAGCATAATAAATAGAAATGAGAGAAAGGATAGAGCAGAAGACTTAGTGGAAATAGAAAACTTAATGATAATGGAAAATAGGGCAATCAAACTCAAAATGCAGCGAATATCCTTTACTAGTAGAATATTCGCTACTACAACAGCACTCTTTAATAAGTGCGTTAGGCCGTGCGTTCAAGCAATAATTGTGCTTGTTGCTGTTGTTCGTTATTGCCTTGAACTAAGACTTCGTTGAGTAAGCGTTTGGCACTATCATACTCACCCAGTTGTACATATTGACCTGCTAAGTCTAGAGTCACTTGATTACTGTCTAAAGTTTTAACAAAATCAAAGTCTGCTGCAAACCGTGACGAGAAATCTTCTACTGTTTCAACATTAGTTTCAGCAGTAATTTCAGTACTATTATAAGCAATACTGCTAATATCATGATCAACTTCAACAGGCATGGTCGCTGTTGGAGAGTCTGATAACGTATCAAAGTCAAAATTATCATCTATTAATGTATCGTCATCGAACATAACGGTAGTCGGTGACATGCTAGATGCTTCAGACTTATTTTCAATAATATTGATGTCTTCGAAACTATTATCTTCAACATTACTATTTTCAAAACTATGGCTGTCAAATACATCGCCTTCAATATTAAAATCATCAAAGCTGTCTTCAATAGCAATAGGTTGCTCAATAGCCGCTTTATTTTCTATTTCAGTTGATGCATTGATACTATCTAAAGATAAAATCAGACTATCTTCATCTGTTTGAATCGCGTTTGTAGTGATTTGATCATCGACGCTGATATTATTTTTCCCAGCATCAACTTCTAAATCCAAGACAAAATCTTCCTCATCTAACATGATTTCATTCGAGTTGTCTTTAGAGACAGGGGTAACAGGAGATTCAGTAGAGATGTCACTCTGCTCAGATAACTCAAAGTCGAAATCAAAGTCATTATTGTCTGTGTCTGTAGCAGTCGTTGAATTCGCTAGGGTTTCTTCATCTGCTATATTTAGCGTAGTGAGCGGTGTCACACTAGCATTATCTTCTAAATCATCAAGACTAAGGTCAAACGCTTGATCGATGTTGTCAAAGCTATCAAGGTTATCAAAATCGCTCGAAACCGTTGAGGTTTCATCGGTGGCATTTAATAAATCCTTTTTATACTCAACAGGCTGAGTAATAGCAGTGTCAAGGGTTGAAGTATTATTTCCAACTTTATCAGCTGGGATATCAAAATCGATACTTTCAAAGCCAGCATCTTCGCTGTTATCTGCTGGTAGTGCTCGCTGGGCTATTTGATTTTGTTCCTCAGTAAGCAAGGCCTTTAGCTCATCAGCTTGTGCGATACTTTTTGCATCATTATGCGCTTTGATAGAGTCATAGACTTTATTGAAATTCTCAGATTGATCTATCGTGGCATATACCGCAAGTAGCTTGAGAGATAATTCGCTGTCATGAGGTTTTTCAATCAGACCACGATTAAGTGTTTCAATGGCTTTGTCATAGCGCTGTTGATCCATAAAACGTTGAGCGATCTCAATATGATCAAATTTTTTCTCATTGCTGTCTCCAACTTGCGCAGGCGTACCTTTGGAGGCAGCTTGTGTCGATAAAGACTCCGTTCCACCTGCCTTTATAGTGGGCTGACCTGATGGTTTTTGCGCTTTGTTTTTGCGCATGACCAAGACTGCTACGATTAAAATAAGCACCAAGCCGGCGATGATATATAGCATATTGTCCATAGTGACTCCCACGCCTACTGTTGCAGTTGACTGCATTGATCAGCTAGGCAATTATTGATTGCGTAATTTTTTAAGACGAGCTTGCAGCTCAGCCAGTTTTTGGTTTTGTAATTGCAGTTTTCTAGTATAGCTTTCAAGTGTGCCACTGGTCTTTGATAAGCGCTGAGCTTGCGACGCTGTACTTTGTCTTGATGATTTTAAAATGGTTAATACGTCTGTGCTAAGCCCGTTGCCTGCTGCCATGCCTGATTTGGTTTTAGTGCCATCTGCGCTACCTTGATGACCAGGAGCGATGACAGAAAACTGTGCTTTTGGCAATGTCTGAGTCTTTGTTACTGCTGGTTTCGCAGTGCGCTTGGCTGCTTGAGGGTTTTCAGGTGCAGTTTTAGATGCTGGTTTTGAAGTCGGTTTTGGCGTGGATGATTTTTTTGCAACGGGTATGCTGGCTTCCCTATTATATTGTCTCTGAGCGCTAATCGCCGCCTCTAGCTTTTTCTGTGATGGCAATACATCATAATTGGGCAGGCTTAGCTGTGCATCGGCTTTTAATTGATCAGCATTTTTATTAATGAAAGCGCCAGCATTCTGCGATTTAATTTCCTTCATGACTGTTTGAACATCAAGATTGTTTTTCTCTGCGATTTGCTGGGCAATGACCCATAAGCTGTCGTTGCGCTGTACAGTATAATTGACCTCAGCATTACTTGATTGATTCGCTACTGCTTGTTGCGCCGCGACTTGATTTGATGCAACGCTGCTAGAGGAGATATCACTAGTGGATACGTTATTGAGAGGTGTGTTAGCAACAATATTATTGGTAGAATTAGCTTGAATTGTTGAAGCCTGATTATTTAGTGTTGGCGGCATTGCCGTCTTAGGGCTCATTGGTATAGCAACCATCATATCTGTACTGCGTTCATTATTAAGCTGTATCTGACGGACGATTTGTATATTTAATATATCGAACTGTTTGTCAGTCACTGCATCTTCTTCAATAGTATCTGATGATAAAACATTAAGGCTGGTTGCGGCAGTGTTATTAACGCTTGTTTTATTATCTGAAACATTGTTACTAGTATTGCTTGTATTCACATATTTTTTGTCTAAAGAGCTTTTATCTAAAGCATTTGCTGAGCCAGCATTATCATTATTTAGGCGGCTAGGCGCATAAACTGTAGTATTACTTTGTGTCGTGGCAGTGACTGCAGCCGGCAAGCTAGATGATATAGTAGGCGCTTGAATGTTAGGTGCCTGAATTTTAGGTGCTTGAATATCGCGTGCGGGCAATTTTGCCGCTGCCAAATCAGAGGCTGATGATTTATATGTTGATACTTTGGGTGATGAAAATAATGGTGGCGGTGTACCTTGTCTAACGGTTAACGGTTGCGCATTAGTGACAGAAACAACCGGTAAGTTGGGCTTTTTTGCCCCTGTAACGATGTTTTTAGAGGGAGTAATCGGTAAGCTGTCATTAAGGGGCATGAGTAATGTCTTAGGAATAACATTGCGCTGAGCGCCATCATTAATAGCTAAAACCACATCTGCAAAAGGCTTGGATACGGGCTTAGTGGTAGTGATGAATACCTGACCACTGGTGGCGGAAGTTGGCTGAAAACGTACCGTCATTGAATCAGTTGGTGTTAGACCCATTTGCTGATAAACAGTAGAATTCACCAAACTGGCCGAAAAATCGGCAGTTTTAATATCAGTGACCAAAATACTGGCGGCTAAAGGCTCGTGCTGAGCAGAGGTTACGACGGTTTTGCCAATCGTTGCTGCTTGAGCACTAGATACTAGGGCTGCATAGCCTACTGAATAAAGTAGTGCCATCGATACCGCGCGATGTACCGTAGTCAAGCGATGAGATAAATGACAAGACATGTGCAGCCCTTTAAGATGAGAGTTATCTGTGTTGTTATAACAAAATAGCGTTTAGTTTACCAGTTTATTCCACTACTGTTGTGATCAATACATTAATTGTTTGCTTAATGTTTGCTATCAGCCGTGAGCTTTTTTATCAAGCAGCATGGCATCGCCATAACTAAAAAAACGATACTGCGTTTTAATAGCATGTTGATAAGCCTGTTCGATAGATGCTTTACCTGCAAAGGCTGACACTAGCATCAACAAAGTAGACTTCGGCAAGTGAAAGTTCGTTAGTAATCTATCTACAACACCAAACTTGAAGCCCGGATAAATAAAGATATCGGTATCACCTGACCAACTAGCAAGTGCTTGTCCATTAACTGCTGTTTTTTGATACGCGGTTTCGAGGACACGTGTCACTGTTGTACCAATAGCAATGACTTGCTTGCCATTGGCATGTGTTTGATTGATAAGGTCGGCGGTAGTCTGAGGCAGGTGTGCATATTCACTGTGCATGGTGTGATTAAGCAGGTTGTCTGTTTTTACGGGGGCAAAAGTACCTGCACCAACATGGAGTGTAACAAACGCCGTATGAATGCCTTTTGCAGCAAGCTTATCTAACACTATCTCGTCAAAATGTAAGCTGGCCGTCGGTGCTGCTACGCTTGCAAGCTTGGCTGGGTCATGAAATACGGTTTGATAACGGGTATTGTCGGTAGCATCAGCATGGCGATCAAAGTAGGGCGGGATGGGCAGCTCACCATGACGCTCTAAATCAGGCAAGATGGGCGCATCAAAAGCCAAGATAAATAAGTTCTCTTGACGACCAATCATCACGCAATTCATGTGATTGTCAGCAAGCGCTAAACGCTGACCAAGCTTAGGTGCTTTACTGGCTTTAACATGACAAAGAGCGACATATTTTTCTGTGCTAAGTATATCGTCTAACGTTGCCAAATCTAAAGTTGCACTATTCAAATCAGCAATATCAACCAAGCGCTCAATCAGCACTTCAACCTTTCCGCCTGTATCTTTTTGACCGAACAGACGCGCTTTCATCACTTTGGTGTCGTTAAAGACTATCAAATCACCGGTGTTTAGCAGTTCAGCCAGCTCTGCAAACAATTTATCTTCAATCTGGCTGACATCATCATTTTTATTATTAGCAGGTAAATATAGAAGCTTTGACGCCGAACGCTGCGCTAATGGGTAGCGGGCAATTAACTGATCTGGTAGCTCGTAATCGTAATCATCAACACTTAGATACTCTAAAATGTCGTCACTTTTATTACTATGGCTATTGCTATCGTTATTGGTATAAATAGTGAGGTTATTATCTAAATCTGTTAGTTGCGAATCAGTCATAAATAGTCTTTCAATAGAGTGGGATTTTGGCGTAATTGTAGCAGAAATGAGGAATGTTTTCCTAAGTTCTCAGAGTATATACCACTTAATAATAATTAAAATAGCCTAAGTATTTTATATTGCCAATGAGCAAAATCTCAAATCATTTTTCATTAAAGTTTAGTCACGTTATTCAAATAAATCTAACTGTGGTATTAGCTGTGTGGCAGGTGTTAACGAAGAGAAGGTCACACCCACAAGCCTAATAGGAAGTTGGCGCGGAATATCTAAAAATAGCTTATCTAACCAGTAGTGGGCAGATTCAGCGCTATCAAAAGCGGTGGATAAAGTGTGCGAACGCGTCACTTGAGTAAAGTCAGCGTATTTAATTTTGAGCGTAATGGTATAGGCGATGAGCTGTTTTTTGTGCAGCTGATGAAAGGCATCGGCATTTTGCTCATAGATTTGTTTTAATAGTTCCTCATCATGTCTTAAATTGTCTCTAAAGGTTGTCTCGGAGCCAACAGATTTGTGCGTGCGTTCAGATTTGACGGCGCGATCATCACGACCATGGGCGATATCATAATAAAACTGTCCGCGCTTACCAAATTCATTGACCAATATAGCTGCTGGCGTGCGACGAAGATCGGCACCATGACTGATACCCATCGCATGCAAGCGCTTGGCAGTTGCTTTGCCAATACCGTGAAAACGTTCAATAGGCAGGGTACGAATAAAGGCATCGGCATCCGCTGGCGTGATAACCGCAGTGCCATTAGGCTTATTGATATCAGAGGCAATTTTTGCCAGCATTTTGTTAAAGGAGACACCTGCAGAGGCATTCAGATTTGTTTGTTCTAAGATTTGCGCCCGTAGCCAATTTGCCATCAATGTCGCTGAGCCTTTATGCGCGGATAATCCGGTCACATCAAGATACGCTTCATCTAATGATAATGGCTCAACGAGCGGCGTTAAGCTGTGCATGATGCGGCGGATATCGCTACTGACGGCGCGGTAAACATCAAATCGTGGTGGTACAAATATGACCTCTGGACAACGCTTTTTCGCTTCATAACACGACATGGCGGAACGCACACCAAACTTACGTACTTCATAACTGGCAGCCGCAACCACCCCGCGACCATTTGGATCACCACCGACGACCAATGGCTTGCCACGCAGCTCAGGGAAATCACGTTGTTCCACACTGGCATAAAAAGCATCCATATCAATATGGATAATTTTACGCAGGCTTGGTTGGTTAATAGCGGTCATATATACTATTTTACCTGATTTCATCGCATTATTTTAGTGTCTGTTGCTCAAGTCTAAAATGGTTTATGATGGTATGTTGAGAGTGATTTGAGTAATAAAAATGATAGCAGTTAACTACATCGTCTTTACCCTTGAAAGCAATTTAATCATTTTTAACGTTTTTAGCTATAGTCAGTTCAAAATAAAACTGTTATGGCCAGGACAAATATCATAAAACAATTTAGATAAGTCGTTTTCCATCCAGCCTTGGCGTAGAAACTTCACCTGAGCCCATTTTTTCTCGATAGGGTTCA
>NZ_JBAQQF010000040.1:0-40345 GCF_049295055.1 Psychrobacter sp. | reverse complement strand
ATTTTGTGCAGCGGTAATGTCCTGTAATTGAGACGCAATCTGATGAGTAATAATCTGTTGATGCGACATAAGGAGTGTGACGCATGTTAATTTTGACACGCCGCGTGGGCGAAACGCTAATGATTGGCGATGAGGTCAGTGTGACTGTACTAGGTGTCAAAGGCAATCAAGTACGTATCGGCGTTGATGCGCCAAAAGATATTGCCGTACACCGCGAAGAGATCTATCAGCGTATCCAGCATGAGCGCACGGTACAATCGCAAATGCAACATCTTGAACAAGGCGGTTTTGCACCTTCATTTGATGATGAAGACTATTTTAATCGTTAAGCTGTTTGCTTCATGCCTAACTATCAATAATCATTGAGCATATATCAAGCACACTAATTTTTGCTTTTTAATCTGCTCTGAGGTCATTTATTTATGAGTATTCGCCAATCAGATGTATCGGCCCTACTTAATGGTTTGAATAAAAAAGCCATTGGATTCAATGATGTCATCAGCTTTATTGATGATTTTTATCGCTATGCGCCAATGCCTTTTGTCAACGGCATGGTACATAATGCTGCTGGTGAAAACGAAGGTAGTGCTAAGATTTTTGGCCTTGCTAAGCACCATGGCTTAAATCAGTTAGACACGCTAAAGCTGTTCGGTGAGCATTACGCCAAGGTTCAAGCGACTCCAAAGGGTACTGATCATGCCAATATCCGCAATTTTTTACATTGGGGTTGGCAAGGGTTTTTGATGGAAAAGAATCCATTGACGGTGCGCCCAAATGTCGATACTACCGCACTTTAAGCGTTTTTTATAAAGTACCTTTTATTTGTAACGTACCTAAAAAAGCCACGCTATTACTATAGCGTGGCTTTTTTTATTACAGCTTTTTCTATTGCGGCAGCTTGATTATTTATAAGACTGGCTTTTATAGCACAATCTTATTTATCGCGAAACTTAATCGGCTGCACAGCGCCTTTGGGATTTGGCATATTAGGGTAATGATGCTCGTGTTCCACATCACATTCAGCGCCAACGATAGAGCCATTTTCTCTTATCGGCTTATGTATATAGCCAGTACGCTCAGCGGGTGGCAGATGTTCATGCTCCCATACCATCACTGCTTGCATACAAGTTTCGCGCTGCTCCGCTGTTAACTTGCGACCATCCGGCCATTTACCCAGCTCAATCGCCATACGAAACTTATCGGCTACTTCAGGCGTTAAGCTTGCTAATATTTTTTGTTTATCCATCTTATTTACTCTCCACTACTGTTTTTATATGGCATGCTTTATCTAACAGATACGCTTATTCATCGTCCATAATATCATCATCAGTATCAAGACTGAACTCTTCGGCATGGACGTTCCAGTGCAACTTGGTCCGGCAGGCTTCATAAAAATCAAACCCTGGCGGATGTAGCAAGGTTAATTTATCAGGATGTTTGCGAATATAAAGACGCTGCTCTTGATCAAGCGGTATGCTAGGTTTGCCATCGGCGCTGACCATTGGCTGAGTACGATTGTCCTCGTGGATGCGAATACAAATTTCACTGGTACCACTCACCACGATGGGCCGGCTAGACAGCGTATGCGGATGCATGGGCACCAAACATATCGCATCCATGCTCGGATGGATAATTGGGCCACCACCTGAGAGCGCATAGGCAGTCGAGCCCGTCGGTGTCGCCACAATCAAGCCATCACTGTGCTGTCGATAAACATCATGCCCATCGATTGTCAGCTGAAAATCAATCATATGGACTGATTTACCCGCATGCAGCACTATATCATTGAGCGCCATGTCTTCATGAATAATCTTGCTACCTTCACGAATCTCCATCGTTAGCAAAAACCTGTGATCTAACTGGTAATCACCCATCAATACTTGGCGTATCTTAAATTCAGCTTCATCAGGCTTAACATCCGCTAAAAAACCAAGACGACCACGGTTAACCCCTAATACAGGCACACGGTAGCGCGCTAACGCCTCAGCGGCATGGAGTATGGAGCCATCACCACCAACCACAATAACCAAGTCACAAATCTCGCCAATTAAGCTACGCTTGACGATTTTGACTCTTTCAATCTCAGTGAGATTTAAGGTTGGTAAGTTGGCAGTTTGCACATCCATAATCAACGTAAGATTCATATCGTTGATGATCTGCGCGATCTGAGCAAGGCTTTGGGTAACACTGCGCTTCCCAGCGCGACCCATCAAGCCAATACGGCGAAAGGCAGGATTTTTGATAGCGTGGAACAGCTCTGATTCATGTAATTGCGGCAATCTTTCTGACTGCGCTGAGTTTTCCATAAAACGACTCGGTATAACGGTAAAATACAGAGCAATGATAGCGATAAATAAGCCATTAGACTAGCATGTTTGTGAATTATCGTTGTTAACGGTCGTAATTGACCCCATATAAAAACGATTATACGTCTTTATTAGGCGTTTTTATTCAGCTACTTAAAATCATTATATACATGGGCTGATAAGCGACTCAATAATTGCGTAATACCTTTTATGCGGTCACGTAAACACAATTGACAATAATCATGGTTTTGCTAAAGTAGCTGCATTACTATTATTGATATTTTATTAAGGACAACTTTATGGCCAATCCTATTGTCAGTCGCGCAGAACTTGCAGTCGGCGGTACGCCGATGACTGTTAAGGGCGTGATTCAAAAAACCAGTCTATTGCTTGGACTATCCGCTATTACTGGTATTGGGTTTTTCTTTTACGCGCTGATGGCAGGTCTATCACAAGGTTTTATCACAATGGCAGCTTTTGGTAGTATGTTTGCTGCCTTTGGTCTAGCCATTTTTATCACCTTTAAACCACAAAAAGCCAAAACCTTCGCCGTTCCTTATGCACTATTGGAAGGTATATTTTTAGGCGGTATCTCGCTATTTTTCATGAGAATGTACCCTAGCGTGCCAGTCACAGCTATGTGTGCGACGTTTGTGACAGCAGCAGTAATGCTCGGACTATATCGTTCAGGTTTGGTAAAGGTTACTCAAAAATTCCGCTCAATCGTAACCTCAGCATTGATTGCCATCATGCTTGTTTACGTGGCACAGTGGGTACTTTCTTTAGCTTTTGGTTCAAGCTTACCTTTCTTATTTGAAGGGGGCGCTATCGCTATTGGCTTCAGCTTATTTGTGATTGTTATCGCCTCTTTTACGCTTTTATTAGACTTTGATAATATTGATCGCGGTGTTGCGATGGGTGTCTCTGAAGACTACGAATGGTTATTCAGTATCGGTATTCTTGCAACGCTAGTGTGGATGTATATTGAATTTATGCGCCTACTAAGCTATCTACAAGACTAACTTAAGTATCATATAACAATCATTTTGCATGAAAACAAAAAACCGCCTTAGCTATTTATATTTAGTTAAAGGCGGTTTTTTTATGGGTAAAAGTAATCATTTATTGAAAATGCTCTTAAGCACGTTTTAGACGTAACGCATTTAATACGACGAACAATGAGCTTAGCGACATTCCAATAGCAGCAAGCCAAGGTGGTACATAGCCTAAAGCGGCTGGTATTAACACACTACCGTTATAAATAAGTGCCCAGCGGAAGTTTTGCTTGATGATACGTTCTGTTTTATTGGCGATACGTTTAGCAGCAGTAATAGCTTCGATTTGTCCATTTAGAATAATGCTGTCGCTCGATACTTGCGCTAAATCGGCAGCCCCTGCTATCGAGGTCGAAACATCTGCTGCTGCCAATACAGGTGCGTCATTAATACCATCGCCGACCATCAGTACGACTGCACCTTTAGCTTGCAACTGCTGAATATAATTGACTTTATCCGTGGGTGACAATCCGTTATATGCTGACTGCATGCCCAATCCTTCAGCCATTACCAAGGCTTGTGGGCTTGGGTCACCGGTCAACATCACCGATTCAATACCCAAATCTTTGAGTGTATCGAGCATCGATTTGGCGCTATCACGTACTTTATCATTAAAGTAAAAACACGCCAGCGCTTGCCATTCATTCAAGTTGCTTTTCTGACAAGATAATACCACCGCTGAGCTCGCTCGCTGCGCAACCAAATCAATGGTTAATTTATGATTATAATTATCATTAGTTGCTTTATCCAAGGCAAAATCCACATGCCCAATCCGATATAACACACCATCAATCATGGCTTCCACACCGCCCGCTGGATAATGCTGTAAAGCTTGCGTGGCTGGTAGATGCAGTTGATAAGCAGCGGTGAGCAATGCATGTGCAATAGGATGACGACTACCTACCTCTAAAGCTGCAGCGATTGCCAGTAGGTTATCTTTTTGCTCGTTTGAGTTGGTTGTAACCTCAGTAATTGTTAACAACTCAATATTTAATAAGTTGGGCTTGCCATAGGTTAATGTACCCGTTTTATCAAAAGCCACATGGGTTATCTCAGCGAGCGTCTGCAAGGTATGCCCACGAGTCGTCAAAAAGCCATAGCTTGCCAGTCGGTTGGTCGCCACAGTCAGCGCAATCGGAGTCGCTAAGGATAGCGCACAAGGACACGTCGCCACCAGTACCGCAACCGTCGCCCAAATCGCTTGGCTTGGGTCGACGATGTACCAGCCGATAAATACTAAAACGGATAATACTAAGATGCGCGCAACAAACCAACGTGCCAGCTTATCTGCTTGCTGTGCCAATTTTGGCTTTTCACTCATCGCACGGTTCATTAGCCTGTCGATTAGACCTATTTGACTGTCTTCTGGCAGCGCTGTAACCAACATCTCAAACGGTTGGCTGTCATTTTGCGCACCGCCGACGATATAATCACCTTGAGTTTTGATGATTAAATCACCCTCACCCGTCAGCAAGCTTTGCGATACCGTGGCGGTTGAGCTAAGTAAGATACCATCACTGATAATTTCAGAGCCAGCCTCGATCATGATAATGTCACCCACTTGTAAACTGTGGGCGGTTACCATTTTCTTTGCTTCTATCTCATCCTCTGTATTTGACACAGTCAATCGCTGATGGCGGGTTTGCTGCCACTCTTGGGCGATAAGTGATGTTAACTGATAGACATTGGTATCCATAGTTTGCATAAAGTTAGGCGTAGCGTTCACTGTATTTTGACTGTTTATCTCATTGCTAATCCCATTAACAGGCACATTAACAGCTACATCGCTAACCTGATTCGCAGACTCTTCATTTTCCTGATCAAGAACATTTTTCTGGAGGATATTTTCCTCTAATTGCCGCAAGATACGCTCAGCAGCTTCTTTATCTTCAGCAATCTTTTGCACCAATACTGGCTCTACTACCACTAAATCATTGGCCATGGTGGCTGCTTTTAGGCGCGCATTATGCTCAATATAACGCCCTGCCAGTAAGAAGAATATAAACATACTGACTGAGTCGTAGTACGTCTCCCCTTGCCCAGTGATGGTAGCGTAGAGACTGGCAAAGAAAGTGACGATTAAGGCAATACTAACGGGCACGTCCATATTGACTTGCCGAGCACGAATCGCTGACCATGCTGAAGTAAAGAAAGGCACACCGGCATAAAAGAATACTGGCGTACTAACGAATAAAGACACCCAGCGCAGAAAATCTCGCTGAAAAATCAACATATCGCTATATTCACCAAAATAAATCGCCACCGCATACATCATCGCCTGCATCGAACCTAATGCCGCGATACCAAGCCTGATTAGCATTTGGTTATTATGACGTGCCAGCATAGCTTCATGGGTATCTTGTCGATAAGGCTTGGCTTCATAGCCAATCTCATTGATAACCGTTAGAATGCGACTGATCGGTAGCTTGGTCTCATCCCAAATCACCCGCATGCGCTGATTGGTCAAATTGACCTGACATTTACTGATACCATCTAACTCATCAAGCCGCGATTCAATCAGCCACGTACAGGCTGCACAACGGAGATTGTTGACAGACAACTCTGCAACCGACATACCATCTTGTGCATAAACGAACTGTGATTTTATTTCGTCATGATCATAAGCTTCAAGACGAGTCAGCTGCGTTGGCAAACTTGCCGTACGGTTAATCTCCGAGCGGTCAAGATAATACTGCTCAAGTCCTGCCTCTACAATACTTTGAGAGGCCAACTGACAGCCCATACAGCACATCTCACGCGGCTGACCTAATATATCGCTATGAAACGGCGGCTGCGGCACCGGATCGCCGCAATGAAAACAGTGACCGGCGAGCGGCAGTACCAGACCTTCAATAATTGAGTTGTCTTGATGATGAGAGTTGGTGGTTGATGAAGCTGATGACATTGACGATGGGACACTGGACATAATCGCACTTATTTCCTTTAGATAGGTTTACTTAAAGCCAGTTCGCTTTGAGTAAACGTCCTATCCTCTAATCTGCTCGATAGCGATTAACACGGCTATTTCAAATGACTATTAATATGATTGTTTATATGGGTAGCACACAGTAAGAAACAACAATAACTACTGTTAATCCATATAAAAGACATCGTTAAAGCCATTTTAACTTGCTATCGTGAATTACTATCCTATATGACATTAATAAGCCGAATTAAAAGCTTTCCATATTTTAGTATAAGTATGAGAGCTCTATTGAAGATTATACTATAAGCAAGCACTATGAGCAGTATAACTACTCATGGTTAAATACCAATGAATGACGGCGTTGATGATGATAGATTGAAAAATTTGTCAATTTGCGTCATTATGAAGCAGTTTTTTATCCCAAAATGGTGTGTCATCCGTGCAAAAATCTAATTCTAAGCGACCACAGTCATCTAAACCTGCTATAAACACGCTACCTTCACAGCAGCGCGGCATGGTTTTTAGTGGTATTTTATTAATTGTCATTATCGCTGGCATGGTGCTATTGGCACTTTATCTGCTCAAACTTGATCGCACCATTACCAGTAAGTTCGAGGGTAAACGCTGGGATATTCCTGCAAAAGTGTATTCGCAGCCGCTTGAACTATATGAGGGCGCCAATGTCACTAAAGACACCATGAAGGCTTGGCTGGAATTACTCAATTATCAAAGCAACAAAGCTTATGACCGCACGGGTACTTACCATAAGTCAGGCAATACCTATTTTATCCATACACGTGGCTTTACTTATAGCGCAAACGATGTGGATAAAGAGCAAGTCATTAAAATGACTATTTCTGGTAATAAGATTGAATCGGTACAAAGCACCTTGCCTGCTAAAACCGGTATCATTCGTCTTGAACCAGTTAATATCGGTGGTATTTATCCAGACAGTAATGAAGATCGGATGGTTGTTTCTTTAGATCAGGTACCGCAGCCACTCATTGATGCCCTAATAGCGACAGAAGATCGTGGTTTTTATGAACACAAAGGCGTATCGATACGTGGTATCGCCCGCGCTGTACTAAATAACTCCTCTGGTGGTTCTAGGCAGGGTGGTTCGACCATTACCCAGCAGTTGATTAAAAACTTCTATCTCAACTCAGACCGCACGCTTAAACGCAAAGCCAATGAAGCATTGATGGCCGTGCTACTTGAGCTACACTATAGTAAAGATGAAATTCTACAAACCTATCTAAACGAGATTTATTTGGGTCAAAACGGTAAGCGCTCTATTAATGGTTTTGGTTTGGCGTCACAGTTTTACTTTGATAAACCGCTCAACGAGCTACGCTTAGATCAACAAGCTTTGCTTGTTGGTATGGCAAAAGGTCCTAGCGTTTATAACCCCCGTCGCCATCCAAACGATTCAAAAGCGCGCCGTGATGTGGTGCTTAGCAATATGTTAGCAATAGGTTCACTCAGTCAAGAAGACTACGATAAGGCACTAAAGCAGCCACTTGGTGTGGTTGATAAGCCGGTTGAAGGGAAAAGCCAGTTCCCTGACTTTTTAGATATCGTCAAGCGCGAACTGAATAAAGTCTATTATTCTGACGACCTCAAAAACGAAGGTCTAATCATTATCAGTACTATGGATCCCATTGCCCAGTTAGCGGCGGACAAAGCTGTCGAGAAAGAACTTGGCCAGCTGCGTCGCAACAGTAGCAAGACTAAAAACTTACAAGGTGCTTTAGTCAGTGCCAATCCTGAGACTGGTGAGCTGGTTGCAGTGGTTGGTAGTGGGAGCGAATTCACTGGATTTAACCGTGCGGTCGATGCGAAACGCCAAGTAGGTTCGTTATTAAAGCCGATTATCTACATGACGGCGCTTGAAAGCGGACGCTATAATTTGGCAAGTTCGGTTGACGATTCGCCGATTACGGTCAATTTAAGTGACGGTACTAAATGGAATCCAAAAAACTACGATAATCGTGACCATGGCTATGTACCCTTCACTACCGCACTTTCTCAGTCTTACAACCATAGCGCCGTACGCTTAGGTATGGAATTTGGCGTCGATACCTTTGCCAAACAATTAAAGCGTATGGGTGTTAAAGAGAAAATCCCACCTTATCCTTCAGCGTTATTAGGCTCAGTGAATCTTAGCCCAATGGATATGCTTGGCGTCTACCAAGTGTTTGCTACCGGTGGCTTTCGCACGCCCATTCATAGTATCCGCAGTGTCATTGATGATCGCGGACGCATTTTACAGCGCACTGGGCTAAATACTCAACCTAGTATTCCGCCTGAGACCAATTTTTTGATTAACTATGCCTTGCAAGACGTCGTCAAAAACGGTACTGCCAGACGTGTGCAATCCCTTGGTAGTAATTTAAACCTTGCTGGGAAAACAGGTACTACCAACGATTATCGTGATGCTTGGTTTGCCGGTTATAGCGGCAACTATGTCAGTGTGGTTTGGGTTGGACGTGATGATAACAAGCCCATTGGTCTTAGTGGTGGTAGTGGCGCTTTGCCGGTATGGGCAGACTACATGCGTCGCCTAAAACTGACTCCTGTGGCGCTAGCTGAGCCAGAAGGCATTGAATGGCTGTGGTTAGAGAACAACTCAGGCAAGCTATCCAATGAGCGCTGTGCTGATGCACGCTACCTACCCGTGATGTCATCATATTTACCGCAAGAAGCCAGCAGTTGCGCTATCGGCTTATATCAGCAAGATCAAGCTCGTGAGCAGATACAATGGCAAAATGAGCAAGGGTCTATCAATCAGCAGCGTCGCCGTGAAGGATTAGATATTCCAAATGGTGAAGCAGTCGATACCGATAATGCAGACAATAATAACGAGCAAGATGGCGAAACCGAAACAAGCAATCGTGCCGATACTTGGTACGACCGTGCGGTTGAATGGTTCTAGTTGCATAATTGTTGCATGATTCTAGTAAATCAGCTCTAGTAAATTAGTTCTAAGGTTTTTAAAACTTAAAAGAAAGGGTTTTAATATGGCGTTATTGATACAGCGAAATGTTTTAACTGAGCAGACGGATCTTCCTCAGTCTAAAAAACAAATTAAGCGCATGAATACAGTGCTTACAACCTGTGCCCTTCTGGGCATGCTCAGCTTAAGTGCCTGTCAGACGGCGCCGATTTCGGTGAAAACATCTCCTGTTCAAACTTCGCCCTCCGCTAAAAGCCAACCAACAACGACGGTGACTCAAGCCCCTATTGTTAAAAAAAGCGGCTATGAGAATGAGGACGCTAAAAATGACAGCGATGAAAACGACTACGAATACTCTATTGAAGCCTATGATCCACCTAAACCGTCTGCATCAATAGATCCAGTAACGGAAGCAATCCCCGTATTCACGTCGCCTAGTCAAAGCCCAATAATAACTCAGCCTGATATTATTATTCTCACGCCTTCTCGTGAAGATGAGATCATCTCTCAACCTTCAATACCATCGCATAATGAATTATTAGATCTTGCACGACAAAACTCGCAGCAGCGCAGTCAACAAACTGCGACTAATAATAGTAACTTACCCGCATTTCGTAACCTAATGCAAGTGGGTACGGGGCAATTAAAGGCGGGTAATCTAAGTGGTGCTGAGAGTAGCTTTACCCGTGCACAGCGCCTTGCTCCCAAATCATCAGCAGTTTATTTTTATTTGGCACAAGTAGCGCTGAAAAAGAACCAGCCGCGTAAAGCGGAAGCGATGGCACGCCGTGGCCTTAGCGTCTCTCAAGATAGCAGTCGCCGCCGCGCCCTATGGCAGATGATCCTACAATCTGGGCAGCAACAGGGTAATGCACGAGTGATAAAAGAAGCTAGGCAAGCGCTACGCTGATAGCTTGACACTTATTATGAGCGCCTGTTTATCAGTGTCTATGTAGAAGCCATCATAATAGAGGCAATCATAGTGTATATTTAGAAGCCTTTATTTAGAAGCCTTAATTTAGAAACCTTAATTTCTGAATAACGATGACTGGTTTTTAAGCGCTTACTTTCGACACTAACATTGAGCGCTAATATTGAGCGTTAAAATAGCTTCTGCAAAATCTACAAACGATCAATACTTTACTCATTCATCATCTATTAAAAATATCATTCTCTCTTTTTTTTGAACTAAGGTTACCGTTATGGCATGGCATCAACTGCATTTACAGTGTAAAAAAGACAACGTCGATCTCACCGAGGCGCTGTTACTAGAAGCAGGCGCTCTATCAATTGCACTCGATGACGCAGGCGATCAACCCTTATTTGAGCCGCTCCCTGGTGAATCACCATTATGGGATGAGGTCGTTTTAACAGGGCTGTTCGATGCTACAACGGATGCTGGCAATCGTCAGGCGATTGAGCAATTGAGCCATGAAATCGCCGCGCAAGTACATGCTAGCCGCACTTGGCTGAGTGCTGTGGATGATAAAGACTGGGAACGTGAATGGATGTCCAATTATAAACCGATTGAGTGTGCCAATGATTTATGGATTGTTCCTAATTGGCTGACGCCGCCCAATCCTAAAGCGACCAATATCATTATGGATCCAGGTCTGGCTTTTGGTACCGGCTACCATGCCACTACTCGTCTATGTCTGGACTGGCTGACTGAAGAGAATCTCAAAGATAAAATAGTCATAGATTATGGTTGTGGCTCCGGTATTTTAGGTGTTGCAGCATTATTATTAGGGGCACGCCACGTCTATGCAGTAGATATAGATCCGCAAGCAGTACTCGCTACCAATCAAAATGCCGCACGTAATCATGTCGATGACCGTTTACAAGCCTTTTTACCAGAGGATTTTACTGCCTATTGGCAGGAGAACGAGATACAACCCGTAGAGTTTTTGGTTGCCAATATTTTAGCCAAACCGCTTATCGGTTTAGCCCCTTACTTTGCTACCTTAATGGCAGCAAAAAGCCGTATCGTGCTTGCAGGCTTGATTGAGTCACAAGCCGAACAAGTAACCGAAGCATATCAGCCTTATTTTGCTCTCGACCCCAAACACGCTTTTACTGCGCAAGAAGATCAGCATTGGCAGCGATTATCTGGTACATTTACAGGCTAGCAACATTAAATTACATCTGTTACGATAGAGAAGCAGTTAAATGTTGTGTATTTGACGCTGCTCTATAGTTGCCTATGGGTTATGATGTATAAAATATCTAATGAATGACATTAGAATAATCGGCAGCGGTTGGTGAGTGGCTACGCGGTATTAATACTTATACCTTTTTGGATTTGACCCTATGACCACGCCAATAAAAACTCAGTGCCCTCATTGCCATGCCAGCTCCAATATAAAGACAAGCCAATTGAACCAAAAAACCGCTACGGTCTGCTGTGAAAACTGTCAGCAAAGTTTTTTGGTTAATAATAATCTTATCGTGACTGCCGATACAGACCCTAGTAATAAAAATATAACTGGTATAAATAGCGTTAATAGCAGAGTTATTAGCGAAAATAAAGAAAACACTTCCTCAAACGTGTCAACAATGCTGGTTGACGATTCTGATTTACAATCCCATCCTTCAACAAAACCAAAAGCGGCAAATATATTGATTCATGACGATATGATTCATGATGATATGGATATTGAAGCAGATGGCGACGACGATTTAGAATACGACTCACTAGATAGTATGGATGCGTGGCTCACTCAAAACAATGATATCAACCATACCGCTACCATAAACGATACACCACAAAAAAACTCTTCTACGAAATTAGATAAAAACTCAGATGCATCCGTTAAAATATTAGAAACCACATCATCAGCAACTGGTTCTTTAACAGACGCGCCATCATCAGCACAAATCGCTTTAAGCTCCGCAGCGGCTAATGATATTCACGCCAATATTGATAGCAATGCCGATGAATCATGGCTTGAGAAATTGCTCAAAGAACAAAATCAAAGCGAAGACGCGCCAAAAGATGAAACGGATTTATCACAGTTGCTCTTGAGTATGGGCGTCTCTTTCAAAGAAGAAGACAGTAGCAATGCCGCCCATGCTAAAAAGATGCAAGCACAAGATAAATTCTCGCCAACGCCAGCGCGACGGTCGATTGCCTCATTATTATGGGTGCTTGGCTCTTTGGTATTAGGCTTGCTACTTTTTGCTCAGTATATTATTTTCAACTTGGATAACTTGGTTAAAAATCCTGCTCATGCTGAACGCTTACAAAAGATATGCTCAATCGCTGCTTGTAGCCTGCCTAGTGCTGATTTAGCCGCATTGACCATAAACGATATTAAGTACAAACCCAGTCAGATTAAACCGGCAAGTAGATTTAGTGATATTAGCGTCACTTTGAACAATCAAAGCGCACAGGCACAGCTATACCCTCATGTGAAAGTTAGCGTTTATGGGTCAGACGCACTTATCGGCGAATTTATTGCAGCACCAGATGAATATCTATTAAGTACGCAAAGTCAATTAGGGGCTGAAAGTCGTAGACAGCTACTCTTTACGATACCAGTAGCCAATACGCAGATTAGTAAAGTCATCATTAACCCTGTTTATTAAAGACCGTTTAATATCGATAATATTTATTGTCACTGCTTTAAATAAACAATGATAAGTAGTGTCGTTGCTAGGCTTTTAGCATAGTGCCAAATCTGTTGATGTCATATGCTATGACTTTGATATAATAGCACTCGAACGCCTCATGGTTTGACTCTTTAATCTTAAGGACATTATCTTATGGCCCCGCATGCACAGTATAATGCCAGTCATTTTCACAAAAACGTTGAGAATCCTGCTGATTATTATAAAGAGGACTTCCATCACTCAAATCACGATCTAAAGCCTTCTTTAGAGAGTACAAGTCACATGCATGAACCTTTACGAGTGCATGTTGAGCGCGTTGTGCGACAATACTTTGCACTGTTAGGTGATGAGATACCCACTGACTTATATGAGCTTATTTTAAAAGAGATAGAACAACCGCTCTTGTCTGTCGTGCTTGAAAAGAGTCGAGGCAATCAAACCAAGTGTGCGCAAATCTTGGGCCTCAATCGCGGTACATTACGCAAAAAGCTTAAAACTTATGGTTTAATGTAGTACTAACTACTACGTTTGATTGGTATTACCAACCATTTATATGACACGCTCATCTACCCTAACTGATATTCATTATGTATGGCAGTTTATAGTTTATGATCTTATCAATCGCGATATGCTCTGCACTGATTGTCATTATTACCTTGCCAGACGTTTACGTCAGGCTTTTTTTATGGAAATTTTTTTATGAGTAAAGTCCCACTTGCATTACTATCAGTATCCGACAAGTCTAATATCGTTGAGTTCGCTCAAGGTCTCATTAAAGCAGGCTTTGGTTTATTGTCGACCGGTGGTACTTACCGTTTGCTCACAGAGCATAATGTCGCCGTCACCGAAGTATCAGATTACACAGGTTTTCCTGAGATGATGGATGGTCGGGTCAAAACGTTACATCCTAAAATTCATGGTGGAATCCTAGGGCGCCGTGGCAAAGATGACGCCGTGATGAGTGAGCACGCGATTGACCGCATTGATTTAGTCGTCGTAAATCTTTATCCGTTTGCAGAAACTATTGCTCGTAGCGACGTAACCATGAATGATGCCATCGAAAATATCGATATTGGCGGACCTACGATGGTACGTTCAGCGGCTAAAAACCATGCGCACGTTGGTATTGTAACTGATCCAGCAGATTATACGCGCGTACTTGAAGCCTTAGGTAATAGCACTGAACTTACTACTGCCTTACGCTATGATTTAGCCGTAAAAGCCTTTGAGCATACCGCGCAATATGACGGTATGATTGCAAATTTCTTGGGCAGCCGTGTCAATGAAAGCCAGCAGCCTGAAAAATTTTCACGTACCTTTAACGTCCAGTTAGAAAAAGTACAAGACCTTCGTTACGGTGAAAACCCGCATCAAAACGCGGCGTTTTATATCGAAAATCAGTCTTCAAAAAGCAAGCAAGCTTCGATTGCAACCGCTCAGCAACTACAAGGCAAAGCATTGTCTTATAACAATATCGCTGATACCGATGCGGCGCTTGAGTGCGTCAAAGCCTTTAGCACACCTGCTTGCGTCATTGTTAAGCACGCCAATCCTTGCGGCGTCGCTGTCGATACCGACCAAGTAGCCGCTTATCGTACGGCCTTTAGTACCGACCCTGAGTCTTCTTTTGGCGGTATCATTGCTTTTAACCGCCCATTAACCCTTGCTACCGCTAAAGCGATCATTGACAATCAATTTGTCGAAGTTATTATTGCCCCAAGTATCGAAGAGGGTGTACTTGAAGCAACAGCCAACAAGAAAAACGTACGTGTCTTAGTATGTGGCGACTTGCCAGCACCCGAACTACGTGACCGTCAGCTCGATTATAAGCGTGTCAATGGTGGACTGTTGGTTCAAGAGCAAGATTTGGGCTTGATTACGGCCAATGATCTAAAAATCGTCACGGACGTGCAACCGACGGAAGCACAGATTGCTGATCTACTGTTCAGTTGGAACGTGGCAAAATACGTTAAATCTAATGCTATCGTATATGCAAAAGATCAGCGCACTATCGGTGTTGGCGCAGGCCAAATGAGTCGCGTCAACTCAGCACGTATCGCGGCTATTAAAGCTGAGCATGCGGGACTAGCGACAGAAGGGGCTGTAATGGCATCTGATGCTTTCTTCCCTTTCCGTGATGGTATTGATAATGCAGCCGAAGTAGGGATTGCTGCTATCATTCAACCAGGTGGCTCTATGCGTGATGACGAGACCATTGCAGCAGCAAATGAACATGGCATCGCAATGGTATTCACTGGTATGCGTCATTTCCGCCATTAATCTACTCTCAAGGCATAGTATTATTTAAAGACGCTTAGGTTAAATTAAGCATTTTTAAACTAACAATCGCCTTAATAAAAAAGCCACTCTAGCTATTAAATAGCTAGAGTGGCTTTTTTATGCTTATGGTTTGATTGAGCGACTAGAATAAAAAGTTGATTAATCTCCTCATAAGTCTTCTAACGCCCTTGCGCATTCTCCATATTGGCTTTGTTAATCTCAACCTTATATACCAGACGTAGATAATCTAGATAGTCTTGCAGCTGATCCTGACCTAGGTTATCACGAATAATGGCGGCTGTTTGCGCTCTTTGCTCAGCAGATAGCGGTGATTGTTGCTCTATTTTTATGCGATCACCAACCAATACTGTTGCACCCATCTCCGTCTCGCTAACAACAGCCACGACACCATTATCCGCTGCTTGTTTACTGAACGCTAAGCCACGCTCTTTTTCTGTCAATTGTGTGGTTTGACGGTTGACGTTGCCTAACGCTTGAAATTTAACCGCCTGCTTACTGATATCGGCAGTCGTTTTAATACCAGCTGCTAGCTTTTTAGCGTCTTCTAGTGCCAGTGCGGTGGCTTTTTGTTGACGTAATATTTGGGTAATTCTTGGCGTAGCCACTGATAAAGACAATGTTTTAGTAGGACGATAATTATTTGGCTGTATCCATACCGTACCATTACCAACCTCAATACCTGCGGTAACTGCTTGGTCTTGAATGGTAAATTCGTCAAACGCTTGCTTGATCACTGCTGGCTGCGCTAGGACAGATTTGTTGTTTTCTTTACGGTAGTCTTTGAGACGTTTTAATGCCACATTTTCTTGCTGAGCGATGTCTGCAATACTAAATCCATCTGCTGCTAAATCATTAATCGCTGTCACTTTATCAGCATAAGCTTCCTGACGTTTATATTCTTTCGCTTTCACCGTCAACGCTTCACGCATGCTTGCTAGGCTTGGTATTTTACTGCCATTATCTTCAGTTACCGTAAATATCTGATAGCCAAAGCTAGTCTTAACAGGGACGCTGACATTACCTACACTCAAGCCCTCTAGAGCTTTTTCAACTGCCGCAGCGTCATTACCAAATACTGATGGATTAAAGAGCCCGATATCGCCGCCAGTCTCTCCTGATGGGTCATCTGATTCTGTTTTAGCAAGCTTGGCAAATGACTCGCCTTTAGCAAGACGTGCTTTCACTTTATCAGCGCGAGCCTTGGCGTCATCGCCCGTTAATAAAATCTGGCTAATTTTACGCTCATCAGTGACAGCAAGGCTTTGCTTATAAGCTTCATACTGCTGCTGTAAATCTTCTGTGCTGACGTCATTAACTTGGATAGTCTGAGGGCTAAGCTGTAGATAAGCCAAATCCACCATTGCCGCACTTTTTAGCGACTCTTTATTGGCATCGTAATAAGCTTGTATGTCGTTTTTGCTTAATTTAACTTGATTGACATAGTCTTGCCAATTAAAACGATGTAGCCAAATATTGCGCGACTCTAGCTGTAAATCAATCAGTTGACTGACCGCTTGCATCGGATACGCCGCTGTACCAACAATACTGGCGTTGAGCTGATCTAAGCTCAACTGATTACGAAACTCTGCAAACAGCTGGTCTTTGGTCATATTGCGCTGACGTAAAAAGCTTGCAAACTGATCGTTTGAAAACTCACCATTTTCATCTTTAAAGATTTCTTCTTGGCGCAACAGGCGATTAATGGTGTCATCAGAAACCGTCATGCCAAGTTTACCAGCCTGCTGCTCTAATAACGTGCGATCGATAAGCCCTTTTAACACCTGTTCATGTAGCACATCTTCATTTAATAGACTGGCATCATCAACTTGGTCTAAAAGCTCAGTACGGCGACTATTTACCGCAGTCTGATACTCTGATAGGCCGATACTTGCGTCCCCTACCTGAGCGATCTGATTGGGATCAACATTACCCCCAAAGTAGCTTTCGACACCCAATAAAGCGAGCGGCGATAGGCATAAAATCAATAAAATGCGACCTGGCCAGCTTTTTAAGAAATCGCGCAATTTATCCATAGTTATCTCTGCTTAATTAACCTATATTGATGAAAAACCATTGTAATACTATTAATAATATAAACGCTATATAAGCAGGCAATGGTAAGAAAATGGTAAAAACAAGAACGTGTGCATTTTATTGTTATAAGACATTGTTATAAGACAAGGCTCATTAAATCGTCCTCGTATAAACAACACATCTATCGCGCGCCCTATGATACGTGATTTTTGACGCAGACTCAAAATATTCACACGATATAATACAAACTATAGCACTAAAAAAAGCACCTAATATCTAGGTGCTTTTTTGCTGCTTCACTCATGGCTTAGCTTATAAGTTAAGCCATGAGTCACTTTCTATCGTTTCACTGCTAACAAACGCTGTTTTTATTCGTGTATCACGTTGTCAACTGCGATTATTTATCAATAGAATGGCTTAGTTCAAGCGCTCTTTTAAGTTTTTACCAGCTTTAAAACTTGGTACTTTACTTGCTGGAATAGCAAGCTCTTCACCAGTTTTAGGGTTACGGCCAGTACGAGCCTTACGGTCTTTTACGCTAAAAGTACCAAAACCAACCAGTGAGATGCTATCACCAGCTTCTAACGCTTCGCCAACACTTTCCATAACAGCATTTAAAGCATCACCAGCTTGAGTTTTATTTAGACCACTTTTCTCAGCGATGCTATCAATTAATTCTGACTTATTCATAAAATTTCCTTCAAGTTTTAGGGGGTAAAAAAAGCTCACGCCAAGCATTGTATCGCTCTCAGAGTACTTAAGCAATAAAAACCACCTGACTCACATATAAACAGGTTTTACTTTGTTAACGTCTTTATATCAAGGCAGCATAAGGAGCGCAAGCGATTTTACATATATTTGTGCACTCTACTACGTATTTGACACCCAATGTTACTTAAATCTTCTGCAATTTCGTGACAAGATCGATATTTTGTATTTATGCTTAAGTCGCTATTATGGTGATTTTTATCTGTTTTATCTTTTAATACCAATCAGCAAGTGTGGCTATAGCCAAACTTATAGTCCCTTAAGTAGATAAATACTTGTTAGCTAATAATTTAGCAACTGACAGAAACTAGGGTTACTTTTTATTATAAAGACGTTACTATAAGCGAAATCGCATTGTACACTTTGGGTCGGTTTTGATCCTTGCTTGTCCTTTTATCTTTAACTTGAACAATAACAACGGATTATTTACATGAAGCGTTCTACGTTGTCTCACTCTTTTCTTAATGTCATTTTGGTGTTTATCGAATCGGCGCTGACCCTGCTGTTACGTTTAGACCCAGAACTTCGTAAAGCCGCTTATCCACTTGCCAAGCAAGGTACTGTCGTCGCGCTTAGATTATATCTACCACATGTGGAAGTATTCGCCACCTTTAGCACCAAAGGCGTGTTATTAGATGACAGACTACCTGTCGGACGTAGCGAGCCTGATGTCGTCATCAACGCTTATAGCATTCAAGTGATCAATGCCATCACTACTCACGATAGCGAAACGACTGAGAAGCTGCAAATGCGCGGTGAATCCATACAAGTGCAGCTAGTTAAGCAATTTATCATGCAGCTAGGTCTAGGTAGCTTGATTCAAGGTTTAATCAAAAAGATTAAGGGTGGCAAAAGCAAGCCTAAGCCTACTGACGCTGAAAAGGCGGATAAAAAAGAGAGCTATAAGCTACGTATTAAAGAGCAGCAAACTCAAATCACTACCTTAACCATTAAAAACCGTGAGCTTGAAACAACTGTCAAAGAACTACAGAGCAAGCAAAAAACCTTTATTATTACAACGGTAATAGCCTCTGTTATTGCTCTTGCAGCAATTATCGCGCTGTTTGTGATGAATTAAGGCTTATTGCACTATCTAAGCACTCCCTGAGCACTCCCATATATAAAAATTCTTTCGAAACTAAATAATTGGTTTTTAATAGCGCTTAATATGACCTAGGCTTAATATGACCTAGAAGTATTAAGCGCTTCTTTTTACTGATTTATTTTGTCCATTTTTTAGCACGGCTAAGCTTTAAAACATACGTAACCAGTCAGACAAATACTATCAATGTCTAGAAACCCTTTAAAAAACCACCTCTTCTGAGGTTTGCCCCTCCTTTCTTCACCCGTCTTTTTTACCATTGTTTTTATCAATCATCGTAATAAGTACGACTAACCATTCAACCACACTTTAATCTTGACTAAATTACTCGGGATTGAGTATAATTAGCTTATCGTTGCACACATCGGGTAAACCATCTGTTGTTTAATAACGATAAAACACCACTTAGTCGATAGATGATTTTTTATTAGAAGTTTGCTTGTGGCACATAAATGATGTGTTTCTAACAGCTATTCAAAATAGCTAGCTTTAAATAATCAGCTTCTAATAATATGACGAGACTAAGATCGTTGTTAAATAAACTTATCATTAAAAGGTTTGGAGATAACATATGCGTTTGACTACTCGAGGCAGATACGCCGTTACCGCTTTACTAGATTTGGCGCTGCAAACCAGCCAACAAGAAAGCGCTGTATCCTTATCTGACATTGCTAAGCGACAATCAATATCTATCTCTTATCTTGAACAGTTATTTTCAAAGCTGCGTAAGCGTGGTTTGGTCACGAGTATCCGCGGTGCAGCAGGTGGCTATCATTTAGCCAAACCACTCGATCAGATAGATGTGATGAGTATCATTTCTGCTGTCGATGAGTCGGTTAATGCAATGCAGTGTGAAGGACGCGGTGACTGCCAAGGTGGTACAATGTGCCTAACTCATGATTTATGGTGCGCCTTATCCAATCATGTTGAGCAGTACTTGAAAAATATAACATTGGCACAATTGTTAGACATGGAGCACGTGCAGTCAGTGTCAGACCGTCAGCACATATTTTCTCCGAAAGACATTTCTACAAAAGATATCAATACTATTACTTTATCGACCAGCGAGGCAAACCCAGCATGAGCCAACATAACAACCTTATATACTTAGATTATGCCGCCACTACGCCAGTTGCTAAGTCAGTCGCTGCCAAGATGAGCGAATATTTGACGGTAGACGGCATCTTTGGTAATCCAGCATCACGCTCACATGGCTATGGCTGGCAAGCTGAAGAAGCAGTAGAAACGGCACGTGGACAAGTTGCTGACGTAATCCATGCAGATCCACGCGAAATCGTTTTTACTTCTGGTGCTACAGAATCTGATAACTTAGCTATTAAAGGTGCAGCGCACTTTTATCAGTCTCGTGGTAAGCACATTATTACCAGTAAAATTGAGCATAAAGCGGTACTAGATACCTGCCGTGAACTTGAGCAAGAAGGTTTTGAGATTACCTACCTTGAGCCACAAGCAAGTACTGGTATGATTTTACCAGAGCAAGTGAAAGCCGCCTTACGTGAAGACACAATTTTAGTGTCACTCATGATGGTCAATAACGAGCTTGGTACGATTACCGATGTCGCAGCGATTGGTGAAATCACTCGTGAAGCAGGCGTTATCTTCCATGTTGATGGCGCACAATCTGTTGGCAAAGTGCTTATCAATATGGAAGAAATGAAAATTGATTTAATGAGCTTCTCAGGTCATAAAGCCTATGGTCCTAAAGGTATCGGTGCGCTATTTGTTAGTCGTAAGCCACGTATTCGTCTAAAAGCAGAGCAACATGGTGGTGGTCATGAGCGCGGTATGCGTTCAGGTACTTTGCCAACGCATCAAATCGTTGGTCTTGGCGCAGCATTTGAGTTAGCCAATCAGCGCTATCAAGAAGACCACGACCATGCGGCAAAATTACGCCAAAAGCTGTGGGATGGTTTACAAGATATCGAAGAGATTTATCTAAACGGTGATTTAGAAAACAGCGTTCCTAATATCGTAAATATTAGCTTTAACTTCGTTGAAGGCGAATCACTGATGATGTCGCTAAAAGATTTAGCCGTCTCATCAGGTTCAGCTTGTACGTCGGCAACGCTTGAGCCATCATACGTATTGCGTGCTATTGGTCGTCCAGACGAGTTGGCACATAGCTCAATTCGCTTTAGCTTCGGTCGCTATACGACTGAAGAAGATATTGATACGGTTATCACCCAAATGCATCAGGCGGTTGACAAATTGCGTGCGCTATCACCACTTTGGGATATGTATCAAGAAGGTGTTGATTTAGACTCAGTAGAATGGTCTGAGCACTAATATTAATTTATTACAAAATAATTTTAATACGAACATAATTATATATTTATAACGATATTTTTATAAAACATAGAAATATCGTCATTAACAGCAAAAACGTAATCAGACAATTATAAATACAGTTTTTATAAATGAAATGTTTGACCCCAATTATCGATGAGCCAGTAAATATTGTAAGTTACCAATCTAAGATACGGCTCATCATCTAACCAGGAGAAAACCCCATGGCCTATAGTGACCAAGTTATTGATCATTACGAAAATCCACGCAACGTTGGCAATCTTGATAAAAATGCCAAAAACGTTGGCACTGGCATGGTCGGTGCACCAGCCTGTGGTGATGTAATGCGTTTACAAATCCAAGTTGATGATAACGGTATCATTGAAGATGCACGCTTTAAAACGTATGGCTGCGGCTCAGCAATTGCTTCAAGCTCGCTCGTCACTGAGTGGTTGAAAGGCAAAAGTTTAGACCAAGCTGGTGAAATTAAGAATAGTCACATTGCTGAAGAATTGGCATTACCACCAGTAAAAGTGCATTGCTCAGTATTAGCAGAAGACGCTATTAAAGCCGCTATTAGTGACTATAAAGGTAAGCATACTTCTGCTGAAGCGTAGTCGTAGTTTAAACGACCCGCTATGTTAATTAGTATATAAGCGCAAGCTGCTAAAAAGTGGCTGACGCCAAGGAGGTGACAATAACGCTTATGTAATTGTCGCCTTTTATTTATTTTAAATGGTTTATTCGACTTATCTTGGCAAATTACTTATTTTTGCCAATTAATGTAAAGTATTTTTTGTATAAATTATTTATTCAGATTTTTTATCTCTATTATTGATAGTTAATAGGAGTTGGCATGATTGAAATGACAGAACGCGCCGCTCAGCATGTTCGAGATTTTTTGGACAATCGCGGTAAAGGTGAAGGTATACGAGTTGGTATCCGTACAGCAGGCTGTTCGGGCTTGGCTTATGTTTTAGAGTTTGTCGATACGCCTGATGAAAATGACACGCGTTACGAAAGTCGCGATGTTAGTATTTTTATTGATCCTAAAAGCTTGGTATATTTAGATGGATTGTTGATGGATTATGAAAAAGAAGGCCTAAATGAAGGCTTTAAATTCACCAATCCCAATCAAAAAGGTGAATGTGGTTGCGGTGAATCTTTTACAGTTTAACCTTTTTTACTGGATAAGATAGAAGCCCTAAAAATAATAAATAAAAATAAAGGCATATGATATGACAGACACTACTCCAGAAGCACAGTTTGACAACTTCTTTGCTCTATTTGAGCAGCCTGTACAATTTGATATCACTCAACATAGCCTTGATCAGCGTCTGCGTCTTTTGCAAAAATACTATCATCCTGATAATGTTGCAAAAGATGTAGACAATCTTGCAAAAACACAGCAACAGTCTGAACAAGCGTCGGCACTGATTAATCAAGGTTATCAAACGCTCAGTGCGCCTGATAGCCGTGCCAGTTATCTATTAGATTTAGCCGGTCAAGCGCAAAATGTAGAGCATTCAATCGCAGATTTGGAATTTTTAGAAGATGCCATGCAAATGCGTATTGATCTAGACGATGCCATTGGCGATAAAGATATGTCAGCGCTGCAGCAGCTACACCCTAAGATTACAGAACGCCTAGCTAAGCAGTCTGAACGTTTTAATAATGCTTATCAAAACCAAGACTGGCAAACGGCAATTGATGCGACTCAGAAATTGAAATTTTTAGTGAAATTAGATGCAGACATCACTATAGGTCTTGATGAGGTCGCCACTACTGAACATTTAGATGATGACGATTTATATGTTTAGACTGGTTGCTTTTACGGGTACCATCTTCAAATAAAGCTGACTTAATCACAACTTCAAATATGTATAGTGGTTTTCTTATGCCTAATGGCTCTTTATAACAGCTTTTTAATTTTATAGAAGCTCCTTAATTTTATACAAGTCTCTTAATTTTATAGAGTTATTTTAATTTAAAAATAGTTATCAATGCAATGAATGACTACTTATTTGGAAGCAATGGTTAAAAAAGTACCACCTATCCCGTATAATCCGTTACGTTGAACGCCTTTAATGGCTGATTTTTACATTAGAATATTTATAGTATGCTGATATTTAGCAGTAAAGATGCAGTGGCTAAATGATATTAGCCTGCATGTTGTATTTGTTTCATTTCACTTATTCATTTTATCTTTGAGTTGTCCTATGTCCTTATTGCAAATTGCTGAACCCAATCAAAGTACTCGTCCTCACCAGCATCGTTTTGGTTTAGGAATTGACCTTGGTACGACGCGCTCACTGGTCGCTGTAGTGCGCTCAGGTAAGGCGCAAGTTTTGCAAGCAGACACAACGACTGATACCTTATTGCCTTCTGTGGTTTATTATCCAAGCACAGGTAAGCCATTAGTTGGCTATGAAGCCCTCGCCCACCTAGCAGATGATCCAAAAAATACGATCATCTCGGCTAAGCGCTTTATGGGTCGTAGCCAAGCGGATATCAAATTTTCACACCCTTATGAGTTAAGTGGTGACAAAGATGCGATGCCAGCTTTTGTGACTGCCCAAGGGGAAGTATCTCCCGTTGAGGTTTCAGCACGTATCTTAGCAGCGCTTCAACAGCGTGCTGCTAGCGCATTGCCTGATGAGAGCATACAAGGTGCTGTGATTACTGTGCCCGCTTACTTTGATGAAGCGCAACGCCAAGCGACTAAAGATGCCGCGCAAGCAGCGGGCATCAATGTACTGCGTCTATTAAATGAGCCTACCGCTGCCGCTGTTGCTTATGGTCTCGACCAGCCTACTGGCATTGATAGCGAAAGTCATTATCTAATATATGATCTAGGTGGCGGAACTTTTGATGTGTCTATTTTGAAATTGAATGATGGCGTTTTTGAAGTGCTAGCAACGGGTGGCAATAGTGCGCTCGGTGGTGATGATATTGATCGTCTCTTAACCAATTGGCTCATCAAACAATTACATATCGATCCTAAAGACGTCAGCCTTCATGATAAATCGATCCTTGCTCAACAAGCTAGAGCTTATAAGCAAGCATTGACTGATACTGAGCAAGTAGACATTAATATCATCGTCAATAAGCAATCTTATCAAGGTGTGTTGCGCCGTGGAGATTTACTCACTATCGCAGCACCGGTAAATAACCGGACATTGAGCGTCTGTGAACAAGTATTACGTGACGCTAAGCTCTCTAAAACAGACTTAGATGAAGTTATTTTAGTTGGTGGCTCTACACGCATGCCTGCTGTTCAGCAAGTCGTTACAGAGTTTTTTGCCAAGCAACCGCTTTGTCGTCTCAATCCAGATGAAGTAGTCGCCTTAGGCGCAGCACAGACAGCGCATCAATTGGTTAACGGTGATAGCGATAACAATCTATTGCTATTGGATATAACGCCGCTATCGCTAGGTCTTGAGACCATGGGCGGTCTAGTTGAAGTCCTTATCCCGCGTAATACACCTATTCCCGTTAAAAAGCGCCAAATCTTTACGACTTATCAAGATGGTCAAACGGGCATGGTCATTCATGTCGTGCAAGGCGAGCGTGAGACAGTAGATAACTGCCGCTCACTTGGGCGCTTTGAGCTTTATGGTATTCCGCCCATGAAAGCTGGTTTTGCTCGTATTGAAGTGACGTTTAGTATTGACGCTAATGGACAGCTAACAGTGAGTGCACAAGAAACGACGACTAAGACTGAAAGTAAAATCGAGATTGTTCCCTCTTATGGGCTGTCTGATGAGCAAAAAGAGCAGTTGCTGATTGCCGGATTTAAATACGCTGAAGAAGACAAAAATGCGCGTTCTTTAATCGAAACTAAAGTAGAGGCTGAACGCGAAGTATTGGCACTAAAATCGGCGCTGAAAGAATTTGCTTCCTTACTCTCACCTGAAGCACAACAATCATTAGCGGACACCATGCAAGCACTAGAAACAACGCTTAATACCAATGATTTAGCACTTATTGAAGCAAAACAAGCACAGCTTAAACCGCATAGTGACGCCTTTGCTGCGCTTATTATGGACCAAAGCGTCAAAGCCAGTATGGCGGGCACTAGCGCAAAAGATTGGTAGCAGACACGCTTAAGAATATTGCTTAGAAACCTTACTAAGCTCACCTTTTAGATTTTATTTTAAATTGATTAGCACTGGACAGACACCTTATGCCAAAAATTACTATACTACCCCATCATGAAATTTGCCCTGAAGGCATTGAAGTCGAGCTAGAAGTGGGCAGCAACTTATGCAAAGCGCTTTTAGAAAAAGGGATAAAAATCGAACATGCTTGTGAGATGTCAAAAGCTTGTACGACTTGTCATGTTGTGGTACGCAAAGGTTTTAATACTCTAGATGAGATGGATGACATTGAAGCTGACTTGCTAGATCGCGCTTGGGGCTTAGAGCCTGACTCACGATTATCCTGTCAGGTCATGCTTGAAGATGAAGATTTAACGATTGAGATCCCTAAATATACGTTAAATCATGCCAAAGAAAACCACTAAATAATGATAGCTTATCGATGAGCGTCATTAGCTAATATGGTTTGATATATTGATAAGCTAACTATATTAAAAAAGCCAGTTATCATTAATAACTGGCTTTTTAGTATTTAAAATTCAAAGCATTACTAATAATTACTCAATGTTATTATTAACTATTTACGATTTTGACTTTCTTTCTGACTGGCTTTAGTGATTTCAATAGCAGCTGCTTGCTCTTCTTGCTCAATACGTTCAAGCGCAATATTTAGACGACTTCTAATATCTTGATAATCGTTATCTTGCATGTCTCTAAAATTTAGATGCAGGTTAAAACCTGGTAACGTGTGATCCACCCATTTCGACAACTTACCTTTATTGGCCTCTGGGTCGAGTACTTGCCAGGCGCTTACTTTACTATCAAAGCCTTTTAACTGAAAAGCGCCAGCATATTCACAGTCGTAATCATGAGAGATATAATCATGCGTACTTTCACTAATAAATATCTCACCCTTACCAGCGACTGCTTCAAGCCTTGAAGCAAGGTTGGCTTCTTTGCCAATTAGCGTATAACTGAGACGATTATTACTACCAAAGTTTCCGACATGACAATAGCCCGTGGTAATACCAATACGTATATCTAGACCATCAAAGCCCATCAGCCGCCATTTTTGTCTTAAAGTGCGCATCTCACGGCGCATATCTATTGCCATAGCCACACAGTCTAGTGCATCTTGACGCGGACCACGGCTATCTGGCTCACCAAAAAAGCACACCATACCATCGCCGATGAATTTATCTAATACCGCACCATGTTTATTAGCGATTAAAGTCATGCAGTGCATATAAGTATTTAAGATATCCGCCAAATTATCAGCGCTTAAGCTATCAGACAGTTCGGTAAAACCGACGATATCTGAGAACATGATGGTCAGCTTAGCCCGTTTATTAGAAACACTCACTGGGCTATCCGCTTTTACAATAGGTTCCCAGATTTGCGGTGGTACAAAACGCGTTAACTTATTAATGACGGAAACCATGGTATTTAATCGCCCAACCGATTGCTGAGCAAGGGCTTCGTAATGAACATAATCATGATATACGCGGCGAAAATGACACAATAGAACCATCATACTTGCCAACAATATGATGCTTGTTATCCAGTCTTCGTGGCAATTTATCTCTGCGCTACTTAAAGTAACACTAACATAATAAAAAATAATGACGGTTACGACTGCTACCGCTATCAGTTTTAGATGATTTTCAGGACGACTAATAATGACACGCAGTCCTATTAATGCCGCCAAACTCAGTGAAATGATAGAACAAAACTGTATTGAGCCAATGACCGCAGATAATAAAATAATAACAATATTCGACGTCCAAAAACTTGTTTGGCGGCGGTAGTTATAAATTAGAATCATGAGACTAGGTAAGCAGACGACGACGAGAAGCGCCATCGAAGTTGGACTGAAATCAAAATGTAAGGCAAGCAGCATAACGCTTAAAATTAAAACAAAGACTTCTGGATAATCAAATCGATAGGCATCCTTACCCTGTATAGATTGTTTTGGGCTTAATGTATTGAAAAATGCCATGGTCGATATTCGCTTAAACTAGGAAAACCATCAGAAGTGTCAATAAAATGAAAATAAGGTAAACAACTTAACTTTTATTTATGAAAGTATTTGGATCTATAAGCGGTAGATGTTATAGGCAGATAATAGCATATAGATTATACGTTTTTATTTATACCTATCCTAGGTTATCGGTACTCAAAAACCTACCACTTGTCATTCATCTTGACTTAAAACTTATTAAAATAGCAGTCGTGACATTTTACTCTTAAGAAAAAAACAACGCCAAAAGCAAAAAAGCCAGATAACTTATATCTGACTTTTTAGGTAGATCACATTTAAAAAAGAATATTAGAAACCGTCAATTAAGACTTTATTACATTTGCCAATCAAATGGCATTTGATGATGACCGCGTAATGCCATCATTAAGGTTTGCTGCATCTGTGCCAACACTTCTTTGGTATAAGGAACCGCTGGCACGCCCCATACTGGATTTGGCCATTGCATATCGTTTTGATAACGAACGATATGATGAAAATGTAACTGCGGTACTTGATTGCCAAGTGCTGCCACATTCATTTTATCTGCTTGAAAGGTTTTGGCAAGTTGACTTGACAACCAGCTCGATTCACGCAAAAACTGTGTTTGGTCGGCTTCAGACAATTCGTATAACTCTTTGATACCTGATACACGCGGCACCAATATCAACCACGGAAATTGACAATCATTGATTAAACGACAGGTCGATAGTGGGAAATCCCCTACTAAAAAACTATCGGCAGCGAGTTTATGATGAAGTTGGAACATAATGACGGTTCTCTTGTTATGAAGCTTAGATAAAAGGATATAGAAAGATAAAATATAATAAGTTGAAAATGGTAAGCTGGAAATATTGAGTTAAAATACAGTATGGCTATTTTATCAGTTATCTAGCCGATAAAATAGCGACATGAGCCATTGCCTTTGCGTTACCTAGCTAACCTACTTAGCTTGTGTCACTGACATGCAGCTATTATCCAACCAATCTAAGCCGACTCTGCCACCATATGCTCGCTAAAATAGTGTAATAGCTCTTGAATCACAGTAACACGCTGTTGCGGCGTTTCAAGTTTATCAGCATTCTGATAACGAATGCCAGATGCTCCATTCATGCGATAGTGCTGACCATTTGCTTGAATCAGTTTAATAATGGCTAAGGCATCGACTGGTGTATCAGGCGCGAATTCTAACGTCATGCTATTGCTATTGGCATCAATCTTATTAATCTTCAGCGGTTCTGCTTGTATGCGCAGTCCATGAATGGCAAATAACTGTTTGGTTTGATCCGGTAATATACCAAAGCGATCAATCATCTCGGTACGGATATCAGTCAGCGCTTCTTTATCATCGGCATTGCTAATACGTTTATAAAATAACAAACGCTGATGTACATCGTGCAAATACTCTTCTGGTATCAACGCCGAGCTATGCAAATTAATCTCACTCGTCAGCGACAATGGTGTATTTAAATCAGGCTCTTTACCAGCTTTAATCGCTTTAGTGGCACGCTCAAGCATATCCATATATAAGCTAAAGCCAATCGCTTGCATATTACCACTTTGCTGCTTACCGAGTATCTCACCAGCACCGCGAATCTCTAAATCCTCACTTGCCAGCATGAAACCTGCGCCTAGCGTATTGGCACGTTCAATCGCATGCAGTCGGCGTTTAGCATCGCCTTTGAGACCCTTGATAGACGGCACGAGTAAGTAACAATAAGCTTGATGATGACTACGACCGACGCGACCACGTAATTGGTGCAACTGAGCCAGACCAAACTTGTCAGCACGCTCAATGATAATAGTATTGGCATTCGGTACATCAATACCGGTTTCAATAATCGTCGAACAAATAAGCACGTTGAATTTTTTATGATAATACTGCTGCATCACTTGTTCAAGTTGTCGTTCTTGCATCTGTCCATGCGCAACCCCTACTCGCGCTTCAGGAACCAACTCACGGATGGTCTCTGCCATGCGCTCAATACTGGCAACGTCATTATGTAGTAAATACACTTGCCCACCACGCAATAACTCACGCAAGATAGCCTCTTTCATTAGTGCTTCTGTTTTTTGCATGACAAAGGTTTTAATCGCGAGGCGGCGAGCTGGAGGTGTGGCAATAATCGACATGTCGCGCATACCAGATAGCGCCATATTAAGCGTTCTAGGGATTGGGGTCGCTGTCATCGACATACTGTCCACATCGGTCTGAATGGCTTTGATACGCTCTTTATGACGCACCCCAAAGCGATGTTCTTCATCGACGATCATCAAGCCTAAATTAGAGAACTTCACATCTGGCTGCAACAATTTATGAGTACCGATAACGATATCCACTTTTCCAGCCGCAAGGTCTGTCAGCACAGTTTCTTGATGCTTTTTACCACCAAAGCGCGATAGTGTTTCGATACGTATGGGCCAATCGGCAAAACGATCACGGAAATTATCCTCATGCTGACCTGCCAGTAATGTCGTAGGCACTAATATGGCAACTTGGTAGCCCGCACTGACCGCAATAAAAGCAGCGCGCATGGCAACTTCTGTTTTACCAAAACCAACATCACCGCAAATGAGACGATCCATTGGTTGGTTCTGCTTCATATCTTCCATAACGGCATGAATAGCATTGGCTTGGTCAGGCGTTTCTTCAAAGGCAAACTGGCTGGCAAATAACTCATATTGCGAGATATCTATTTTAAAATGAATACCGACTTTGGCTTCGCGCCGTGCTTGCATATTGAGTAGCTCAGCGGCGACATCATGGATTTGCTCCAGTGCTTTTTGCTTGGCTTTATCCCACTTCCCGCTACCAATCTTATGCAGCGGTGCCAGTGCGGGGTCACCACCACTGTAGCGATTGATCATTTGCAAATTGGCTACCGGCACGTAAATACTGGCATCATCAGCATATTTTAAGTGAATGAATTCTTGCTCACCGTCACCCACATCTAAAGTAATCAGACCACTGTAGCGACCTATACCATGTTCAATATGGACAACGGGACTGCCTTCTGTTATTTCAGTCACGCTTTTAACCAAGAACTCTTCTGACACACCACTTTGGCGACGACGGCGCGTTTGCAGGACTTGCCGACCAAATAATTGCGTCTCACTAATCAGCACCAAACGCTCAGGCACGTAAACGCCACGCTCAATGGGTGCAACGGTTAGACCAACTTGTGGCAACTTGTTATCTTTAAAAGCGCTTGTTTTACCTGCTGCTAAAAATACTTCAAAGCTGTCATAGGCTTTGATATCAATTTTACCTTTGAACAGCTCAATAAGAATCTCGCGGCGACCCGCTGTTTCAGAGACGATTAATACCGGTGTCGATGTTTGCGCTTGTATTTCTAAAAACTCTAGCAGCTCAGTGAGAGGCTCTGCTTTTTGATGATTCACGGATAGCTGCGGCGGTGCTAGAGCGGTAAGTGTTACCAGACCTTGTTGCTTACTTGGAGCAAGCGGTAATGGTAGCTGTGAGTCTGACTGTTGTCGACGCTCTAACAATAGGTTTTCATTGTCAATTGCGGCGACATCCGTCATCGTCGCTAGCTCATCACGTGCACTCAATATGACTCGTGGATAATGATTGAGATGCTCGTTGAGGGTATTCGATAGCAAATACAACAACTCTGGTGCGACGATGGGTTTATCAATATCGTGACGACGCTCTTCATAGCGACGCTGAATTTGTGACCAATAATCTACCTGCTTTTCATTAATCAATTCATCAGTGATAAATAATGCATCGGTTGGTAAGTAGGAAAATAAGCTGCTTTCTACCTCCCAATCTTTTAAATTAAAAAATAGCGGCTGGTAGTACTCAAGTCCACTGCTAGCAATCCCTGCCATCACATCTTTGTGCAGCTCAAATTTACGGCTACTTGCATTGGGGAACATGGCGGCAAAATTGGTACGGAAAGTCTCACGTCCTTCATCAAGTGGGAATTCTTTCGCTGGCAATATCTGAAATTTCTGAATAGGCTTGGAAATATCTGGCAATTTATGCAGTAGCGACAGTGACTCTTTACCCATACTACTATCGTTACCGCTCATCATTGCTTTAAGATCATCAACGGTCAAAGTACGCTGGGTCTGCGGATTAAAAAATCGAATCGTTTCAATTTCGTCATCGAATAAATCCAAACGCAGCGGAAACGGCTGACCCATCGCAAATATGTCAATAATGCTACCACGTACAGCAAACTCACCCGGCTCAAACACATTTTCAACTGCTCGGTAGCCTGCTTTCGCTAGTAAGCTACGTTGAGTATTGATATCAAACTGATCACCAACACTCAAATCGAAGTGTTGACCAATAAGCCAGCTGGGCGGTGCTACCCGATGCATCAGCGCCTGTACTGATATCAACAACACCCCTGAAGTTGGCATATCCGTCAGTAGGTTAATACGCTCGCTCACGATGTCTTGATGCGGTGACAGCTCATCATAAGTCAGTGTCTCCCAATCGGGAAACACGTAGGCATCAACCCCGCAAAATGCCAACTCCGTCTCTATCTGATTGAGCTGATTTTGGTCGCGTGTTACCACGATTTTAAGACGCTCAGCAACATTCCATAGTGGTGTTTGCACCAAACTTGCTATCCACAAACTACTGACCGCACCATGCACAGGTGCTAGCCAACGCCGCTGGGCATTTTGGATAGGAAATAACTGCTGGTTAATAGGGTCAAAGGCGTCAGTCAAAGCAGTGATAGGCATAGAGGATAGGATCAAAGTTATGAGTCAGAAAGCTATTATACGAACATTTTGGCAATTACCAAAATTTATGCCGTAACGGTTTGTCACTTAACGCATTATTTAATACTTTTACTTAATTTTCTTTTAAAAATTAACTGAAACATAGTCAGTCCTAAATAAAAGAAATACAAATATTATAACGTGCCACTGGTATCAATTTTTCTTGTTTGCTGTGCCTGCGCAGACAGAGGCTGCGAATAATTAATTCCAGTAGCACTATATTCTTTTAAAAGTGCCTCCACTATAGTTAGACAAACTACATTTTTAATTTTAAAAACAGCGTCATTAAACGCAAAAACCTCCGCTTATAAGCGGAGGTTTTTAATTGATATCTATCAACTTAGTTCTAAATTAATGGTTTATCACTAGCAATCATGCCGTTGTTATCTGCATAAATAAACATACCCGAGTTCAAAGTTAAATCACCAAAGCTGATTTCAATATCAGTCTGACCTTCATCGCGGCGATTTGACTTACGCGGAATACAACCAAGCGCCATGACCCCAAGCGCCATCTGTGCCATATCATCGACATCACGGACACAGCCATAAACTACGACTCCTGCCCAACTATTATCTATCGCTGATTGTGCAATCATGTCACCTAGTAACGCACAACGCATAGAACCGCCGCCATCGACGACCAATACCTTGCCATGACCGTCTTTATCTTTGCCGTCGCTGTTGAGTAGTGATTTAACGCGGCTATTATCTTCAAAGCATTTAACCGTGACTATCTCACCGCAAAACCTGTCTTTGCCGCCAAAACTATAAAAGGATTTACCTTCGATATTTGGCAAGCACACCTGTGATTCAGGATTGGCATCCAACAAGTCACAAGTCACGAAATTCTCTTTATTCATTGCTATCGATTCTGGCATATCTAACATATTTGACATAGTCACATTCCTTGTTTTTAATTATTAAGTTATTAGTTATCAAACGTTGAGCATTTATTGCTTTTAATACGATATATACAGTCTTTACTTAGGCTGATTAATTTTTTAAACGCTATTATAAAACTAATGCTCATTTACAGCCTAATGTTTTACTCTTGTCATCGCAAGCATCTGCTTATTTTCGATGATATCAGTCGTTTTAATCATAGGCTCAGTACGGTATTTGCTGCGTTGATAGATATCATGGGCGCTCATCGCCATTGCACTGGCGACACGTTTAGCGGAAATAGGATGCAATGATAATGACTCTGATAATAAAGGTGAGATCAGCTGAAAAGCTTTTTGTCCGATACTTTCAAGTGGACGACCTTTATGTTTACCAAGCAGTAATGAAGGACGGAAAATCACTATTTGTGCAAAATTTAACGCCATAACAGATTGTTCAGTCTCAGCTTTGACTCGGTTATATAAAAATTGACTGTCTATATCAGCATTCATTGAGGATAATAAAAAAAAGTTCTCAACACCTTTGTCTTGGCAAAGTTTGGCAAAATTAACATTATAATCATGGTCGACTTTCCGAAAAGCTTCATCACTACCAGCCTGCTTTTTGGTAGTGCCAAGGCAGCTAAAAGCATCGGTCTTACGGTCAACACCAACGCTTGCAAAGATTTCAGCTAAATTGTCAAAATCATTAACCTGATAAAAGCGCATACTGGCATTAATGTAACGTGGCGGACGCCGTGCGATTACAATTAACGTGTCATACAGCTCACTAAGCTGCTTAACAAGATGCTGCCCTACCAGTCCTGTCGCACCAATTACAATTGCTTTTCGCTGCATATCCTATCCATTTATATAGTGTGAGAAGATTTATAATGATGAGAAACTGGATTTTTTAACATCCATCGATTTAGTATCATACCTAAATTAATGGATAACTGAGGTTATTATGCGGTATTTATTGTAAGAGATTTTATCAGCCAAGGTATTTATTAAGCCCATAATCATGAGTAACGTCTTAATATACATCGAGTAAATACCCAAAAAATCCAGTTGCCCATATGACAGCATAACTTCTTTAAGCATTAATCATCAAATATATTGTTCTAAGCGTGATAATTTGCTAAGATAACCGCCTTTACACGTCAACGCTGTTTAATTATTCCAAACAGCCATGGCGCTTTCGATGATCTATTAGTATTAGATGCTTTAATATTAGACATCGACGTCATATTTGACGAGACGGCTGCTCGTCAAATATGATGGTTAAACCCATTACTGTAATCCACATTCATATTATTATCTGTCTTTATCAAGGAGATTCGCGTGGCTAATACTGCACAAGCTCGTAAACGCGCCCGTCAAAACACCAAACGTCGTCAGAACTCTGCGTCACAACGCTCTATGGTTCGTACTTATTTGAAACGTGTTGATGCGGCAATCGCAGCTAAAGATTATGACGCGGCTACCGAAGCTTACAAAAAAGCGGTACCAGTTCTTGATCGTATGGCTGACAAAGGTATTATTCATAAGAATAAAGCTGCTCGTCGTAAGAGCCGCCTAAACAAAACAATCAAAGGCTTACAAGCTTAAGATTGGTTGCGTTTAGACCGCATGATGCTTTTATAGCATGATAACTAAAACCTTGTTACTGGTTCTAATACCGGGGCAAGGTTTTTTTATGCCTACTCAAAAGCCATTGAACACTTAACATATAGCAGCTTATGTCCATTTTACTTCTGGTGGTAGTAGCAGTTTACTTGGATGAAACCCTGCAGCGCGATAACCATCTAACAAGGTATGAATCGGACGCACATAAACTTCTCCGCGCCAGACAAAATGCGCACTTGCTTGCTCAAATGGTTTATCATCAAACCATAAAAACACCCCTTCCATCATCTTTGGCCAATCGTTCCAATCAATCTCGACGACATCGAACATCACCGCTAAGAATGCAGATAGCAAGGTATCATGACTGACGGCCAGCATAAGATGCCCATGTTGCGGCTGATTTTGATAAAAAAGCGATAAAATATCAAGACCACCTTGATAAGCATTTTTAGTACCTTCAAGATTGCCTTGTAAGAACCGATTAATAAAATTAAGCACACCAATTTCTTTAAATACTGGGTTGGCAATGTCAGGCTCAGTGACTAAGCTGCCAGGCTCAACCAACAACGATTGATGCGAGATAGCTCGCCGTAACCCTGCTCCTTCTTGCATCAGCTGCGCGGTATCGATACAGCGACCAATCGGACTTGAGATACTATCGACATCGAGTGAATATGGCAGATGTCCTGACAACCAACGACCCCAAGATTTTGCCAATACGCGACCTTTAGGTGTTAGTGGTAACTGATAGCTGGCAAAGCCGTTACCATCAGAGCGTTCACGTAGAGAGTGTCTGGTAAATAAAATCAGGCGCTTATCTTCAGGCAATAAGCTCACCGAAGAAATCATACTATCAGGTAGGTGCGAAGGCGCTGGTGCACTCGGAGTGTGGCTCTCAAGCTTCTCAGCGGATAATTTTGGTAGGGTGTTATTAGGATTTTTGCTCATAGTAGCAGCGTAGCAGATTTTTTGACAACAATGAAGACAATACAAATCCAGTTGCAATATAAGCTAGCATGGCTATAAATAAGTCTGCTCAGAGAAATACAGTCAGAGAAGCGTGGTTAGTATTATAAAAATCTCTACTAATAGCAGAGACTTTTATAGCTATAAAACCATCTTTAATTGATATCGACTACTTTGTCCCATGCGAACGCTAACGCTGTACTACTTACCTCATTAGGGTAAGCTCTTGGATTGACAATCACTCGTGTATTGCCAATACGGTAATCGAATGCTTCATGCGTATGTCCATGTATCCATAGTGTCGGTGCCCAATCCTCGTGCATCCATCCCGACAAATCACTGACAAAAGCGGCATTACTCGGTAAATTAGTATACTTTTCAGAGACTGATAGCGGGCTAATACTATGATGACTCATCACCACGGTTTTTTTACCCAAGTCTTTAGCGGTCATTAATGCCTGCTTGAGCCATTGGCGTTGTACAGCATGAATGTGCATCGATACCTCAGGTGAAAATAGCTCGCCGCCAGCATAGATTTGTTTGTAGTCACGCATAAAGCGCGTAGCCGCCGCCATGGTATCTTCGTTAGCTTGATACTGATAATCGGTCCAAAGCGTACAGCCTAAGATTCGTATCTCACCAATATCCATATGCTGGCATTGCAAAAATCGAACGCCTTGCTTCGACTCAATACTATAATTGTCCCAAGTTGCTAACTTTTTATCAAAATGCAGTACATCTTCATTAAAGTATTCATGGTTGCCCGCGATAGTAATTAGAGGGACTTGTAAGCGCGCTGCTTGCTCTTGTAGCCATGGCATAGCAATGTCGCTATTTGCAGTGTCTCCTGCCACTAACACGACATCTGCGTCAGTTTTAGGGATATGTCCCATCGGATGCGACTGACGAGCATAACTATCAATATGTAAGTCGCTCAAAATCTGTAATTTCATATGATCCAATATTATCAATAATACCATTTCCAAGAATTTGCGTCGCAAGGGAAACAAGCGTAAGAGCTACATCTGCTAGATTAAACGAGTTTGAATAGCCAGCCATAATTCTTTGGAATTGGTATGAGCATAAATCTAAGTAGTTTAGCACCTTTTTACCAACTGGCAAAAAGTAAAAAGACAGCGCTTTAGGCTGTCTTTTTGAATGACTTTATCTCGAAATTCTTACTTCTTACTCAATTGTTAATATATCACTCAATACTCTGGAGAATCGTTTGCAGTTTAGCAGCAGGATCTGTGGCTTGGGTAATTGAGCGCCCAATCACCAGATAATCAGAGCCATCACTTAACGCTTGTTTTGGCGTACAAATACGTTTTTGATCGTCTGTACTGTCATCTAGCAGACGAATACCAGGGGTGATAAGTTTGAAATCATGACCACATAAGGCTTTAAGTGTTTTCGCTTCCTGTGCTGAACAAACCACACCATCAAGACCCGCTTGCTTGGTCAATTGTGCCAATCGACTCACTTGTGCATCCAAACCGTCAGTGACACCGGTTTGCCTAAGTGCCTCGTTATCCATAGAAGTCAGGACGGTGACTGCTATCAACAAGGTCTCATAATCACCATCTAACAAGCGCTGTTTTGCCAATGACATTGCATCGTAGCCAGCGCTTGCATGAACGTTTACCATCCATACGCCAAGCTCAGCGGCAGCCAATACCGCCTGTGCGGTAGTATTAGGGATATCATGGAATTTTAAGTCCAAAAATACTTCAAAGTGACGCTGATGTAGTGCTTTTACTATTTCAGGACCACAGCGAGTAAATAGCTCTTTACCTACTTTTAATCGACATAACGCTGGATCTAATTGGTCAGCTAGTGCAAGAGCGGCATCCTTCGTCATGTTATCTAATGCGACGATGACTGGAGAATTAATTGCATTATTCATAGATATGTCACTTTATATCAGGTTTATCAAATTATGGTACATAAAATCATCAGCAAAAGTACATTATTTAACCAATCAAAACTCTCGCTTTTGCTTGGTTAAGCTTGCACCTTCATCCAAATTGTCTGCTGTTGCAGCATGTACATTAACAGCAGTTGCGCCATAGATTGCTTCTTCTACCGTTGGAGAGTTGGCTTGGCGGTCGATAACGACATTGGCTTGTGCTACCTGCTCTTGCAAGTTAGTATTTGCCTTTTGCAGACGCGAGATTTCCCACTTGTTTTGTAGGACACGGAAAATAAGCAACGCTAATAAGATACCAATCACGATACCAAGCATGAGACAAATTATCAGTAACAAGCCTAAGTTCATCGTAGGCGCTTGTGAAAACAGTAAATTCACCCCAATGTCAGTATTATTTGCTAACACCAAACCAAGCGAATAAGCAAAGCTCAAAAACAGTAACACGAACAGTAAGAAGCGCATCAGACGTATCCTTAAGTTTTTAATAGTACAGACAGTTTAACAAAAAACTAAGACTACTAATTGATGATTACGATTATATATTGCCCAGTATTCTGTCTAAGTAGAAATAAACTAATACTTTAATGGTAAAAGTTTTAATCTTCTCAAATCCTAGTTACTTTACTGACCGCTTGCAACTCTAGCATTAACCGCTTCACGTAATGCTTTACCGGGCTTAAAATGTGGAATCGCTTTGGCAGGTACTGGCACACTTTCACCTGTTTTAGGATTGCGCCCCATACGTGCGCGGCGATGATGGAGACAAAAGCTACCAAACCCACGCACTTCGACTCGACCATCATTGGCTAAAGTATGGGTCATCAAATTTAATATTTCACGTACTGCGTCATCGACAATGGTATCTGTCATATTGTCGCAATTCGCACTCAGATTACTAATAAATTCAGACTTGTTAATTGGTTGCTGCATTATCACGCTTGCCTTGTTGATTAATGGATAAGATAACTGTGAGCCAAAATCATATAAATGATTAAATCATTACTAATAAGCATTGGTTTAGCTGCTCATTTATTATTCGGTTTTAGATTCACATCTCGTTACTCAATGTTGCAAATGATAGCGGATATTCATGTAAATGGAAATAAGAGTTTCCTTATTTAGAAGAAATCCTTATACATTATTATCAACACCGAAATTTAATCGTAAAAAAAAGCGACCGGAGTCGCTTTTTTTATATCATAATTATATCAACAGTATATCGCTTACTGCATTTGTTCTTTGATCAAATCACCAATAGTTTTTGGTTGTGCATCAGAACCGGCAGCCGTAGTAGTCGTTGTACTAGTGCTTCCAAGATCTTTAATCGCTTGACGCTCTTCAGCTTCGTCTTTCGCTTTGATTGACAAGCTGATATTACGTGTTTTGCGATCAACACTGATGATTTTAGCTTCAACGTCATCACCAACAGTCAGATGCTTAGTCGCATCTTCAACGCGGTCACGTTGAATCTCAGAGGCACGTAGATACGCTTCAACTTCGTCAGCAAGTTCGATAGTAGCACCTTTAGCGTCTACTTCTTTTACTTTACCATTAACGATAGCACCACGGTCATTGTTGACTAAGTATTCGTTAAATGGATCTGACGTTAATTGTTTCACGCCTAAGCTGATACGGTTGGCTTCTGAATCTACAGACAATACCATTGCTTCAACGGTGTCGCCTTTATTGTAGTTACGGATAGCATCTTCACCAGTTTCATTCCAAGAAATGTCTGACAAGTGAACTAGACCATCAATACCACCATCTAGACCGATAAAGATACCGAAGTCAGTGATTGATTTGATCGTACCAGTGATTTTATCACCGCGCTCATGTTTCTTATCAAACTCATCCCATGGATTGGCTAGGGTTTGTTTGATACCTAAGCTGATACGACGACGTTCTTCATCGATATCAAGAATCATTACTTCAACTTCATCACCCACTTGAACAACTTTCGATGGATGAATGTTTTTGTTGGTATGATCCATCTCTGATACGTGTACTAGACCTTCAATACCTTCAGAGATTTCAGCGAAACAACCATAATCAGTCAAGTTGGTTACGCGAGCTTTCACGACTGCACCTACTGGATAAGTACCGCCAACGTTATCCCAAGGATCAGTACCTAGTTGTTTTAGACCTAGGCTAACGCGATTGCGCTCACGGTCAAATTTAAGTACTTTAACTTTAAGATCTTGACCAACTTCAACAACCTCAGATGGATGCTTGATACGGCGCCATGCCATATCAGTGATGTGCAATAGACCATCAATACCACCAAGATCAACGAATGCACCGTAATCAGTAAGGTTCTTAACGATACCTTCGATCTCGATACCTTCTTCAAGTTTGTTCAATAGCTCTTCGCGCTCAGCTGAGTTTTCAGCTTCCATAACCGCACGACGACTAACAACAACGTTGTTACGTTTTTGATCAAGTTTGATAACTTTAAATTCTAACTCTTTACCTTCAAGATGCGTCGTATCACGGATAGGACGTACATCTACTAAAGAACCCGGTAAGAACGCACGTACTGAACCGATATCTACGGTAAAGCCACCTTTTACTTTGCTAGAAATAATACCTTTTACAATCTCATCGTTGTCAGAGATTTTTTCAAGGAAATTCCAAGTCTCAACGCGTTTGGCTTTTTCACGTGACAGTAAGGTTTGACCCATACCGTTAT
>NZ_JBAQQF010000039.1:0-11362 GCF_049295055.1 Psychrobacter sp. | reverse complement strand
GTGCTCAGATATCTCGCGGGAGGGTTCACCAGTGATGGGTAAATCCAAACCTTTTTTGATGGTAATCATAAGCGAAAACTTAGTCCATAGTCTAAAACGATACCAGACGTCCTGTTTGGTATATCGGTAGCATGAACATCTGCGTCATTCAATAAAGCCCCCACGTCTCTCTTCCTATAGTAGGATAGTGACAAAGGATCTCTAAAAATAACGCATGATCATAACTACTAGTAAGAGTATTAACGCTGACCTTAGACTCCTTAACAACACGTTAATGTCTTATTCGAATGACCAAAGTGGCGACTGGCTACCAAGGTGCATACTAAAACACTCAAATCCAATGCCATCCTAAAAGGACAGTTTTAGATAAAATACAGTTTTACTATACGATTTATTAAAATCTTCAAATTCATAATAATTGTGTGATTTAAACAGCGCTATTCATTCGATTGAATATAAATGAGAGATAAATGACTTGTGATACTGAGTGAAAGCTATCTAAGCGCTGTTTAATAACCTATGATTATAGGGCAAGCTTAATGGCTTGATAACAGTAGTTGATAACCCAACTTTTAGCAGAGTTACTAATTCTGCACTGCCATCTATCTTGCGCTCATTGAAATCATCTATAAACAACAGACGATTCGGTTTTATCGCACAAATACAAACTTACCTAGGATTATACGCTAAATTGACCTAAAATTGCCAGTTGGTAATTGGATTTACCTAATGTTGCCAGTAACTATTGGTGCTAAAACTTATGGTTATGACTGTCTGTTTTTTGCAGCTATAAAGGTCATTAATACCAAATAAAATAGATAAATGAGTCATTAGATACTACTGGTATGAATTTTTCATAACCCCCTTTTTAAATTTGTTATTCTAATCGGTTTATATTAAGTTATTGATTAACTGAATTTTTAAAACATCCCGTATCATGAAACTTTGATTGTATTTTTATTATTAATATCGCTTTTTATAAGGAATGCTATATGTGTGCTGTCCCTGTCATTATCCCAGCTATCGATTTAAAAGATGGCAAGTGTGTGCGCTTAAAACAAGGCCGTATGGAAGACGATACGGTATTCTCTGACGACCCAGTAGCAATGGCAGCGCGTTGGGTGAAAGAAGGCGCGCGCCGGTTACATTTAGTCGATTTAAACGGTGCATTTGATGGCGTGCCGGTTCATAGAAGTGTGGTTAATGATATTGCCAAAGCATTCCCTAAGCTGCCGATTCAGCTTGGCGGTGGTGTACGTAACATGAAAACTATCGAGCAATATATCACTGCCGGTTTGACCTATATCATTATTGGTACTAAAGCGGTGGAAGATCCGGAGTTTGTTGCCGAAGCGTGCCGTGAATTTGCGGGTCATATTATCGTTGGTATCGATGCTAAAGACGGTATGGTCGCCACTCATGGTTGGGCAAATGTGACTGATACTAAAGCCACAGAACTTGCTAAGCGCTTTGCTGATGTTGGCGTCTCTTCTATCGTCTATACCGATATTAACCGTGATGGCATGATGCAAGGCGTTAATGTTGAGCAAACGGTCAACTTAGCACGTGAAGGCGGATTACCTGTGATTGCCTCTGGCGGCGTGACGGATATAAAAGACATTGAATTGCTAAAGCCTTACGGCCACTGTATCGAAGGTATTATTACTGGTCGTGCTATTTATGAAGGCACCTTAGATTTGGGCGAAGCGCAAAACTATTTAGACAGTCATAAATAAATTGGACATTTAATCGCCCTTAATAATTTATTCGCAACATTATCTATGCTTAAAATAAATAGATAACGACAAAGGATGCTTATGGCCGCTTATATTGACCATCCCTCTACACGAAAGCAATTGCTCGCGTGGGGTCAATGTCTGCTGCTACTAAGCATCCTTTTTTATAGTTTGCCAGTTTATGCAGCTGGTGAGGAGCTAGCAGGCGTAGCGACCGTACTAGATATCGAAAACACAGTAACGGCTGAGCCAACTAAGCCTTCTAGTGTTGCTAATGATTCTAAGGCCTCTAACGCCTTTGCTGACAGTACTTCTAATGCCTCTGCTAGTAATGGTGCTCCTGATAATTCTTCTAATAGTGATTCTTCCACTAGCAATGTTTCAGATAGTAGTGAATTACCGACAGCGCCTTTGCCCATTACGCCACCGCCTAGTATAGGCGGTGAGAGTACCAATAACGCTCAAATTGAAACCACACCAACTCCATTAAAAGACAATGATATTCGTCAACGTATCAGTGGTATTTTTTCTGAAATTGAAGGTTTAAAAACCGTTGATGTCAGCGTCAAGCAAGGTGTGGTTACCTTAACCGGTGAAACTCCTAATGAGAAAAAAGCTCAGCAAGCCATCAATCTAACCAACCGTTTAACCGATGTGGTCACTGTTGAAGACAAAATCAATCGCACCCTAGATGTGCAAGATAACGTCACCACAGTCTATCAAGGTCTAAAAAATCAAGGTAAGACGCTGATTAAAGCTTTACCGTTATTACTGGTGGGTATTTTAATTTTCGGTATCGTGACATGGTTTGGTAGCTGGTTATCTAATCGGCAAAAAATGTGGCAACGTTTGACACCTAATCCATTTGTCGCTGAATTATTATCACAAACCGTCAGAGTCATTTTTATAATCTTCGGTTTGATACTGGCATTAAGTTTAGTTGGGGCGGAGACCATTTTAGGGACGCTGCTAGGAGGAGCGGGGGTGATTGGTATTGCGGTCGGTTTTGCCGTAAAAGATACCATTGAAAACTATATTGCTTCCTTAATGCTTAGTATTCGCCAGCCGTTTCGTGCTCGTGATCAAATTGTGATTAATGGCAAAGAAGGGATTGTAGTACGTCTAACTTCTCGCGCGACCATTTTGATGACCCTAGACGGTAATCAGCTACGTATTCCTAATGCTGAAGTCTTTAAAAGTACCATCCTAAACTATACTAAAAATCCTGAACGCCGTTTTACCTTTGAGCTAGGTGTTGATGCCAATGATGATCCACTTGCAGCTATTAAGGTCGGAGTTGACGCGATATGTAAGTTAGACTTTGTATTAGAAAAGCCTAAAACCATTGCTATTATTACAGAAGTTGGCGATTCTAACATCCTTCTCGAATTTCAAGTATGGGTTAACCAATCAGAAACTGACTTTTTGAAAGCACGTAGTATCGCTATTCGTGAAACGAAGCACGCTTTAGAAAATGAAGGCTTTAGCTTACCCGAACCTATTTATCGACTACGTTTTAATCATAAGATAGAAAAAGCATTTGCCCACTTACAGGGTAATGGTGACGCTAATAACACTAGCACTGACATCCTAATTACACCCAACACTCCTACCCAAGCAAGTGTTTCTAATATTAATGCAATTGATTTTAATGAAAGTACAATGGATGATAAAGATAAGAAACAAGCGAAAGCGCGTGCTAAGCATATCTTGCAAGGACATAATGACGATGACGTACTTAGCGCACGTCCCGATGAGAAGCTAATGGAAAAAGTGGAACAAGAAATCGCTGAGAATACAGATGAGCCTGACTTATTGGATAAGAACAGCCCGCAAGAGTAGTTGATGTATAAAAGTAGGCACGAAAAATGCAGAAAAACGTATATTAAAACATTTTATTCTAAATATACGAGACGCTACCCATGGAAATGAAACACATCATTATTTTTGCATTAGCAGGTTTTGTTCTATTAATTGGTTTTAATATGATGAGTGGTGGCCGTGATGATAGTAATGCTACAGCCGTAGTTGATAGCAACGAGCCAGCATCTGCTTCTACGCCAACAGACACTACTACGCAATCAGCTGCATCAGAAAGTATTGCAAGTCAGCCTTTAGGTCAGCAACCGAAAGCCATTCTTGATAATGCTACCAGCAAGATAGATCAGGCACAGCAAGCGGATAAGGAACGTTTAGACCAGATGAGCAGTGCGCAATAATGATTTAAGCAGCTGTTATAAAGTACCAAACATAAAAAAGGCTAACGATAACGTTAGCCTTTTTTATTATAAGATTTTTATTCAAACCTAGCTTTTCTTGCTAGCGCCTTTATTGTTGCGGCTACTCGTTTTCTTAGCTGGGCTCTTCTTAGCTGGATTCGCTTTGCTTTGATTCATCTTGCTTGCTTGCAGCTTTTCTTTTAAATCAAAGTCAATTTGTAGCAGATCCATATTTACGCCAGCTACTTTTACTTTGACTGAATCACCCAAGCCGAATAACGTGCCTTTGTCTTTACCGACAAGCTGCTGTTGCTGCTCATCATAGACAAAGAAGTCATTGCCGACGTTCGAGATATGGACTAAGCCATCGATATAAAGATCAGTTAATGTGACGAATAAACCGAAGCTTGTAACCGTAGTCACCACACCCTCGAACTCTTCGCCGACATGATCTTTCATATAATGACATTTGAGCCACGACTCTACATAGCGTGATGCTTTTTCAGCACGGCGTTCTGTATCTGAGGTTTGCGTACCAGCCCCATCTAAAGAGAATTCCATTACTGGCTGCGGGCTATTGGTCACCTTTGATTTAATGGCGCGATGTAGCATTAAATCAGGGTAACGGCGAATAGGCGAGGTAAAGTGGCTATATTCGTCATACGCCAAACCAAAGTGACCGATATTGTCGGGTGAATAATTGGCCTGCATCATCGAGCGCAATAACATGCTATGAATGCTAATCGCATCAGGACGGTCTTTAGTTGCTTCGATAATTCGCTGATAATCTGCTTGGGTTGGGCTTTCTTCTGGGAAGCTTAGACCAAAGTTTTTAGCATATTCATGAATACGCATCGACTTTTCGCCATCAGGCTTATCATGGTTACGATATAAAACAGGCAGCTCGTTTTTTAGCGCGAAGTTTGCAGCAGATGTATTGGCAAGCAGCATGCACTCTTCAATCAATTTGTGCGCATCACCACGAGTACGTGGCAAGATAGCAGCGATACCACCTTTTTCATTAAACTCAATATAAGTCTCAACCGTTTCAAACTCCATCGCATGACGTTCTTCACGCTTTTTGAGCAGTAACTCATACAATTGATGTAAGGTATCGACCGACTTTTTGACTTCTTTATTTTCGGTTAATGACTTAGGCACACTGCTATCTTTTGGATTGGCAAGATAGTCATTCACTTGATCATATGTTAAGCGCGCCTGTGAATTCATCACTGCCGGATAAAAGTCATAACCCGTGACATTACCTGCGCGAGAGACTTTAATATCGGCAACCATACATAAGCGATCGACGTTAGGGTTCAATGAACACAGACCGTTTGATAGTACTTCGGGCAACATCGGAATCACACGGTGCGGGAAGTATACTGAAGTACCACGCTCGAAAGCATCTAAATCAAGCGGAGAGTTTGGGGTGACATAATGACTGACATCAGCAATTGCGACTAAAACGCGATAGTTACCACCACTACGTTTTTCAGCAAATACGGCATCATCGAAATCACGTGCATCTGCGCCATCAATGGTAATCAACGGAACATCACGTAAATCAATACGACCTTTTAAGTCTTTTCCACTTGGCTCACGATAGTCATTGGCTTGTTTGAGTGCTGCTTCATTAAACTCAGAAGGAATATCGTAGTTTAATAGAGTGGTCTCAATAATCAGCTCGCGGTCATTGTCATCATTGAGTAATTCAGTGATTTTACCCGTCGCAAACTCATGTTGGTTCGGCCAATCGATGACATCCACTTTTACAGGGCTACCGATTTTCGCGCCCAGTGCTTGCACATTATCTTCAGTAACGGTAATCGGTTGATGATTGTTAGGGCTACCGAGCTCTACGCAATAACCATCTTCATCCTGAGCAAGTGTGCCAATAAAATGGTTTTGATGACGTTCGGTCACATCGACAATACGACCTTCCATGCGACCACGATTATCGGTTGATGTCCCGATAGCATCAACGATATCGCCATTGAATACCCAGCGCATTTGTTTTTCATGCAAAAATAAATCAGGCATATCAGCTAATAATACAAAGCCAAAGCCTTTAGGGTGGGCTGACACTGTGCCTCTAACGACATCGTGCTGCGTCACTGTACGAAAGCGATAAGGGCGACCATCGCGATTGACCTGTCCATCACGAACCATCGCTTTCAGGCGATTGCCTAAAGCATCAAATTGATCAGGATCAGTGATATTAAAAACTTTTGCCAACTGCTGATGCGTAAGTTCACCTTGCTCTGTAATCGTGCTCAATATCAGCTCACGACTAGGAACAGGGTTAATGTATTTTTGGGCTTCAGCCGAGGCGTTTGGATCATTCCAACTCATAAAGTACCGTATCTGTTTTAAATTATTAATAAGGACTATCTTAACACGAACAACGCTGTAATATCTTGCGTCAATTGTCTTATGTGCGTCCGATAGCAGGTAACGGTTACCTTCAATAATAAAAGTAACCGATGTATTTTAGATATCGATAGAGCCGGATTTATTCGTAATTTTCTTAGTATCCAACTCTTTTGATACTTCAAGCACGGTAGTTTGATTTGACTTATCTAAGTACTTTTGTGCTTTATCCACTTCCGTCGTCAATGTGTTGACCGTTTGCTTCATGTTTTCTAGCGCTTCAAGTTTATAATTACTAATCATATCCATCGTATCATAGACATTATTGAAGGCGTTTTGTAATTTATCAAGCTCAATGGTGCTGCTGGTCGCTTGCTCATGAATCTCGCCTGATTGGCGTTTTAGCATCGCCGAGGTCGATTCAATTAAACTGCTGGTTGTTTTGTTTAAAGCAGTAATCTGGTCAAGGACAAGCTTCTGATTGGTCATTGCTTGAGCCACTATTACCGCCGTACGCAATGCCGATACAGTAGTCGTAGTCGCACGATCAACCCCTTTAATGAGCTCCAAATTATTACGGCGAATGGTATCAAGCGCCAAGTAGCCTTGGACGTTTACAGCCAATTGGGTCAAAAAGTCTGTATTCTTTTGGCGCACATAAAATAGCATCTCTTCCTTAATAATACGCGCTTTTTCAGGGTCAGTTGCTTCTATTGCATAGACTTTTTGTTCTAGCTGCTCGTCAATTTTTTTGCCAACATAGACGTATTGACGAATAGACTGCATCAATTCCCACATGTTGACTTTTTCTTGCTCAATCATGGCGTTGTCTTTGAGCAGCTCATCTTTACCATTATAAAGGCTTGTCACTACCGCATTGATATGGGATTGCGCTGACTCGTATTGGCGAAAGTAATCTTGTACTTTATTACCAAATGGGATGAGACCAAACAGCTTACGTGAGCTGGTCAGCTCTTTCTTACTAGGGTCTAAATCTTCGACAATGCCGCGCAGCTCAGTAAGAGACTTAGCAATTGGTGAGTTATCAAATAAGCTATCATTGAGACTTTTAGCTGGCAACTCTAACATCCGGTTAGATACTTGCGCCGATTCGCGAATTTCTTTATTACCCAAGTTATGAATAGATTGGACGTTTTGCTTAAACTCAGAGCTGTGCACTGAATTGTTGATCACGTGATCGACAAAAGCATCAACTTTGGCATCAAGTTCTGGAAGTTGACTTTCATCCAACTTGACCATTTGGTCGGCTTCGCTTTTTTGTATTTCTTTAACTGCTGCCGGCGCAGTCAAAGTGATACTTGGTGTAGAGGTGTTTTCGGGTGGGGTTAATTCTTGCATAGAGTTTCCTATAATATCTGAAAAGAGTTTTTATTTATTGTTAATGCCATTAATAATGTTTGGGATAGACGTTATTGTTATTTGTTTAATCGTTTTTATTAGAATTATTATTAAGAGGTACAAAATAGACCTTTAGATTACCGTGTAATGAAAAGGTTGAGAAGATGGGTTTTGTAAAGCAGCGTAGGCTTCATATGTTTACAAGTCATACAGTATTACTGCCAGAAGTTCTTTGCAGTATTTGTCATGCTTGCGAACAGCAAGCAAGAAAAATTCATAGCAGTAGAACGTTACTATAATTTTTTTATTTTAAGCTGACTGTATTTATAGATTTACATACCAAAAAACCACCAATATCCCGCAGCATATTGATGGTTAAGATTATAAATATCTATATAGATTTACAGCAACCGCCAATGGTGGTTATCTATTAGATTATTTTTTCTTAGTAGGACCTAACAGCATACCCATTTGACGACCTTCCATCTTAGGGTACTGTTCGACGTTTGAGATATCTGCAGTGTCTTCAATGATACGGTCAAGTTGTTTGCGACCAATCTCTTGGTGCGCCATTTCACGTCCGCGGAAACGAATGCTAATTTTAACTTTATCTTGGTCTTCTAAGAAGCTAACGATTTTTCTCAGTTTAACCTGATAATCGGCTTCTTCGGTGCTAGGACGTAGCTTCATTTCTTTCAGCTGAGTCTGTTTTTGGTTTTTCTTAGCTTCTTTCGCCTTTTGCTTCTGATCATAGAGAAAATGCTTATAATCCATGATTTTACATACCGGCGGTTTGGCTTCGGGAACCAATTCGACCAAATCTAGACTGTCTTCACGTGCTGCTTTCATCGCGGTTTCGATATCGACCACGCCCATTTGCTCGCCATCTTCTTTAACCAGACGGACTTCTTTGGCACTGATATCTTCATTGATGTTCAAACGGTTTGACTGTTTAATAGGTATTACTCCTGATCTGTTTTTTGATTCTGTCGGCCTTTTTCGGTGACAGCTGTCTCTACTAATGTGATAAATTCAGCTACGCTCATCACGCCTAGATTTTCGCCTTCGCGGGTTCGGACGTTGACGCTGCCTGATTCGACTTCTTTATCCCCTAATACTAGCATATAGGGAATACGTTCTAATGTTTTCTCTCGTATCTTAAATCCAATCTTTTCGTTACGCAAGTCACTAATGGCGCGTAAGCCTGCTTTTTTCAACTCACTAACGACATTTTCGCAGGTTTCTGCTTGTTTATCAGTGATATTCATCACCACCACTTGTTGCGGCGCAAGCCATACAGGCATCCAACCAGCATAGTGTTCGATCAACATACCAATAAAACGCTCAAATGATCCTAGAATGGCACGGTGCAACATAATAGGCACTTCGCGCTCGCCATGCTCATTGACGAATTCTGCATCAAGACGTTCAGGCATGTTTGGATCGACCTGAATCGTACCGCACTGCCAGACGCGACCTAAGCAATCTTTAAGACTAAATTCGATTTTAGGACCATAAAAAGCGCCTTCGCCCGGTAGATATTCCCAATCAAGGCCTGAGTTATCTAGCGCATCAGCCAATGCTTTTTCGGCAAAGTCCCAAGCTTCTTCACTACCGACACGCTTTTCAGGGCGGGTAGACAGCTTCATAATAATGTCTTTAAAACCAAAATCATCATAGACATCGAGGGTGAGCTTAATAAAGTCTGCCACTTCCTGTTGAATTTGTGCTTGGGTACAAAAGATATGTGCATCATCTTGAGTGAAACCACGGACGCGCATCAAGCCATGCAGCGAGCCCGAAGGTTCGTTACGGTGACACGAGCCGAACTCCGCCATACGTAATGGCAATTCACGGTAAGACTTTAAGCCTTGATTAAATACCTGTACATGACAAGGACAGTTCATTGGCTTTACCGCATAATCACGGCTTTCACTAGAAGTAGTGAACATATTGGTGGCATAGTTGCCCCAATGTCCTGAACGTTCCCACAAGCTACGATCGACGATTTGCGGCGTTTTAATTTCTTCATAGCCATTATCATGTTGTACTTTACGCATATATTGTTCAAGTACTTGATAAATCGTCCAACCGTTCGGGTGCCAAAAAACCATACCCGGTGCTTGCTCTTGCATATGGAATAGGTTTAACGCTTTACCAATTTTACGGTGATCGCGTTTTTCTGCTTCTTCAATACGCTGAATATAAGCTTTTAAATCTTTTTTATCTGCCCAAGCTGTCCCATAAATACGTTGTAGCTGTTCGTTCTTTGCATCACCGCGCCAATACGCGCCTGACATCTTTGTTAGTTTAAAAACTTTTAAGAATCTTGTGCTTGGCACGTGCGGACCACGGCACATATCGACATATTCTTGATGGTGATAGAGACCAAAAGCCTCTTCGCCTGGCATATCATTAATAAGCTTAAGCTTATAATCTTCATTACGTGACTCAAAGATCTCAATCACTTCAGCACGTGGCGTCATCTTCTTAATAACGTCATAATCTTGCTTGATAAGCTCCATCATGCGCTTTTCGATTTTTTCCATGTGCTCAGGTGTAAACGGCGTTTCACTATAAATGTCATAATAAAAGCCATCATCGATAACCGGACCAATCACCATTTTTACATCAGGATATAGCTGCTTAACCGCATGACCTAATAGGTGGGCACAAGAATGGCGAATAATATCGACACCGTCATCATCTCTTGGCGTTATGATCTCGACTTTAGCATCAGCAACGATAGGGTCGTGTGCATCCACTAAATGACCATTCACACGTCCAGCGACGGTCGCTTTAGCAAGTCCTGTCCCAATACTTTGTGCCACTTCCATGACGGTCGTATTACCTTCGAAGTTTTTTACGCTACCATCGGGTAAAGTAATCGCTACCATAATCTATTCACCTTTTTGAGTCCGTTGGCAGTGATGATTGCAACCATCAATCATATAACCTTGAGACTACGTCAATTATATCCAGCACTGTGATATGTTGTAAGAAAGAGATACTACTTAAAAGTATTGAGCTTAGATTCATACAGCATTAGGATTAATGGTCACCTAATAGCTATAGTCGAATCACCATAATGTAAAACGAGCTACCTTCTATATAAGGCTAGGCAGAATTACTATTAAGTAATGTTATAAAAGCGGCTATTATAGCAAAAACTGTTTATTAACACTAGATAGCAAGGCACAGCGTATAGCTTCACATTCTCATATCTTATATAAAACGGCCGTTCTATCTATGTAGTGGTTCCACCTATAATAGATAGATATGAATAATAGGTATATAAGCAATTCTTATTAGGCATATAAGAGTTAAAGATACAGTTATCAATACCTTGTTAGCTAAACCAATTATAAGTTGGTATAGTTAACTATTGAAACAGTAAGCAGTCTTATAGATGGGGTTGAATAGGGTAGTATAATAAACTACATGTAATATAGGAGTCTAAAAGGCATATAGATTCCAATGGAAAGAAACTAAAGTTCGGATGGTTATTAAGACTAAGAGATTATAAATCGTAAGTTGAAATTTAATTTTAACCCCAACCCCTTGATAACTATACTACTATTAAGCTATCGAGTTATATCTCTCAAATAACCCTTCGAAACCCCTTGACCCTCTTTCAAATGTGCGTATAATGCCACCCAGTCGGAAGGGAAGGCG